>NZ_JBEPAM010000128.1:0-1028 GCF_040298605.1 Kitasatospora sp. NPDC001527 | reverse complement strand
TCGTCGGATACGAGATGGCCCTGCTCGTCGACCGCGCCGGCGCCGTCCTCACCCCCGCACTCCGCGCAGAACTCCAGGGCAGTCTCCTGCACTGACGGTCCGTCGGATACCGTCCAGGTATTCGAAGCACCTCCGCGTTCGTCCCGGGCCCGCTTCGGCGGGCTCGGGTTCGGACGTTGTACGGCCTTCGCACCACCGGCTCCGGACCCGTGCCCGAGCTCGCACCGCACCGCCGCACCCTGTGAGGAGAGGAACCGTGACACCGCCCGACGACCGCAGCGGCCAGTACGGCGTTCCGTACCCTGGCACAGGCCATGACGCCTTCGGAGCACCCGGCGTCGTCGGCCACGGTCAGCAGTACGGCCAGCCGCTGCACGGCCAGCACGGCCAGCCCGGCCCGCACTACGGCGGGCCGTCGTACGGCCAGCCGTACGCGCCGGGGCAGTACGGCCAGTACGGCCAGCCCCGGCCCTCGTACGACGCTCCCCCGCCCGGCTACCCGGACGGGACGGTCGGACAGCAGCCCGGTCACCTCTCCGGCCGCGGCCCGGCCGTCGGGCGGCCGGCCGCGTCACCCGGCCCGGCGCCCGGCCACCACGGGCCCGGCCAGGACTTCGGCGACGACTTCGAGGACGAGCCGGACTCCGGCCCGCTGATCCGCCCGTTCGCGATGACCGGCGGACGCACCCGGCCCCGGTACGAGCTCGCCCTGGAGGCGCTCGTCTCCGCCAACGTGGATCCGCAACGCCTGGCCACCCTGCTCCCCGAGCACCAGCGGATCTGCACCCTGTGCACCGAGGTCAAGTCCGTGGCCGAGGTCTCGGCGCTGCTCTCCCTGCCCCTGGGAGTGGCCCGGATCCTCGTGGCCGACCTGGCCGAGGCCGGCCTGGTCGCCATCCACCAGCCCGCTTCCGGCGGCGAAACCGGAAACCAGCCCGACGTCACGCTGCTCGAAAGGGTCCTCAGTGGACTTCGCAAGCTCTAACGCGGCCGCCCCCACCCGCGCCACCACCTCCGCGAAGATCGTC
>NZ_JBEPAM010000127.1:0-1131 GCF_040298605.1 Kitasatospora sp. NPDC001527 | reverse complement strand
TTCGATCTCTTCCGGGTCTCCGAGGAGCACGGGATGCTCCGTGAGGCGGTGCGTTCGCTGGCCGAGGCGAAGATCGCGCCGTTCGCGGCGGACGTGGACGAGCAGGGGCGGTTCCCGCGGGAGGCGCTGGAGGCGTTGCGGGGCAATGACCTGCACGCGGTGCATGTGCCGGAGGAGTTCGGGGGTGCGGGGGCGGACGCGCTGGCGACGGTGATCGTGATCGAGGAGGTGGCGCGGGTGTGCGCGTCCTCGTCGCTGATCCCGGCGGTGAACAAGCTGGGTTCGCTGCCGGTGCAGTTGTCGGGGTCGCGGGAGCTGAAGGAGAGGTATCTGGGGGCGCTGGCGCGCGGGGAGGGGATGTTCTCGTACTGCCTGTCGGAGCCGGAGGCGGGTTCGGACGCGGCGGGGATGAGGACGCGGGCGGTGCGGGACGGGGATTTCTGGGTGCTGGACGGGGTGAAGCGCTGGATCACCAACGCGGGTGTGTCGGAGTTCTACACCGTGATGGCGGTGACGGATCCGGAGAAGCGTTCGAAGGGTATTTCGGCGTTCGTGGTGGAGAAGGGCGACGCGGGGGTGTCGTTCGGTGCGCCGGAGCGGAAGCTGGGGATCAAGGGGTCGCCGACGCGTGAGGTGTACTTCGACAACGTGCGGATTCCGGCGGACCGGATGATCGGTGGGGAGGGGACGGGGTTCGCGACGGCGATGAGGACGCTGGACCACACCCGGGTGACGATCGCGGCGCAGGCGCTGGGGATCGCGCAGGGGGCGCTGGACTACGCGAAGGGGTATGTGCGGGAGCGGCGGCAGTTCGGGAAGCCGATCGGTGACTTCCAGGGTGTGCAGTTCATGCTGGCGGACATGGCGATGAAGCTGGAGGCGGCGCGTCAGCTGACGTATGCGGCGGCGGCGCGGTCGCAGCGCGGTGATGGTGATCTGACGTTCTTCGGTGCGGCGGCGAAGTGTTTCGCGTCGGACGCGGCGATGGAGATCACGACGGACGCGGTGCAGTTGCTGGGCGGGTACGGGTACACCCGGGACTATCCGCTGGAGCGGATGATGCGGGACGCGAAGATCACGCAGATCTACGAGGGCACCAACCAGATCCAGCGCGTCGTGATGGCCCGCAAC
>NZ_JBEPAM010000126.1:0-1164 GCF_040298605.1 Kitasatospora sp. NPDC001527 | reverse complement strand
GCTGCAATGACACGACTTCGGTGATGTGCTTGAGCCCCGCTACATTGTCGGCGCGGAATCACTTGACCAGTGAGCTATTACGCACTCTTTCAAGGGTGGCTGCTTCTAAGCCAACCTCCTGGTTGTCTCTGCGACTCCACATCCTTTCCCACTTAGCACACGCTTAGGGACCTTAGTCGGTGTTCTGGGCTGTTTCCCTCTCGACCATGGAGCTTATCCCCCACAGTCTCACTGCCACGCTCTCACTTACCGGCATTCGGAGTTTGGCTAAGGTCAGTAACCCGGTGAGGCCCATCGCCTATCCAGTGCTCTACCTCCGGCAAGAAACACGTGACGCTGCACCTAAATGCATTTCGGGGAGAACCAGCTATCACGGAGTTTGATTGGCCTTTCACCCCTAACCACAGGTCATCCCCCAGGTTTTCAACCCTGGTGGGTTCGGTCCTCCACGAAGTCTTACCTCCGCTTCAACCTGCCCATGGCTAGATCACTCCGCTTCGGGTCTTGGGCATGCAACTCAACCGCCCTATTCGGACTCGCTTTCGCTACGGCTACCCCACACGGGTTAACCTCGCTACACACCGCAAACTCGCAGGCTCATTCTTCAAAAGGCACGCAGTCACGGCCCACCAGCAAGCTGATGAACGACGCTCCCACGGCTTGTAGGCACACGGTTTCAGGTACTATTTCACTCCGCTCCCGCGGTACTTTTCACCATTCCCTCACGGTACTATCCGCTATCGGTCACCAGGGAATATTTAGGCTTAGCGGGTGGTCCCGCCAGATTCACACGGGATTTCTCGGGCCCCGTGCTACTTGGGTATTCTTCAAGCGAGCCGTACAGATTTCGTCTACGGGGGTCTTACCCTCTACGCCGGACCTTTCGCATGTCCTTCGACTATCCATACGGTTTCTGACTCGCCGACCGGCCGGCAGACCGATCAAGAAAAAACCCACGACCCCCTGAGCGCAACCCCTGCCGGGTCTCACACGCTCAAGGTTTAGCCTCATCCGGTTTCGCTCGCCACTACTCCCGGAATCACGGTTGTTTTCTCTTCCTGCGGGTACTGAGATGTTTCACTTCCCCGCGTTCCCTCCACACTGCCTATGTGTTCAGCAGCGGGTGACAGCCCATGACGACTGCCGGGTTTCCCCATTCGGACA
>NZ_JBEPAM010000125.1:0-1403 GCF_040298605.1 Kitasatospora sp. NPDC001527 | reverse complement strand
CTGAGGACAAGCCCTCGGCCTATTAGTACCGGTCAACTCCACCCCTCACAGGGCTTCCATATCCGGCCTATCAACCCAGTCGTCTACTGGGAGCCTTACCCTCTCAAGGAGGTGGGAGTGCTCATCTCGAAGCAGGCTTCCCGCTTAGATGCTTTCAGCGGTTATCCCTCCCGAACGTAGCCAACCAGCCATGCCCTTGGCAGAACAACTGGCACACCAGAGGTTCGTCCGTCCCGGTCCTCTCGTACTAGGGACAGCCCTTCTCAACACTCCTACGCGCACAGCGGATAGGGACCGAACTGTCTCACGACGTTCTAAACCCAGCTCGCGTACCGCTTTAATGGGCGAACAGCCCAACCCTTGGGACCTACTCCAGCCCCAGGATGCGACGAGCCGACATCGAGGTGCCAAACCATCCCGTCGATATGGACTCTTGGGGAAGATCAGCCTGTTATCCCCGGGGTACCTTTTATCCGTTGAGCGACGGCGCTTCCACAAGCCACCGCCGGATCACTAGTCCCTACTTTCGTACCTGCTCGACCCGTCAGTCTCACAGTCAAGCTCCCTTGTGCACTTACACTCAACACCTGATTGCCAACCAGGCTGAGGGAACCTTTGGGCGCCTCCGTTACCCTTTAGGAGGCAACCGCCCCAGTTAAACTACCCACCAGACACTGTCCCTGATCCGGATCACGGACCCAGGTTAGACATCCAGCACGACCAGAGTGGTATTTCAACGACGACTCCACCATGACTGGCGTCACGGCTTCAAAGTCTCCCACCTATCCTACACAAGCCGAACCGAACACCAATATCAAGCTATAGTAAAGGTCCCGGGGTCTTTCCGTCCTGCTGCGCGAAACGAGCATCTTTACTCGTAATGCAATTTCACCGGGCCTATGGTTGAGACAGTCGAGAAGTCGTTACGCCATTCGTGCAGGTCGGAACTTACCCGACAAGGAATTTCGCTACCTTAGGATGGTTATAGTTACCACCGCCGTTTACTGGCGCTTAAGTTCTCAGCTTCGCCCCACCGAAATGGAGCTAACCGGTCCCCTTAACGTTCCAGCACCGGGCAGGCGTCAGTCCGTATACATCGCCTTACGGCTTCGCACGGACCTGTGTTTTTAGTAAACAGTCGCTTCTCGCTGGTCTCTGCGGCCACCCCCAGCTCAGACAGCAAGTGCCGTCACCAGGAATGGCCCCCCTTCTCCCGAAGTTACGGGGGCATTTTGCCGAGTTCCTTAACCATAGTTCACCCGAACGCCTCGGTATTCTCTACCTGACCACCTGAGTCGGTTTGGGGTACGGGCCGCCATGAAACTCGCTAGAGGCTTTTCTCGACAGCATAGGATCATCCACTTCACCACAATCGGCTCGGCATCAGGTCTCAGACTATGTGC
>NZ_JBEPAM010000124.1:0-1461 GCF_040298605.1 Kitasatospora sp. NPDC001527 | reverse complement strand
TCGACACCAACGGCAACATCGCCAACGACTGGATCAACAACGGCGCCTGGAACGGCCCCTCCGGCATCGGCGGCACCAGCCGCTGAACACCAACCGCTGAACACCGGCTGCTGAGCACCGCACACCGGCACGACCCCGCTCCCCCGCCACCGCGCCGGCCGACCCCGTCGGCCGGCGCGGCCCACAGCTAAGGAATTCCGAATGTCAGTCATCCATGGCCTGCGCCTGGCGCTCGGCGGTGTCACGGCGATGGCGGCCGTGTGCTGCGCCGCGACGGTCCCGGCCGCCGCCGCAGCACCGGAGGAGGACACGCCGCAGACCGCCTCGATCGTCCTCTCCGGGACCGTGAGCGACGCCCGGGCCCAGAAGGTCGACAACGGGGTGATCACCCCGCCCACCTTCATGCCGGCCGTGTCGGGAGCGCGCATCGAGGTGAACGGCGCCCTCGTGGGCCGCACCGACGGTGCCGGCGGCTTCACGATCGACTATCCGGACCCGACCGGCGAGGCCGTGACGGTCACGGTGAAGGCGCCGGGATTCGGCACCTTCCAGCTCGCGGGGCTGACCCCCGCGAACTCCGGCGACTCGCTGACCGTGCAGCTGACCAACCGGTCGCAGTCGATGACCGGCCGGGGCGCGTCGCTGGAGGCCCCGCGGGCCAAGGCCGGAGTGGCCCCCGCCGCGTCCGCCCCGAGCGGTGCGGCCCCGACCGGTGCGGCCCCGAGCGCGATGTCCCCGAGCGCGGTGGCCCCGCTGACGGAGGCTCCGTCCGCGCTGACCACCGGGAACTGCGGTGGCTACGCCTCCGACTCCACCCCGCCCTCCAGCATCCGGGTCCTGCAGTACGCGCAGCACACCAGCACCGGCGCCCCCGTCGCGGGCACGCAGACCGGCGTGGTCAACGTGCCGTTCAACTCGTACGTCAAGGACGTGCTGCCCGGTGAGTGGATCACCTCCTGGCAGCCCGATTCGCTCAAGGCCGGTGCGATGGCGGCCAAGACCTACGCGTGGTACTGGGTCAACAACTGGCGCGGCGGGTCGAGCAACGGAACCTGCTACAACGTCGACGACTCGATCAACTACCAGCGGTACATCCCCGGCAGGGCCACCGCCACCACCAACGCGGCGGTGGACGCGACCTGGAACTCGGTCATGACCAGGAACGGCTCGATCTTCCAGGCCTCCTACCAGGCGACGCTCACCGGCAACACCTCCGAGTCCTGCGGTTCCGGGCTGTCCCGCTACCCGAACACGCTCAGCCAGTGGGGCTCCCAGAACTGCGCCCTCGCCGGGCAGTCCTGGCAGTCCATACTCAGCACCTACTACCCCGGCCTGTCGATCGGCAGCGGGTCCACCGGTGGATCCCCGGCGCCGAGTTCGCCGGTGTCGATGGACGCGAACGCCACCCACGTCGCCTTCGTCGACACCAACAACAACGTCGCCAACGACTGGGTCGCCAAC
>NZ_JBEPAM010000123.1:0-1696 GCF_040298605.1 Kitasatospora sp. NPDC001527 | reverse complement strand
GCCGGCTACTGGTACCGCAACCTGCGCCGGACCGTTCAATTCGGCGAAGCCGTGCAGACGTTGGCGGCCGAGGGCTTCCGTTGCTTCGTCGAGGTCAGCGCCCACCCCGTCCTCGCCCACGGCATCGTGGAGGCCCTGGAGGACGCCGTCCAGGCCCCGACCGTGGTCACCGGCACCCTGCGCCGCGACGACGGCGGCTGGGACCGTGTCCTGCTGGCCGCCGCCGAACTCCACGTCCACGGCGTGCCCGTGGACTGGTCGGCGACCTACGCCGGCGCCGGCCGCGTCCGCCCCGCCGACCTCCCCACCTACCCCTTCCAGCACCAGCGCTACTGGCTGGAGCCCGTGGCCGGCACCGGCGACGTGACCGCCTTCGGCGTCGCCGCAGCCGCGCACCCGCTGCTCGGCGCGCTGGTCGAACTGCCGGACGGGGGCTCGGTGTTCACCGGCCGGCTGTCGACCCGGTCGCACCCGTGGCTGGCCGACCACGCCGTGTCGGGGACGGTCCTGCTGCCCGGCGCCGCCTTCCTCGAACTCGCCCTGCGCGCGGGGGAGGAGACCGGGCTCGGCCGGCTGGAGGAGCTGGTGGTGGAGGCGCCCGCGATCCTGCCGGAGCGCGGGGGCGTCCAGGTCCGCGTCACGGTCGACCCGGCCGCCGACGACGCCCGTCGGGCCGTCCATGTGCACGCACGGCCCGACGACGGCGAGGGCGGCGCCTGGACCCGGCACGCCACCGGCTTCCTGGCGTCCGAGCACGCACCGGAGTTCGGCTACGAGGCCTGGCCGCCGCCCGGCGCGGAGCCGGTCGACCTCGACGGCTTCTACCCGGGCCTCGCCGAGGCCGGCTACGCGTACGGCGACGCCTTCCAGGGCCTGCGGGCCGCCTGGCGCTCGGGCGAGGAGGTGTTCGCCGAGGTCGCCCTTCCTGCTGAACTGGCCGAGTCCGCCGGGCGGTTCGGTCTCCACCCGGCCCTGCTGGACGCGGCGCTGCAGGCGGCCAACCTGGGCGCTGCTCCGGTGGCCCGCCCGGGGGAGGTCCTGCTGCCGTTCGCCTGGAACGACGTCGCCCTGTTCGCCTCGGGGGCGACGGCCCTGCGGGTGCACGCCCGGCGGGAGGGGCCGGACGCCGTCTCCTTCGCCCTCACCGATCCGGCGGGCCGGCCGGTCGGCGCCATCGGGGCGCTGGTCCTGCGGCCGGTGGCGCCCGAGCGGCTCTCCACCGCCCAGGACGCCACCGAGCACCTGTACCGCCTCGACTGGGTGCCGGCCGAGCTGCCGAAGGCGGCGGCCGGCGCGGCGGCGCCGGACGTGCTCGACCTCACCGCCCTCCCCGAGGGGCTGTCCGCGCCGCGGGCGGCCCGCGAGGCGGCCGGGACGGCGCTCGCCCGGCTCCAGGAGCACCTGGCCGGGGACTCCGAGCGTCCGGTCGCCGTGCTGACGGCCGACGCGGCCGAGGACCCGGCGGCCTCCGCCGTCTGGGGCCTGGTGCGAACCGCGCAGCTGGAGCACCCGGGCCGCATCGTCCTGGTGGACACCGACGGCTCGTCGGCGCCCGCCTCGCTGGCGGCCGACGCGCTCGCCTCGGGCGAGTCGCAGGTGGCCTGGCGTGATGGCGGGATTGTCGTGCCCCGTCTGGTCCGTGCCGAGGTGGCCGCTGATGCCGGTCCGGTTCTGGATCCGGCGGGGACGGTGCTGG
>NZ_JBEPAM010000121.1:0-2370 GCF_040298605.1 Kitasatospora sp. NPDC001527 | reverse complement strand
TCGACCTCCGCCAGCGCCTCCGCGAAGACCGGGGACTCCGCCAGCAGCCGCCGCCCCATCCCCGCCCACTGCGACCCCTGACCCGGGAAGACGAAGACGGTCTGACCCGCGACGTCCGCCGTCCCGGTGACCAGTGCGGGCCCGGCCACGCCGGCCGCGAGCGCGGCCAGCCCGGCGCGGTGACCGTCCAGCGCGTCGGCGACCACGACGGCGCGGTGCGGCAGGAGCGCCCGGCCCTCGGCCAGGGTGCGGGCGGCGGCGGCGGGCTGCGGGCGCCGCGCGTCGGCGTGGTCGAGCAGCCGCTCGGCCTGGGCGCGCAGGGCGGTGGCCGAGGCCGCGGACAGCAGCCAGGGGACGGCGGCGGGTTCCCGGTCGCCCGGCGTCTCCGCGCCCTGCGGGGTCTGCGGGGCGGGCGCCTCCTCCAGGATGACGTGCGCGTTGGTGCCGCTGACGCCGAAGGCCGAGACGGCGGCCCGGCGCGGGCGCTCCGCCCGCGGCCACGGCCGGGCCTCGGTCAGCAGCCGTACCTCCCCCACCGACCAGTCGACCTGCTGGGTCGGCTCGTCGACGTGAAGGGTCTTCGGCAGGACGCCGTGCCGCAGCGCCTCCACCATCTTGATCACCCCGGCCACCCCGGCGGCGGCCTGGGTGTGCCCGATGTTGGACTTCAACGAGCCCAGCCAGAGCGGCTGTTCGGCCGACCGCCCCTGGCCGTAGGTGGCCAGCACCGCCTGCGCCTCGATCGGGTCGCCGAGCGGCGTGCCGGTGCCGTGGCCCTCGACGGCGTCGACGTCGGCCGCCACCAGCCGGGCGTTGGCGAGCGCGGCCCGGATCACCCGCTGCTGGGCGGGGCCGTTGGGGGCCGTGAGACCGTTCGAGGCACCGTCCTGGTTCACGGCCGAGCCCCGGACCACGGCCAGCACCTCATGGCCCAACCGCCGCGCGTCCGAAAGCCGTTCCAGGACGAGGACGGCCACGCCCTCCGCCCAGCCGGTGCCGTCGGCGGCGTCCGCGAACGCCTTGCACCGCCCGTCGGCCGCGAGCCCGCGCTGCCGGGAGAACTCCACGAACGGCGAGGGCTGGGACATCACCGCGACCCCGCCCGCCAGGGCGAGCGAGGACTCACCGCTGCGCAGCGACTGGGCGGCCAGGTGGACGGCGACCAGGGAGGAGGAGCAGGCGGTGTCCACGGTGATCGCGGGCCCCTCCAGGCCCAGCGTGTAGGCGACCCGGCCCGAGGCCACCGAGCCGGAGGTGCCGGTCGCGAGGAAGCCTTCGAGCCCCGCCGGCACGCTGCTCAGCCCGGTGGCGTAGTCGTGGTACATCACGCCGGAGAAGACGCCGACCGCCGTACCGCGCAGCGCCGCCGGGTCGAGGCCGGCCCGCTCCAGGGCCTCCCAGGAGGTCTCCAGCAGCAGCCGTTGCTGCGGGTCCATCGCCAGCGCCTCGCGCGGCGAGATCCCGAAGAAGGCGGCGTCGAACTCGCCCGCGCCGTCCAGGAATCCGCCCTCGCTGACGTAGGAGCGGCCCGCCCGGTCGGGGTCCGGGTCGAACAGCCCGTCGAGGTCCCAGCCGCGGTCCTCGGGGAACCCGGCCACGCCGTCGCGGCCGTCGGCGACCAGCTGCCACAGCTCGTCCGGGGAGCCGACGCCGCCGGGCAGCCGGCAGGCCGTGCCGACGATGGCGATCGGCTCACCGGCCGCCGCCTCCAACGCCGCTTTCTCTGCGGCGAGTTGTTCGTTGTCCTGGAGGGCGGCCCGGAGCGCCGCGACCAGCCTCGCCGTCTGGTCGGAGGCGGCCGCGCCGTCGGTGGTGGTGGTCATGTCTGCCTTTCGGAAGGGGCGGAGGGCCGTCGGCGGTCAGCCGCGGCCGCGCAGGGCGCGGGCGACCAGGCCGTCGATGTCCAGGTCGGCGATGGCGGGTCCGGCGTCGGGGCGGGGTTCGGGGGCCGGGGCGGTGGCGACGGCACCGGGGGCCGGCGGTTCGGGCAGCAGCTCGGACCGCAGGTGGCGGGCGAGCGCGAGCGGGGTCGGGTGGTCGAAGACCAGGGTCGCCGGGAGCCGGACGCCGGTCGCCCGGGCCAGCCGGTTGCGCAGCTGCACCGCGCCGAGCGAGTCGAACCCGGTCTCCTTGAAGGCCTGGGCGGCGGCCACGGCGTTCTTCGACGGGTGTCCGAGCACGGCGGCCGCCGCCGAGCGCACCAGGTCGAGGAGCTCGCGGTGCTGATCGCGCTCCGGCAGCGCGGCCAGCCGGGCGGCGAAGCCGGCGGCCTCGTCGGCCGGTGCGGAGGCCGCGGTGGCGGTGCGGCGGGGGGCGCGGACCAGACCGCGCAGCAGCGGGTTCAGCTCGCCGCCCGCCGCCTGCGCCCGC
>NZ_JBEPAM010000120.1:0-2507 GCF_040298605.1 Kitasatospora sp. NPDC001527 | reverse complement strand
TCACCGGCCCGCTCACGCCCGTACGTCGCCAGCAGCGCCTGCGCCTCGATCGGGTCACCCAGCGTCGTCCCCGTGCCGTGCGCCTCCACCACGTCCACCTCGTCCGTGGAGAGCCCCGCGTTCACCAGGGCCTGGCGGATCACCCGCTCCTGCGACGGGCCGTTCGGCGCGGACAGGCCGTTGGACGCGCCGTCCTGGTTCACCGCCGAGCCGCGCACCACCGCGAGCACGGGATGCCCGTTGCGCACCGCGTCCGACAGCCGTTCCAGCAGCAGCAGGCCCACGCCCTCGCCCCAGCCGGTCCCGTCCGCCGCCGCCGCGAACGGCTTGCACCGCCCGTCCGCCGCCAGACCGTTCTGCCGGGAGAACTCCACGAAGGCGGTCGGCCGGGCCATCACGGTCACGCCGCCGGCCAGCGCCAGGTCGCAGTCCCCCGCCCGCAGCGCCTGCGCCGCCGTGTGCAGGGCGACCAGGGACGAGGAGCAGGCGGTGTCCAGGGTCACCGCCGGGCCCTCCAGGCCGAGCACGTAGGAGACCCGGCCGGAGACCACGGACATCGAGCCGCCGGTCACCCGGTGGCCCGCCACCGCCGGGGCGGCGTCCGGCCGGCCACCGCCGTAGCCGAGCGCGGAGGCGCCGACGAAGACGCCGGTCCGGCTGCGCCGCAGCGAGAGCGGGTCGATGCCGGCGCGCTCCACGGTCTCCCAGGCGGTCTCCAGCAGCAGGCGCTGCTGCGGGTCCATCGCCAGCGCCTCGAAGGGCGAGATGCCGAAGAAGTCCGCGTCGAACTCGGCGGCCTCGTAGACGAATCCGCCCTGCCGGGTGGCGGAGCCGGCGGCGTCGTCCCCCTCGGGCCCGGTCGCCCAGCCCCGGTCGGCCGGGAAGGCGCCGATCGCGTCGGTGCCCTCCGTCACCAGGTGCCACAGGTCCTCGGCGGAGCGGACCCCGCCGGGCAGCCGGCAGCCGGTCGCGACGATCGCGATCGGCTCCCGGCCGGCCTGTTCGGCCTCCCGCAGCCGCTGTTTGGTCTCGCGCAGGTCCGTGGCGGTCATCCGCAGGAAGTGGCGGAGCTTCTCCTCGTTCGACCCGGACCCGTTGTACGGGTTCGGCGCGCCGGGCGCGGTGGCCTCGGTCGACATGTGTGCACCCCTGTTCGGTTCGAGAAATCCGGTGTGAACGGCTGCTCAGGAGATCCCGAACTCCTCCCCGAGGATGTCGAACATCTCGTCGTCGGTGGCGGTGCGCAGATCGCGCCCGGCGTCGGCCGACGGGCGCGGCCCGCCGCGCAGCCGGTCCGCCAGCTCGGTCAGCCGGTCGGCGACGCGGTCACGGTCCGCGGCGCCGGACAGCGCCGCCAGGCCGGCCTCCAGCCGGTCCAGCTCGTCGAGCGCCGAGACGTTCCGGGTGGTGTCGTCGAACAGTTCGGCGCCGAGGTGGGCGGCCAGCGCCTGCGCCGTCGGGTGGTCGAAGACCAGCGTGGTCGGCAGCTCAAGCCCGGTGGCCGCGACCAGCCGGTTGCGCAGACCGACGGCGGCCAGCGAGTCGAACCCGAGGTCGCGGAACGGCCGTTCGGGCTCGATCTCGGCCGGATCGGCGTGGCCCAGCTGGGCGGCGACCTCGGCGCACACCAGGGTGACGAACTCGGCGTGCCGGTCGTCGGCGGACAGCCCGGTGAGGCGCTCGCGCAGCAGCTCGGGCGCCCGGGCGCCGCCGCCCGGCTCCGGCTCGGCCGGCGCCGGGGCCTCGGCCGCGACCAGCTCCGCGATCAGGGGGCGCGGGCGGGCGGCGGTGTAGCCGACGGCGAAGCGCGGCCAGTCGAGGTCGGCGACGGTCACCCGCTCCAGGTCCTCCTCCACGGCCTGGCGCAGCGCTTCGAGGGCGAGCTCCGGGTCCATCGCCGTCACCCCGATCCGGTCGAGCGCCGCCGAGACGGCCTCGCCGTCCGACATCCCGCCGCCCGCCCAGCGGCCCCAGGCGACGGCGGTGGCGGCCCGGCCCTCGCCCCGGCGCCGGGCGGCGAGGGCGTCGAGGCAGGCGTTGGCCGCCGCGTAGGCGCCCTGGCCGGCTCCGCCCCACACCCCGGCACCCGAGGTGAAGAGCACGAAGGTCCCGGCTTCGTCGGCGCGCAGCAGTTCGTCCAGCGCGAGGGCGCCGCCGACCTTGGCGGCGACCGCCTCGGCGATGGACGCGCGGGTCATCCGGTCGAGCGGCCCGCCGACCTCGGCGCCCGCCGCGTGGACCACGGTGTCCACCCGCAGTCCCCGGCCGCGCAGGTCGGCCAGCAGGGCGGCGAGGGCCTCGCGGTCACTGACGTCGCAGGCGGCGATCTCCACCTCGGCGCCGGCCGCCGACAGCTCCTCGCGCAGCTCCGCGGCCCCCGGTGCGGCCTCGCCGCGCCGGCCGGCCAGCACGAGGTGCTCCACCCCGCCGCGGACCAGCCACCGGGCGACGTGCCCGCCGAGCGCCCCGGTGCCGCCGGTGACCAGCGCGGTGCGCCCGGGGTGCCA
>NZ_JBEPAM010000119.1:0-2783 GCF_040298605.1 Kitasatospora sp. NPDC001527 | reverse complement strand
ACGGCGCGCCGCGCGCTGCCGTGCGAGGACTGCGGCACCGGGCACGCGGGCGGGCCGTGCGCTCCAGGCGAGTGCGTGGACCTGGCCCTCGCCGCCTGCGCCGATCTCGCCGACCACCGCGACGTCAACGCGACCGCCCGCCGCACCGAGGCCGATCTGCGCGCGGAGATGGCCGCCGCACGCCCCGCCGGCGCCGACCGCGAGGACGCCCTCGGATCCGACCTGCAGGCCGCCCGGGACGCCGTCGACACCTACCGCGCCGACGCGCTCGCGCGGCTGGCCCGTACGCCGCTGGCCGACACCCGAAGCCGACCTCGCCCACGACACCGCGCTGGCGGCCGCCGAGCAGGCCCGCGCCGCCCCCGCCCGGTACCTGCTCCTCGAGCGCCTGGAGACCGTACGCGCGCTGCGCGAGCGCGCCAGCCAGCTCCGCTCGACCGCCGCCGCCCCGGTCCGCGAGACGGTGAACGCCCGATGACTCCGACCCCGACCACCGGTGCCGATCTCGCCCGCACCGCACCGCGCTGCGCGCCGCCCGCGCGGCCCGGCCGTCCATCACCGTGCGCCGTGGCCCGCGCGAGCCGGAGCTCCTCGCGGAGGTGTTCCTCGCCCTGGTCGTCGCCCACGGCTGGACCCTCGGCGCCGCCGGCGGAGGCCTGCGCGACCCGAGCCGCTTCGGGCTGTGGATCCGACAGGCCGTCGCGCTCTGTGACAGGAGGGCCGCTCGGGCATGCGCCGAGCGGCCCTCCTGTCGAACCGCCCCGGGCGGATCACTGCTTGAGGCGGCCCTTCAGCTTGGATATCTCCGGATTCTCCGACAGTCCTGGATACTTCCGAGGGAGCTCTTTCAGAACCAGCTCGAGGAATCCCCTGGCAGCACTGGAAAATTCTTCATAGGAAACGACCCCGGAGCCCATTCGCTCAAGCCTGATCCTTACATCGTCTCCCTTGCGGTCGAACCGATAATAACCGGCACCTTCGGCCGCAGAATACAGGTGACTCTTCTTCTTTGCCAGTTCCAAGGACGCACTGAAGAGACCAATTGCCATATCGAGCACGGGGCCCGGCCCGCTGAAATCTGCATCGCCGACCCTAAATTCAATGTCGCCCCAAAAGGCTTCATAGGTCAGGTCGTAGAGGTCTGCGTTGCGGAAGTCCAAGCCCTTGCCCCTGCCTCCGTAGCCAAAACCCTTGATGCTTTCGGTCGAAAAGTCCAGAAAAATCATCGGTAACCCCACCAGATAGGTTTCAGGGGCCCCGCGCAACGGGGCCCCTGAAACCTATCGCCGCAGTTTTAGAAAGGGTAGGCAGTTCGAGCCGTGCGCTTCCCCTTGACGGCCTTCACTGCGACCTTGATCTTGGCGAGGGGCTTTCCGCGGGAATCCCTGCCGATAACGTTCGGGCTAAAGGTGCTCCCGGAAGCAGGGCCTGGCGTCTCGCGTCATGCTAGCGCTCATTGATTACCTTGGTCGGGCATGAGAGAAGTTCGTGCTCGAGTTGCGATGTAAGGCGGTCCGTTAGGCGGACGATGAGCCATGACCATGGCCATGGGCGATCAAGGTTCAGTTCCCGGACGCGGCGGGGACGGCGCTGGTCGTCTGGCTGCGCTGGGCCGGGCCGGCCCCCAAAGCCGTCCCGGCCGGACCGCCGACAGCGCGAACGCCACCGTGCGGCCCTCGCCGTCGCCCGCGGCCACGCCGTCCCGCTGCGCACGGCCCGCCAGCCGGTGACCCTCAGCGGCGCTGCGTGACACCCCGATCATGACCGGCCTGCCGGGGCCGGTCCGCCGGACGAATCCGTGAGCCGGTACCGCCCGCCGTTCCCGCCGGGGACAATGAGGGCAGGTGCCGGGTGAAAGGAAGGGACCTGTGAGCGTTGCAGTCACCGAGCACAGCGGGCCGTGGACCGTCGAGGACGTCCTGGCCCTGCCCGAAGACCCCCGCAACCGGATCGAGCTCGTCGGGGGAGCACTGCTGATGAGCCCGAGCCCCGGCGTCCCGCACCAGCGCGCCAGCCTCCGCTTCGCCATGCTCCTGAGCCCCGCCATCGACACGGCGGGCGCGCCGTTCGAGGTGCTGGAGGCGGTCAACGTGGTCGTTCCCGACGGCCTGCTGATCCCGGACCTGGTCGTCGCCGACGCGGCGGCCGCCGCCGAGGCCGGCACCACCCTCAGCGCCGACGACGTCGTCGTGGCCGTCGAGATCGCCTCGCCCTCCACCCGGGTCACCGACAAGAAGATGAAGCCGTCCCTGTACGCCGCGGCCGGCATCCCCCACTACTGGCGCCTCGAACTCGACCCCGCCCCACGCCTCTACCTCGGCCACCTCGAACGCGGCCTCTACATCGACCGCCTCGTCCAGGTCGGCGAGACCACCGCGCTCACCGACCCGTTCCCCCTCGACCTCGACCCCGCGCGGCTACGTCGCTAGCCCCCGCGCGGCACCGCGGATGGCCGGACACCTTCGTCAAGGCGTTCGGCCATCCCGGTTCGGGCGGCCGTGCCCTGTTCCGCTACACACCACCCGCCAAACGCGGCCGGCCCCCGTCTGCGGTGCCGCGTGAGGCTGCCGGACATGTGTTCCGGAGCGAGTAGCCTCGCAGCAGACGAGAGAGGGAGCGTTGCCATGAGTCAGCCCGTGCACGACGGAGTCGAGCTGATCCCCCGGCCCGAGCAGAGTCCGGCCGCGTTGAAGGCCGCGCTGGCCGTCGTCGCCGCGGACCGTCTCCCCGAGATGATCGACGGGCAGACGAAGGCGATGGCCGAGGCCATCGCCACGGGCAGC
>NZ_JBEPAM010000118.1:0-2968 GCF_040298605.1 Kitasatospora sp. NPDC001527 | reverse complement strand
AGCGAGTAGCCGGGGGGGAGTCTCACCCCCCGGCTCTCTCAGAACCGTGCTTGATCGTCTCCGATCACACGGCTCCCATCGTCCAGTCGTTCACGGTCAGGGCTTGGTGAGTTTCCAGTGGGCGAAGAGTCCTGGGTACACGCGCGGGTGCCTCCTCGTCGAAGAGACGGCTGATGAGAGCGGCGCGCCGCGCACGAGTACCATCGCCCCCCGGCTGCCAGGCGGTCACACTAGTGGATCATCCGCAGGAACATCACCGGGGTTTCAGAGTGGGATGCCGGGCCCGCCGGGGTCAGCCGACCACCGGCAGGTCCAGTGTCGAGGCCCGCCCGCCGCCGTGGCCGATCAGGTAGGCGGCCCGGCCGTCGGCCGGGAGCAGTTCGAAGGAGTCGGGGTTGGCGGCGGCGATGCTGAGCCGGATCCGGTCGCCCGCGCGGAACAGCGCCGAGACCGGCTGGAGGTCGATCACCACGCGCTGGGCGCGGCCCTGCGGGAAGGGTGCGGAGTCGGCGGCGGCGTAGGTCCGGGGCGTGCGCAGCCGGCGCCAGTCGGGGTTGTCGTCCCGGTCGGCCACGGCCCTTTCGGTGAGGGAGAGTTGGCCTTCGGTGAGGTAGGTGACGCGGCCGTCCGGGGCGACGTGCTCCAGGTAGGCGTGCAGCGCGCCCCGCTCGGAGCCGGCCAGACCGGTGACGTCGAGGGTGACCTTGGCGCTGCCGGTGATCCGGGTGTCCTCGGTCAGCGGGGCCGTGGTGTAGCTGAGCAGTTTGGCGTCCACGGCGGCGCGGTCGGGGTAGCTGACCTGATCGCCGCTGAGGTTGGTGTTCCAGCGGTCGAACTCCCCGGTGCCGGCGGTCGGGTCGAGGACCAGCCGGTCGGTTCCGGCGCGCTCCGGGCGGCGGCGGTCGAGGGTGTGGTCCTGGCCGAGGTGGAGCCGGCGGGTGCGGGTGCCGGCCACCGGCCAGCGGTCGGTGGTGCGCCAGGTGCCCTCGTTGAAGGTGTAGTAGTGCACCCGGCGGCGGCCGTCCGGGCGGGCTCCGTCGCGCACGTAGTGGTCGAAGAAGGCGACGACGCGCTGATCGTTCTCCTCGCGTTCGGCGGCGGTGACCGGGCGGGCCGGGCGGAACGGGTCGGCGAACCAGGTGGCGCTGTGGTTCCAGGGGCCGATCCAGTCGTCCTGGGTGTTGGACAGGGCGCTGAACTGGGAGAGCACGCCGTTGGCGGTGCCCGCGTCGAGCCAGCCCGCCCTGGTGAACACCGGCACGCCGCCCGCCTCGATGGCCTCGGTGCGCTCGGCGACGCTGCCGGCCTTCCAGGCCTTGGGCCCGTCCCGGTAGTCGCGGTGAGTACCGGCGCGCGCCATCTCGGTCTGATTGACGTTGCCGGCGTGCTCGGCCCGGGCGGCGGCCAGCAGGGCGGGGCCGTCCGGGCCGTCCACCGGGCGGGGGGTGACGCCGTGCAGTCCGACGAGGTCGCAGATCCTGCGGGTCTCCTCGTCGGTCTCGCAGGTGGTGCCGCCGGTGCCGTCGAGGATGCGCAGCAGCATCGCGTACGGGGCGAGCCGGGGTTCGATGAGCAGGCCGCCGGGGCGCGCCAGGTCCTCGTAGGCGTCGAAGTCGTAGGAGATCGGCGCGGCGGCGGCGATGTGGTGGTTGCCGAGGGAGGCCGCGAGCATGGCGGTGTCGCCGCCGTAGGAATCGCCGGTGGTGCCGACCCGGCC
Organism: Kitasatospora sp. NPDC001527; assembly: GCF_040298605.1. NCBI lineage: Bacteria > Bacillati > Actinomycetota > Actinomycetes > Kitasatosporales > Streptomycetaceae > Kitasatospora > Kitasatospora sp. NPDC001527. The sequence continues at coordinate 1,251 of NZ_JBEPAM010000118.1, read as the reverse complement.
GTTGGACCAGGGCTGGGCGGCGATCCAGTCGCTGAGCGGGCCGGCGTCGGCGGCGGCCTCGTCGCTGGGCTCGGAGGTCAGGGTGCCGAAGGAGGCGCCGGTGCCGCGCAGGTCGGCGGTGACGTAAGCGTAGCCGCGGGCGGTCCAGCGGCGGGCGGCTTCGGTGATGCCTCCGCTCCGGCCGGCCTCCGCCCGGGCGCGCCAGTAGCGCTGCACGGTCAGGACGGTGGGCAGGTCGGCGCCGGCGCCCGGGGCGGTGCCGGCGGGGAGGTAGACGTCGACGGCGATGCGGACGCCGTCGGGCATGGTGACGTAGCGCGACTGGAGTCGGGGGTCGGCGTCCTCCTGCGGCGCCGCGGCGGCGGGGCCCGGGACGGCGGCGAGGGTGAGCGCGGCGGTGGCCGCGAGCACGGCGGCGAGCCGGCGGCGGGCAGCCGCGGGCGTGGTGGTGGGGCGGCTGGTCCTGCGCATGGTGCGGTGGTTCATCCGATGGCCTGGCCTCTCCTGGTATGACGGAGTTCCTGGCTCGCCCCCCTGCCTCCGATGGGACCACGGGCGGGCGGCGGGCCGCCATGGCCACCGACCCCGGGAGAACCCTGAGGGACGGCGGGGTCCCTCAGGGTTCTCCCTGAGAAAGTGTTGGGTGATTGATCAACTGCTTGGCGTGATGCGCTGGTGGTGATCTTCGCGGTCGAGGCGTCCGCGAAGATCACCACCATGTGTATCTGTGCGTGCAAGCCGTCCTACGGGTCGTCGTTGACGGATGCTCAGTGGGTGGTGATAGAGCCGTTGCTGCCGGTGCGGGATCCGCGCCGGGCGGGGCGGCCGTTGAAGTTTCCGCGTCGGCTGGTCGTGGACACGGTGTTGTACGTGCTGGTCAGTGGCTGTGCGTGACGGCTGGTTCCCCACGACCTCGCGCCGTGGGACGTGGCCTACCGCTGGTTCCGTGCGTGGACGGCGGACGGGACCTGGGACCGGGTTCACGATGCCCTGCGCGACCGGGTTCGGGTGGCGGACGGCCGCGACCCGCAGCCGTCGGCGGCGGTGCTGGATTCGCAGTCGGCCCGCAGTCACCAGGGCGGCGAGGCGATCGGCTACGACGCGGGCAAGCGTGTGCGGGGGCGCAAGCGGCACCTGCTGGTGGACACCTGCGGGCTCGTGCTGCGGGCGGTGGTGCACTCGGCCTCGGTGCAGGACCGGGCGGGCGCGAAGCTGGTCCTGGCCGGTATCAGGGAGGTGTTTCCGCAGGTC
>NZ_JBEPAM010000117.1:0-3162 GCF_040298605.1 Kitasatospora sp. NPDC001527 | reverse complement strand
TGCTGTCAAAACCCGTGAACATTTCGAATCCCCGCGGGTGTTGCCCGCCTCCCAAACCGGTGTACATCCGCTGCCCGTTCTCACGGACAGAGCCACGGCCTCGTTGTGGGCGCGCATGGGCTTGTAGGCGTCGTGCCATGCCGGGCCGAGGTAGGGGCGGTCCTGGCGGAGTTTGTCGATCTTGCCGAGGTCGCCGGGGCGAACGGTGATTGTCGGTTTGCGGCAGATCCGCGGCAGGTCCCTGGCCGCGGGCGGGCGCAGGCGCTCGGCGGGGGCGATCTGGACGCTGGGCTTCGCGGCGAGGTGGGCCGTGGTGGAACGGGCACTGGTGAGGTCGACCACCGCGGGCGGACCCGCCTGGGGCCGGTGCACGCGGTTGAAACGGGGGCGGGTCACGGAGGGGGACGATCCGGCGGCAGGGCACTGGAGGCGGACCGTCCCGTGCCGGTCGGGACCCTGCTTGCGCTTGAGGAAGTAGGGCTCCCTGGCCGCCAGTCGCTGCCGCAGCCTCTCGTTGGGATCGCGAACCGTCTTGTCATCGAGCCCGGTGGTGGCGTTGGCGAGGGCCTCGGGCAGGAGCGGGCAGGCGAGGGTGCCGTCGACGAGGACGGCGCCGAGGTGGCTGCCCTGGACGCCGCGCTGGTCCTGCTTGTAGTCGAGGGCGAGCTGGTAGCCGAGCTGGCGGACGTGCAGCTGGAAGTGCTCGGTGGTCTGGTCGGTGTAGGCGCGGTCGGCGGCGAGCAGACCGATGGGCAGGCCGAGCGGGACGAGGGCTTGGAGCGTGTGGACGGCGTTTGGGGCCGACGCGTTTGCCGGGGGTGTCGAGGAGGGCGCCCAGGATGAGCTGGGGGTGCTTGCTCGCTCGGGTTCCGGCTGCCGGATGGTTCGCGGGGTGGCGGCGGCTGACCGCGGCCAGGAGGGTTGCGCTGTGTCCGAATTCGCCTTCGGTGCTGCCTCCGCTGAAGTGCCAGCCGGTCGGCGTGGTCGTCTTCCCAAGCGGCGGCGTGGACGGCCGCGTCGGCGAGCGGGAGCCGCCGACGGCGGTCCGTGCGAGCCGGGTCCAGGGCGGTGGTCAGGCGGTCGAACGACCGGTAGACGCGCTGGCAGGCTCAAGCCGCTGCCGCTCCCAAACGGGCCACATACCGTGCGCAACCGTAGGGCCGGACCCCAAATGCCCGCAGGGCGTGATCACATTTGCCGCAAACCAACAACTCCGATCCGCAGCCTGGCTGTTCGCCGACCGCAGGCGCACGAACCAGCACGAGCGCGACTCCCGACTGCCATGATCAGCACATGAGTGAGTACTCCTGGCCCTGGGAGACCTACCAGGACCGAGCAGCCACCGCCCGCGAAGCCTGGACCGAAACCGTCCGAGCCCTGCCCGTCGGTACCCGGATCACAGGCGAGGTCGTCGGGCGGCAGCCCTTCGGCGTGTTCCTCGCAATCGACGGCCGGCCCGACGCCGTCGGCCTCGCCAAAGTCACCGCCATGCCCAGATGCCTGGACCTGCCCGCGGTCGGCCAGCGTGTCATCGGGGAAGTCGTCTGGCACGCCGATCACAACCACCAGGTCGGAGTCACGCTCGCCACGTGGGCCCACCACGAGGACCTGCTGCCCACGTTCGCCGACCGCATCGGCCAAGTCGTCAACGGACGCGTCACCAAGACCGTGCCGATCGGAACGTTCGTCCGCATCGCCCACTGCGTCGAGGGGCTCATACCTGCCGCCGCGTTCTCCGGCCCGCCCGCCGAGGTGGCCGGGCAGGCGGTCCGCGACGGCCAGGAGATTTCCGTGCGTATCCTCGCCGTCGACCTCGAACGGCGCCGGATCAGCCTGTCAGTCAACCGCGTGCCATAGGGCACGGGCTCACGCCCGGAGACACCGAGCCTGAAGGTCGAAGCAGACGAGCCCCAGTGATGCGGCCACCTCTGCCGAGCGGACGCCTCGGCAGCCGTTTTCGGTTGTCACTTGTGGAGATCGGGCCAACCGTCAGTGTTCGAGCAGGATTCGTAGACATAGCGGGTGAGGCGGTCCCATTCCGTTCCGGTCACCTGCTCGAACGCCTCCTCGTGGACGTAGAGCAGTTCCTCGCAGTGCAAGGCGGTGAACGGCGCGAACCGCTCCGGGTGACCGAAGACGCTCTCGTATGCCTGGCGGCCGGCGGCCACGACGGCAGCCCGCGAGTACAGGAAACTGTCGTCCGACTGCGGAAACGGCGAACCATCGGCCAGCTCCATCCCGAGGACGGGCAGCGTGCCGAAGTCCGCCTGGTCCAGCCGGTAGAGAGCTTCCGCGAGACGCTCTCCGAAGCCGATGATCTGACTCACCGGTTCGCGCGAGAGAACCTCGGTCAGGTGGCCGCAGGCGTCCTCGAAACCCTGGCAGGTCTCGATGCCGGCCTCACCGCCGAGCACCTCGATGAGCTGCCAGAACCGCTCCCAGGTCATCACCGGCAAGCCGTGGTCGACGCCACTGTTCAGCGGAGCCCTCGACTCGTTCACGGCGTGATCACCATGCTCTTCCTCGTCGTCGAACGACTCGTCGCTCCATCTGAACCAAGCGTCCCTGCCCTGGACGTGGAGCAGGAACTCGGCAACCGGTCCCGATGGCGACAGCAGCGACAGCGCCTTCCTGATCTCGTCGTAGGCGCCGTCGAAGCCTTCCCAGTCCTCACCGTCGGCAAGTGCCTGTGATCGGGCGAACAGCGGCTCGAACATGACGAAGGCCGGGCTTGCGATGAATCGTCCGCGGAGCCAGGGAAAGTCGGTCTCCTCGACCACGATCTCGCCCACGAGCTCATCCCCGCGTACCAGCTGCCAGACCTGGCCCTCGAATCCCATCGCACCCAGCCTTTGTCGTCTGTTGCCGCACTGCGCTGCCCGGCAGTCTCACACGCCCCTGTGACATAGCGGGCCGGGAAACGATCACCATGCGGATGGGAAGCGATCTTGGGGGGCCTTGGAAGCTCCATGGTCAGCCCTACTCGTGAACGGCCCAGGCGCTTGGTGGCTGACCCCCGCCTGCGCGGGGAGGACTGCGGCGGCTGCTGCCCGGCGGCGGGGCTGGCCGGCTGACCCCCGCTCGTGCGGGGAAGATATGCCGAGGTGCCGGCAGGCACCTCACGAACCCGAAACGGTGTCATCCCGTTCAGCGAGGAACTTG
>NZ_JBEPAM010000116.1:0-3856 GCF_040298605.1 Kitasatospora sp. NPDC001527 | reverse complement strand
GCGAAGGCGGACCCACCCGCCTCCTCACCTCCGCCGCCCACCTCCACACCCACGGCGCCACCATCGACTGGCACACCACCTTCCCCACCCACACCCGCCACCGCGTCGACCTCCCCACCTACGCCTTCGACCACCGCCGCTACTGGCTCGAACCCGACACCCCCACCACCACCGCCACCACCGCCACCGACCCCGTCGAAACCGCCTTCTGGGAAGCCGTCGAACGCGAAGACCTCGACCACCTCCTCACCACCCTCGAACTCGACACCCCCGACACCCTGTCACCCCTCCTCCCCTCCCTCGCCTCCTGGCGCCGCCGCAACCGCCAACAAGCCCTCACCGACTCCTGGCGCTACCGCATCACCTGGAAGCCCCTGACCGACCCCAAGGCCACTGTGCCGTCGGGCAGTTGGCCGACCGTGATCCCCGCGGGCGTCCCCGAGGCGCACCAGGTGGTCGAGGCCCTGCGCGGCCAGGGCCTCCAGGTGGTGCCGCTGGAGGTGAAGCCCGCGGACGCCGACCGCGAGACGCTCGCCTCGCACCTGCGGGAGGCGCTGGACGGCACGGCCCCCGCCGGAGTGCTCTCCCTGCTCGCCCTCACCGAGGGCCCGCACCAGAGCTGCGCGGAGCTGCCGGCCGGGCTCGGTCTCACCCTGACGCTGGTCCAGGCCCTCGGCGACGCGGGAATCGACGCTCCCCTCTGGCTCGCCACCCGCGGCGCCGTCACCACCGCACCGGCAGGCACCGCCGGGACCGACCGGCCGGTCGACCCCGCCCAGGCCGCCGTCTGGGGCCTGGGGCGGGTCGCCGCCCTCGAACACCCGCAGCGCTGGGGCGGCATGATCGACCTGCCCGAGACCCTGGACGGCCGCGCCGCCGCGCTGCTGTGCGCCGCCCTGGCCGGGCCCGGCGACGAGGACCAGCTCGCCGTGCGTGGCACCCGCCTCCTGGTCCGCCGACTGGTCCGGGCGTCCCTGGCCGCGGCGGACCCCGTCCCGGCCTGGAAGCCCCGCGGCACCGTGCTGATCACCGGCGGCACCGGCGGCATCGGAAGCCAGACGGCCCGGTGGCTGGCCCGCAACGGCGCCGAGCACCTGGTCCTCACCAGCCGCAGCGGCGCGGCGGCGCCCGGCGCGCGGCAGCTGGAGGCCGAACTCACCGAGCTGGGCGCCCGCGTCACCCTCGCCGCCTGCGACGTGACCGACCTCGCCGCGCTGACCGACCTGGTCCGGCAGGTCGAGGCGGACGGTTCGCGGATCCGCACCGTCCTGCACATCGCCGGCGCGGGCGTGCTGGTGCCGCTCGCGGACACCGACCTCCTGGAGTTCTCCGACACCGCCCACGCCAAGATCGTGGGAGCGGCCAACCTGGACGCGGTGTTCGACCGCTCCGAGCTGGACGCCTTCGTGCTCTTCTCCTCCATCTCCGCGGTCTGGGGAAGCGGGGACCACGGCGCCTACGCGGCGGCCAACGCCTACCTCGACGGCCTCGCCGAGCGGCGCCGGGCCCGGGGCCTCGCCGCCACCTCGGTGGTCTGGGGCATCTGGAGCCCGGAGGACGGCGGCGGCATGGCCGCCAACCTCGCCGAGGAGCAACTGCGCGGCCGCGGCATCCCGTTCATGTCGCCGCAGCTGGCCATCAACGCCTTCCAGCAGGTGCTGGACCGCGACGACTGCGTGGTGGTCGTCGCGGACGTCGACTGGGAGCGGTTCGTCCCGGTGTTCACCTCCGCCCGGCCGAGCCCGCTGCTCGGCGAGGTGCCGGAGGTGGCCGGGATCCTGGCCGCCGAGGCCGCCCCGGCCCCGGCCGGGGACGACGACTCCTCGGTGCGCCTGCGGCTGACCGGGCTGTCCCCCGAGGAGCGCCGGCGCGCCCTCTCCGAGCTGGTGTGCACCCAGATCGCCTCGGTGCTCGGCTACCCCGGCCCGGCGGCCGTCGACGAGTCACGGGCCTTCCGGGAGCTCGGCTTCGACTCCCTGAGCGCCGTCGACCTGCGCAACCGGCTGAGCGCGGCGACCGGCCTGCGCCTGCCCGTCACGGTGGTCTTCGACTACCCGCGGGCCCGGGCGCTGGCCGACCACATCGGGGCCTCGCTCTTCCCCGACCAGGGCCGCACGGCCCCCACCGACCCCGCCGAGGCGGAGGTCCGGGAGCTGCTGGACTCCATTCCGCTGCTGCGGCTCCAGGAGTCCGGACTGCTCGACGAACTGCGCAGGCTGGCCCAGTCGCCCGACACCGATTCCGCCGCGGTGCCCGGCGACGGCGACTCCGCGGAGGCCATCGACGATCTGGACGTCGATGGGCTGATCCGCATGGCGTACGACAACAAGTGACCTCTGAGACGAAGCGAAGAGCGGAGCAGATGATGACGAGCGCCGACGACAAACTCGTGGGAGCGCTGCGCGAGTCCCTGAAGGAGACCGAGCGGCTGCGGCGGGCCAACCAGCAGCTCACGGCCGCGTCCCGGGAGCCGATCGGCATTGTCGCCATGAGCTGCCGCTACCCCGGGGCCGGCTCCCCCGAGGAGCTGTGGAACCTGGTCGCGCGGGAGCAGGACGCCATCTCCGGGTTCCCCGTCAACCGCGGCTGGGACCTGGAGGGCCTCTACGACCCGGACCCGGACCAGCAGGGCAAGGTCTACACCACCGAGGGCGGCTTCCTGCACGACGCCGACCGCTTCGACCCGGCGTTCTTCGGCATCTCCCCGCGTGAGGCCAGTGCCATGGACCCGCAGCAGCGGTTGCTGCTGGAGACCTCCTGGGAGGCCTTCGAGCGGGCCGGCATCGACCCCTCGGGCCTGCACGGCACCAAGGTCGGCCTGTTCGTCGGAGCGGCGTACCAGGGCTGGGGCATCGACTACCAGAACGTGCCCGACGGCGTGCAGGGCCACCTGGTCACCGGCATGTCGACCAGCGTCATCTCCGGCCGCGTCTCGTACACCCTCGGCCTGGAGGGCCCGGCCGTCACGGTCGACACCGCGTGCTCGTCCTCGCTGGTGGCCCTGCACCTCGCCGTCCAGTCGCTGCGGCAGGGCGACTGCGCGATGGCGATGGTCGGCGGCGCCGCGATCATGGCCGACCCGCTCGGCCTGGTCGGCTTCAGCCGCCAGCGCGGCCTGGCCCAGGACGGCCGCTGCAAGGCGTTCAGCGAGGACGCCGACGGCATGGGCCTCGGCGAGGGCGTCGGCGTGCTGCTGCTGGAGCGGCTGTCGGACGCGCGGCGCAACGGGCACCCGGTGCTCGCGGTCGTCCGGGGCAGCGCGATCAACCAGGACGGCGCGAGCAACGGGCTGAGCGCGCCGAACGGTCCCGCCCAGCAGCGGGTGATCCGGGCGGCGCTGGCCAACGCCCGGCTGACGCCCGAGCAGGTCGACCTGGTGGAGTCGCACGGCACCGGGACGACGCTGGGCGACCCGATCGAAGCGGGCGCCCTGCTGGCGACGTACGGCCAGGGGCGGCCCGCCGAGCGGCCGCTGTGGCTGGGCTCGGTCAAGTCGAACCTGGGACACGCCCAGGCCGCGTCCGGCGTGGCCGGGGTCATCAAGACGGTGATGGCGATGCGCAACGGTGTGCTGCCGCGCACCCTGCACGTCAACGAGCCCTCGCGGAAGGTGGACTGGGAGTCCGGCGCGGTGCGGCTGCTGACGCAGGCCCGGCCGTGGCCGCAGGGCGAGGAGCCCCGGCGGGCCGGTGTGTCCTCGTTCGGTGTGAGCGGCACCAACGCCCACATCGTCCTGGAGCAGGCGCCAGCGGAGGAGCCGGCCGCCGTCGAGGAGTACCCGTCCGTGCTGCCGGGTTCGGGGGTGGTGCCGCTGGTGGTGTCGGCGCGCAGCGCCGCGTCGCTGCGCGCTCAGGCC
>NZ_JBEPAM010000115.1:0-4094 GCF_040298605.1 Kitasatospora sp. NPDC001527 | reverse complement strand
AGCGACACCCCCGTCATCACCCTCGACGCCCGACGCCGCGACAGCGCCAAGAGCGCCCTCATCACCCTCGTCGAACACGCCCTCCTCGCCCGGCTCCGCTGAGCGGAACCCGAGGCCGGCGGCCCCGGCACCCCGTCGGCGTGACGGGGTGCCGGGGCACGTTCGCTTGCGGAGAGGTGTCGTCCGGACGCCGGACGCAAGACCCTCGCATAAGCAGCGGATAACAGTTCGGTAGGCATTTGGTGATCAACAATGACTGTTTGTAGCGAATCGGCATCACTCAGCGCCAGAAGTCCACAGTTTTGCGCCAACATGTCGGCGAATGTCCTGAATTGCACCGCGCGCTTCGCCCACCAGCAGCTGTTTGTCCCCCATCCCTGCACGTGCTGAAATTCCAGCTACCCCTGGATCCCGTGCGGCTGTCGTTCCCCGGAACGGACGGCCCACCGGGGGTAGCGCTGGATTGATCCATGGCCGGCTGTCGGCCGAGAGGTAGTTGTCGAGTGAGGCGTAAGCAGCAGGTCGCCCCGCAGCGGCGCTCCGAGCCCCGCCAGAGCGAGCCGAACGGCACCGCACCGGAACCGGGCGGGTTCTCGGCGTTCACACCGGTCGAGGAACGGCCGCAGGCCGCCCCGGCGCCGCAGCAGCCCGGTCCCGGCGAGAACCGCGCGTCCGGCCCCGGTACCGGCACCGGCCCCACGCCCGGCTCCGGCACGGAGGACACCGGCCCCAAGGGCAGCCGGTACGACTTCGTGCGCCCGCGCAACTGGCGCGTGCCCGCCCGTCTGATCGCGATCCTGCTGATCCCGGTCGTCATCGGCCTGGTCTTCGGCGGCCTGCGCGTCAACACCTCGATCGACGGCTTCGTCAAGGCCGACCGCGCCCAGCGCACCGCCGCCCTCGCCAAGGCCGCCACCGAACTCGCCGAGGCGCTGGAGAGCGAGCGCGACAAGACGCTCATACCCCTGATCACCAAGCAGGACCCGAACAACGACGTCACCAAGGCGCGCTCGACGACCGACGCCGCCCTCAAGGCGTACAACGCGGCCTACGAGGCGAGCGACAAGTCCGGCGAGCTGCCGCGCCGGCACGAGGCCTTCCAGCAGGTGGTCGTCCACCTGCCGCAGCTGCGTGCCGGCGCCTACGCCGACAACCTCTTCGCCTCCGCGACCGTCAGCGCCTACTCGGTGATGTTCGCCCCGCTGCTGTCCTACGACAACTCGGTCGGCCTCGGCTCGTCCAACCTCACCAGCAAGGGCCGCTCGATCTACGCGATGTCGCTGGCCAAGGCCTCGGCCTCGACCCAGCGCGCCCTCATGCTGCAGCTGCTGGTCGGCATCTCCGCCCAGAAGACCACCCGGTACGAGAACGTCGACCTCATCCAGCAGCTGCTGGTCGCCCAGCGCCTGGAGCAGACCGCGCTCTCCGAGTTCAACACCGGCAGCGCCCCCGAGGACGCCAAGCAGTACGCCGACGCCCAGGTCGCCCAGGCCAACGCCGACCAGCGCGCCGCCTACCGGATGCCCAACGGCAGCGTCCCGACCATGCAGGGCCTGCTGAGCCTCGGCACCGCCTACACCCAGGCCGCCGCCGCCGGCCAGTCCCAGGGCAAGGACGTCGCCGACCGCGCCTACAAGGACGCCAAGGACTCCGGCCTGACCCCGGAGAACTGGAACCAGGCCGCCAACACCCACATCTCCAGCCTGCGCGCCACCGAGGTCGCGCTGCTGGACGACGTGCTCCAGGACGCCGCCGATCTGCGCGACAACGCCCGCTTCGACGCCATCCTCAACTCGCTGATCGTGCTCACCGCGCTGATCCTCGCCGGTGTCCTCACCGGCTACGTGGCCCGCTCGATGATTCTCGGCATGCGCACCCTGCGCAACGCCGCCCTGGAGATCGCCGACCACCGCCTGCCCGAGCTGGTCGAGCGGCTCTCCAAGACCGACCCGGACCGGGTGGACACCAACGTCACCCCGATCCCGCTGCACGGCAAGGACGAGATCGGCGAGGTCGCCCGGGCCTTCGACCAGGTCCACCGGCAGGCGGTCGCGCTCGCCGCCGAGCAGGCCCTGCTGCGAGGCAACGTCAACGCGATCTTCACCAACCTGTCGCGCCGCAGCCAGAGCCTCATCCAGCGCCAGCTGGCGCTGATCACCGACCTCGAGAACAACGAGGCCGACCCGGACCAGCTGGAGAACCTCTTCAAGCTGGACCACCTCGCCACCCGTATGCGCCGCAACGGCGAGAACCTGCTCGTCCTCGCGGGCGAGGAGGCCGGCCGCCGCTGGAACACCCCGGTCCCGCTGGTCGACGTGCTGCGCGCCGCCGCCTCCGAGGTGGAGCAGTACGAGCGCGTCGAGCTCTCCGGCATCCCCGAGGCCGAGGTCGTCGGCGCCGCCGTGACCGACCTCGTCCACCTGCTCGCCGAGCTGCTGGAGAACGCCACCACGTTCTCCAGCCCGCAGACCCGGGTGCTGGTCAACGCGACCCGCCTGCCGGACGGCCGGGTGCTCGTCGAGATCCACGACAAGGGCATCGGCCTCACCGCCGAGGACTTCGCGGAGATCAACGAGAAGCTGGCCGAGCCGCCCACGGTCGACGCCACCATCTCCCGCCGCATGGGCCTGTTCGTGGTCGGCCGGCTCTCCCAGCGGCACGACATCCGCGTCCAGCTCCGCCCGTCCGGCGAGTCGGCCGGCACCACCTCGCTGGTCATGCTGCCGCCGTTCCTGACCCAGATGGCCGCGGCGCCGGAGCCCGAGGAGCAGTTCACCGTCTCCCGGATCTTCGCCGAGCAGGAGCCGGCCGCCGAGTGGGGCGCCGACCGCGACCCGGTCCGCAGCGCCGCCGAGCTCGGCTTCGACGACCACCTCACCGGCATCGGCAACTCCGGCTCCACCGGCTTCAGCCCGGCCCTGGAGGCCGTCCAGCGCTCCCAGCGCCTGGACCAGGTCCGCCGCGCCGCGCTGGAGGCCGGGCCGCAGGACGGCCCGGTGGTGGACGCCAGGGTCGAGGACGACTACCCGGCCTACGGCCGGGACGGGCAGTACCCGCAGCAGGGCTACGACCAGTCCGGCTACGGCGACGACCAGTACGGCTACCAGGACGAGTACGGCCAGGACACCGGCTACGACACCGGCGGCTACCGGCAGGACGGCTACGGCCAGTACCCGCAGCAGGGCTACGACGAGTACGGCCGCCAGGACGGGTACGGGCAGCAGGACCGGTACGCGCCGCAGGACGAGTACGGCCAGGACGCCGGCTACGACCGCTCCGGCCACGCCGGCGACGACCAGTACGGCCGCGGGGCCGAGGAGGCCCCGGCGGGCCACCCGTACGCCCCCGAGCAGCCCGCCCTACCGGCCGCCGACGCCGCTCCCACCACCCTGCCGTCCGGGCTCCCGCAGCGCCGCCCGGGCCAGCAGCTGGCCGGCGGCGGCTTCCCGGCCGGCCAGCCGGACGCCAACGGCGGCGGCGAGAGCCCGAACTGGTTCACCGGTGCCAGGGACACCTCGGCCACCCCGGCCGAACCGCGCGGCCACGACGTGTCCGCCCTCGGCGGCTACGGGCCCACCGGCCCGACCGCCGCCGGCAGCACGGCCTGGCAGTCGCCCAACGACGGCGACTGGCAGCGCGCCGAGAAGCTCCGCGAGCCCTCCTCCAGCGGCACCACCCCGGCCGGCCTGCCCCGGCGCGTGCCGAAGCAGAACCTGGTGCCGGGCAACGCCAAGCCCACCCCGCAGGACGGCCCGCAGGTCTCCCGCGCCCCCGAGGAGGTCCGCGGCCGCCTGACCAACCTGCGCCGCGGCGTCGAGCAGGGCCGCAGCAGTGCCGGTACCACCGGAAGCTTCCGGATCGACCCCGATCAGGTAGACCCGTCCGGCAACGGACAGCAGAATCGCAGCACCGATCTCTTCGGCGGCTCGAACCACCAGGAGCGTTGAGTTGAGTCAGATGAGCCAGGCCGCACAGAACCTGAACTGGCTGATCACCAATTTCGTGGACAACACCCCCGGGGTGTCGCACACGGTGGTGGTCTCCGCGGACGGCCTCCTGCTGTGCATGTCCGAGGGATTCCCCCGCGACCGCGC
>NZ_JBEPAM010000114.1:0-4114 GCF_040298605.1 Kitasatospora sp. NPDC001527 | reverse complement strand
ACCTCGACCACCTCCTCACCACCCTCGAACTCGACACCCCCGACACCCTGTCACCCCTCCTCCCCTCCCTCGCCTCCTGGCGCCGCCGCAACCGCGAACAAGCCCTCACCGACTCCTGGCGCTACCGCATCATCTGGAAGCCCCTGGCGGAGACCACCACCGGCGCCCCCTCGGGCACCTGGCTGCTGGTGACGCCCGCCGGCCGGTCCGCGACGTGCCCGGTGGCCGAGGCCCTCGCCCGGCAGGGCATGACCCTGCTGTCCCTGGAGGTCGGCGCGGACGACGCCGACCGCGAGGCGCTCGCCACCCGCATCCGGCAGGCGCTGGACGGCACGGCCCCCGCCGGAGTGCTCTCCCTGCTCGCCCTCACCGAGGGCCCGCACCAGGGCTGCGCGGAGCTGCCCGCCGGATTCGCCCACACGCTGGCGCTGATCCAGGCCCTCGGTGACGCGGGAATCGACGCTCCCCTCTGGCTCGCCACCCGCGGCGCCGTCACCACCGGCCGGCCGGAATCCGTCGCGGACCCGCTGCAGTCCACGGTCTGGGGCCTGGGACGGATCGCCGCGCTGGAGTACCCCCAGCGCTGGGGCGGCACGGTCGACCTCCCCCCGGCCCTCGACCCCGCCTCCGCGGCCCGCCTGGCCGCGACGCTGGCGGGCCGGCACGGCGCCGAGCAGGAGATCGCCGTCCGCGCCTCCGCGGCCTTCGGCCGGCGGCTCGTGCGGGCCGCGCCGGGTGGGTCGGAGCGGGGGACCTGGCAGCCCGGGGGCACCGCGCTGATCACCGGCGGGACCGGCGGCCTCGGCCGTCACGTCGCCCGGTGGCTGGCCGGCAACGGCGCCGAGCATCTGGTCCTGGTCAGCCGCAGCGGCGCGGCGGCCCCCGGCGCACGAGAGCTGGAGGCCGAACTCACCGAGCTGGGCGCCCGCGTCACCCTCGCCGCCTGCGACACGGCCGACCGCGACGCGCTCGCCGGGCTACTCGACCGCCTCGACGCCGCGGGCGACGCCGTGCGGTCGGTCTTCCACACGGCCGGCGTCCTGGACGACGGCGTCATCGACACCCTCACCACCGACCGGGCCCGCACCGTGCTGCGCCCCAAGGTGGACGCCGCGCTGCACCTGCACGAGCTGACCGCCGACCGGGAGCTGACCGCCTTCGTGCTGTTCTCCTCGTTCGCGGGCACCCTGGGCGGCCCCGGCCAGGGCAGCTACGCCGCCGCCAACGCCTTCCTGGACGCCCTGGCGCAGCAGCGCCGCGCCGCCGGTCTGGCGGCGACCTCCGTCGCCTGGGGCCCGTGGGCCGGCGGCGGTCTGGTCGACGACGCCACCGAGGCACGGCTGCGCAAGGGCGGCATGCCGGCGATGGCGCCCGCGTCGGCGATCGCCGCGCTCCAGCAGGCCCTCGACCTGGGCGACCCGTTCGTGGCGGTGGCCGACATCGACTGGGAGCGGCTGACGGCGGCCTCGCCCGCCGGTCCCACCGCCCCCGTGCTCGCCGAGCTGCCCGAGGTGCGCGGCGCGCGCGACGCCGCCACCCGGTCCGGCGCGTCGGCCGGCGGCAGCGGCAACGACAGCGACTCCGCGTTGGCCCGGCAGCTGGCGGGCCTCTCGGACGGCGACGCCGTCCAGGCCCTGGCGGAGCTGGTGAGCACCCAGGTGGCCGCCGTGCTCGGCTACGCCGGCCCGGAGGCCGTCGAGGAGGGCCGGGCCTTCCGCGAGCTGGGCTTCGACTCGCTCACCGCCGTCGACCTGCGCAACCGGCTGTCGGCCGTGACCGGCATGCGGCTGCCCGTCACCCTGGTCTTCGACTACCCGTCGGTCACCGCGCTGGCCCGGCACCTGCACACCGAGCTGGTCGGCACCCGCCCCGCCGCGACCGCGCCGGCGACCGGCACCGCGGCCGTCGACGACGACCCGATCGCGATCGTGGCGATGAGCTGCCGCCTCCCCGGCGGCGTGACCAACCCGGAGGAGCTGTGGCAGCTGCTCGACGAGGGCCGCGACGCGGTCTCCGGCTTCCCCACCGACCGGGGCTGGGACGTCGAGGGCCGCTTCGACCCGGACCCCGACAAGCCCGGCACCTTCTACGCGCGCGGCGGCGGGTTCCTCTACGACGCCGACCACTTCGACCCGACCTTCTTCGGCATCTCCCCGCGCGAGGCGCTGGCGATCGACCCGCAGCAGCGGCTGCTGCTGGAGACCTCCTGGGAGACCTTCGAACGGGCCGGCATCGCACCGGAGTCGGTGAAGGGCACGGAAGCGGGCGTGTTCATCGGCGCCAGCTACAACGACTACGGGTCGCGCTTCCAGCAGGCGCCCGAGGAGTTCGAGGGCTACCTCGCGACGGGCAGCGCCAGCAGCGTCGCCTCCGGGCGCGTCTCCTACACCTTCGGCCTGCAGGGCCCCTCGCTGACCGTGGACACGGCCTGCTCCTCCTCGCTGCTCGCGCTGCACCTGGCCGCGCAGTCGCTGCGGCAGGGCGAGTGCTCGATGGCGCTGGCCGGCGGTGTGGTCGTGATGTCCACCATGGACAGCTTCATCGAGTTCAGCCGCCAGCGGGCGATGTCCCCCGACGGCCGCTGCAAGGCGTTCTCCGCGCAGGCGGACGGCGCCGGCTGGGCCGAGGGCGTCGGCATGGTCCTGCTGGAGCGGCTGTCCGACGCCCGGCGCCACGGGCACCCGGTGCTCGCGGTGCTGCGGGGTTCCGCCGTCAACCAGGACGGCGCCAGCAACGGCCTCACCGCCCCGAACGGACCCGCGCAGCAGCGTGTCATCCAGGCGGCGCTCGCCTCCGC
Organism: Kitasatospora sp. NPDC001527; assembly: GCF_040298605.1. NCBI lineage: Bacteria > Bacillati > Actinomycetota > Actinomycetes > Kitasatosporales > Streptomycetaceae > Kitasatospora > Kitasatospora sp. NPDC001527. Next base: position 1,317 of record NZ_JBEPAM010000114.1, on the reverse strand, counting down.
CGGACTCGCACCGGCGGACGTGGACGCGGTGGAGGCGCACGGCACCGGCACCCCGCTCGGCGACCCGATCGAAGCGGGCGCCCTGCTGGCGACGTACGGCCAGGGGCGGCCCGCCGAGCGGCCGCTGTGGCTGGGCGCGCTGAAGTCCAACATCGGGCACACGCAGGCCGCTTCCGGTGTCGCCGGCGTGATCAAGACCGTACTGGCGATCCGGGAGGGTGTGCTGCCGCGCACCCTGCACGCCGACGAGCGCTCCGACAAGATCGACTGGTCGGCGGGTGCGGTGGAGCTGCTGACCGAGGCGCGGCCGTGGCCGCAGACCGGCGCGCCGCGCCGGGCCGGCGTGTCGGCGTTCGGTGTCAGCGGCACCAACGTCCACCTGATCCTGGAGCAGGCACCCGAGCTGGCCGAGGAGCCCTCGGCGGCTCCGGGCAGCGGTTCCGTGGTGCCGTGGGTGCTGTCGGCCAAGTCCGCGGCGGCGCTGCGGGCCCAGGCCTGGCGGCTGCGCGAGTACGTGGCGGCCTCGCCGGAGCTGTCGCCGGCGGACGTCGGCTTCTCGCTGGCGACCGGCCGGACGGCCTTCGAGTACCGGGCCGCCGTGGCCGGGCGCGAGGTCGAGGAGCTGCTGCGCGGTCTGGACAGCCTGGCCGACGGGCACAGCGACGGTACGCGGCCCGTGTCCGGCCGGACGGCGTTCCTGTTCACCGGTCAGGGAGCGCAACGGCTCGGCATGGGCCGGGAGCTGCACGCGGCGTTCCCCGTCTTCGCCGACGCGTTCGACGAGGTCTGTGCCGTTGTCGACGAGCACCTCGACCGCCCGCTGAACGAGGTCATCACCTCCGACGCCGCCGCGCTGGAGGGCACCGGCTACGCCCAGCCGGCACTGTTCGCGATCGAGGTCGCGCTGTTCCGCCTCGTCGAATCCTGGGGCGTGCGACCGGACTTCCTCGTCGGACACTCGGTCGGCGAACTCGCCGCCGCCCACGTCGCCGGCGTCTGGTCCCTCGCCGACGCCTGCGCCCTCGTCGCCGCGCGCGGACGCCTCATGCAGGCCCTGCCCACCGGCGGCGCCATGGTCTCCGTCATCGCCTCCGAGGACGAGGTGCTTCCGCTCCTGGCCGGTCACGAGGGCCGCGTCGCCATCGCCGCCGTCAACGGACCCACCGCCACCGTCCTCTCCGGCGACGAGAAAGCGGTTCTGGAGATCGTGGCCACGGGTGGTTGGAAGTCCACCCGCCTGCGGGTCAGCCACGCCTTCCACTCACCCCTCATGGAGCCGATGCTGGAGGACTTCCGCCGCATCGCCCAGGGCCTCAC
>NZ_JBEPAM010000113.1:0-4172 GCF_040298605.1 Kitasatospora sp. NPDC001527 | reverse complement strand
CACGCCCTCCCGGTCGGTGGTGTGATCGTCCGAGAAACGACGGTCACCCGTCGCGTCCGGCACGTACTTCACACAGACAACGATCCTCAAGCTCACGGCCTGTCTCCTGTACTGGTCTCGTCCGGCGGCTGCGGTCGTGCACGCGGGCGCGCCTACGGCTCGCACCCGCTCCCGGCAGCGTGTTCCCGTGCCGGTCCGGAACTTCCTGGCAGCATACTCGCCAGTAGCCCGGCGGTCACTACTCGCCAGTAGCTTACGCCGGACGGTCCCGGCCGGGTGCCCCGCTGGCCCCCTCGGCAGCCCCGGGAAGGCCTCCGGTCCGACCCGGACCGCGGGACGGCCGCGCCGCCGTCAGAGCCATCCTGCCCCAGCCCACCCCCGACTCCACCCGAGGGGGCCGCCCTCGCGCCACCGGAGTCGCCCCGGGCCGCCCCGCGCGCCCCCGCCCGCACCCCGGCGCCCGCGCCGAACGGCCCCCGCGCGGGCTCAGACCGCCGCGCCCAGCGCCGCGATCACGTCCGCCCTCCGCGGCTGCCCCGCCGCCCGCCGCACCACCCGGCCGCCGGCGTCCAGCACCAGCACGGTCGGCGTCCGCAGCACCTCCAGGCGCCGCACCAGCTCCAGCCGCTCCTCGGCGTCCAGCTCGACGTGCGCCACACCGTCCACCATCCCCGCCACCTCGGCCAGCACCCGCCGGGTGGCCCGGCACGGCTGGCAGAACGCGGTGGAGAACTGCACCAGCGTCGCCCGCTCCCCGAGCGCCTCCCCCAGCTCCTCCGCCGACAGCCCCACCGCACCGTCCCTCGCCCGCACCCGCACTCTCCCGTCCCGCCTCGCCCGCGCCGGGCCTTCCCGGTCGTCCCCTCAGTCTGCGCCACCCCGCCACCCCGCCGCCCGACCGGCCGGCCCGGGCCGGCCGCCGGAAACCGACCGGACGCCCGGGCGGGAAAAGTTCCCGTACCGGCTCATCACACACATCACACCGCCGGATCGGACCCCGGTGGCACGCCTCAGGTGACAGCGGGTGCCCGTTCGGGGGATCATCTCCGTGTATCGCCCGTGGCCGCCGCGGTGTGCCGTGCCCCCGGTCGGCCCCACGTACGGCACGCGGGTCCCCGCCGTACCGGGCCGCGAGGCCCGTCGAAGTCAGGACTGACCGTGGCAGAGCTCGTGTACCCGCCGGTGATCGGCGCCGCGCTGACCGTCTTCCGCGCGCTCGACGTGCGCATCAGGATCGTCGGCGCCGAACACATCCCCGCCAAGGGCGGGGCGGTGCTCGTGAGCAACCACATCAGCTACCTCGACTTCCTCTTCGCCGGCCTCGGCGCCTACCGCGGCGGCAAGCGCAAGACCCGCTTCATGGCCAAGGACGACGTCTTCCGGCACCGCGTCTCGGGCCCGCTGATGCGCGGCATGAAGCACATCCCGGTCGACCGCACCGACGGCCAGCCCGCCTACGAGGCCGCCGTCCGCGCCCTGCGGGCCGGCGAGGTGGTCGGCGTCTTCCCCGAGGCGACCATCAGCCGCTCCTTCATGCTGAAGAAGTTCAAGACCGGCGCCGCCCGGATGGCCGCCGACTCCGGCGCCCCGCTGCTCCCCGTGGTCCTCTGGGGCACCCAGCAGCTGTGGACCAAGGGCCGCCCGAAGACCCTCACCAAGCGGCACGTCCCGGTCACCATCATGATCGGCGAGCCGATCGTGCTGAAGCCCGAGGACAAGCCCGTCATGGTCACCCGACGGCTGCGCGCCGCGATGTCCGAGATGCTCGACCAGGCCCAGCGCGAGTACCCGGGCAAGCCCTCCGGCCCCGACGACACCTGGTGGCTGCCCGCCCAGCTCGGTGGCACCGCGCCCACCCTGGAGGTCGCCGAGGCCGAGGACGAGGCGGAGGCCACCGCCAAGGCCGAACGCCGCGCCGCCCGCGGCTGAACCGCGCCCACGAACGGACGACTCCCCGTCCCCGAGCGGACGCGGAGCGTCGCGTGTCGCCCCGTTCCATCCGCCCCGATCTGACACAGTGACAGCTCCTTCGGGGGGCTCGCGCCCGGCCTCGCCGGACGGATCGGAGACGGAGATGAGACGCGGATGACCCGCACACGGACACGGCTCTCAGGCACCACCGCCATCCACCGCACCACCACCAGGGCCCGCACCCGCCACCGCGCCGGTGCGGGCCTGCTGCTCGCCGGGACCCTGCTCACCGGCTGCGGCGCCCAACCCGGCGAGATCCCGCTCAGCGAGATCCGCGCCGAACCCTCCACCACGCCGCCGGCCGCCGAACCGGCCGTCGCCACCGCCGCCCCCGACGTGGTGGGCGCCGCCGCGGCCACCCCGGCCGTACCGGCCGCGCCGACCGCCCCGCCGGCCCGCAACGGCCTCATCGCCGCCCGGGTCTTCCTCGACCAGGACCACCTCACCAGCGCCATCTTCACCGTCTCCGCCGACGGCAAGACCCGCCAACAACTCACCCGGCCGGCCGAAGAGACCCGCGACGACCACCCCTCCTGGTCCCCCGACGGCACCACCCTCGCCTTCGACCGCACCGGCGGTGACTCCCCCGGCCGGATCTGGACCGCCGGCGCCGACGGCGGGAACGTCCACCAGCTGGGCTCGCTCTGCGAGGCCGACGCCCCCGACTGCCTCAACGAGAAGGAGACCACGCCCGCCTGGTCCCCCGACGGCAAGCAGCTCGCCTTCACCCGCAGCTGGGGCAGCACCGACCCGACGACCGATCAGATCCAGTACAGCGATCTCTACGTCATCGCCCCCGACGGCACCACCGCCCAGCGGCTCACCTTCCTCACCAACGACACCCCGTACTCCGGCGTCGTCACCGATCCGGCCTGGTCGCCCGACGGCAAGCAAATCGTCTTCTCCTACCGCACCAGCGCCACCGGCCAGCCCGCCAACGGCCGCGCGCTCCACATCGTCAACGCCGACGGCACCGGCCTGCGCCGCCTCACCCCCTGGGAACTGCGGGCCGGCGAGCGCGCCAACTGGTCCCCCGACGGCAGCCGCATCGTCTTCACCACCTACCCCGACGGCGCCGACAACGCCCCCGGCGGCGGCATCTACACCGTCCACCCCGACGGCACGGCCGTCGAAGCACTCACCCCCGGCCCGTCCGACACCACCTACGGCATCGCCTCCTACTCCCCCGACGGCACCGCGATCGCCTTCTCCCAGGCCCCCGCCGGCGGAACGTCCGAGCTCTACACCATGCGTGCCGACGGCACCGGCGCCGCCCGGGTCACCGACACCCCCGGCCGCGGCGAGGGCCGGCCCAACTGGGGAGTGGCCCAGCCGGCGGGCTGACGCCGGACGGCGGCCCGGCCGGCGCCCGCTCAGGCGGGCGTCGGCCGAGCCGTCAGATCCCCCTCCCGGAGCTTCGACTGCGCCCGTTTCATCAGCTCCTCGCCCAGCGAACGGGCGTGCGTCTCACAGGTGTTCACCGCCTTCGCGGCCTCCGCGTCGGCCGTGCTGCCCGCGTAGCACTCCAGCTCCACCCGGACGACCAGGTTCCCGTCGACGAACGCGCCCTTCCAGACCAGGTCCTTCCGCGTCTCGTCCCGCACCACGACGCGGTAGCCGGCCTCACCCGTCGAAGCCGTCTCCTCGAACCGCCTTCGCGCGTCCGGAGACAGCGTCTCCGTGGGCGACTGGGCATTGTGGAGCCCCGCCTGGTACCAGCCGAACGCGACCAGCGCCTTGTCGTAGGTGCGGACGTCCATCGTCAGGTTCCAGTACTCGTCGCGCTCGCCGCCGGTGCTCTCCGCCCGGCACGAGCGCCACGCCCCCTCGTCGGCCGCGCCCGGCGGCCCGTTCGAGGCACGCCCCTCGCTCTCACTCCCCGGCAGGCCCACCCGCCCGATCTCCTTACAGAGATCATCGGGTGTCCGATACCACCCCGCGGGCGACTTCGCCTCCTGGCCCTTCCCGTCGCCGCCGCTGCTGCACGCCGTCAGCGCCACCAGCACCCCGGCAGCCCCGAGCATCGCCGCAGCCTTACGATTACCGGTTCTCGTCATCACCGCGCCAGAGTAGAACTGACGGGCCGTCACCACCAGGGGGTTCGCCAAACGCAGAGAACCCCCGCCGGAATACCGGCGGGGGTTCTCTCACAATTTGTTCGGCGGCGTCCTACTCTCCCACAGGGTCCCCCCTGCAGTACC
>NZ_JBEPAM010000112.1:0-4210 GCF_040298605.1 Kitasatospora sp. NPDC001527 | reverse complement strand
ACCACCCGCCTGACCGCCAGCCCCGACAAAGTCGGGCAATACCTCCGCCCGAAACCGCCTGCGGCGGCCTAAATCAGTATCGAACGCCCTCTGACAGCGAGCGAAGGCAGCTGCCCGTCACGGCACCGCCGCTGTCCGGGCGGGGGACCGACTCGTCCTGCGGCTGACCCGCCGCGCTGCCCGGCCGGGCTGTCGATCTGCTCCGGCTGATCCCGCGCTCGCGGGGAAGACGGTGAGCGATCCGCTATGCCGTCGTGTTCGCCGGCTGACCCCGTGTTCGTGGGGAGGACCTCTCGATACCAGGCGGCTGCGGCCGCTCGCCCTGGCTGGCCCCCTGCTTGTGCGGGTAGGGCTGCGGCCGGTAGTCCCTCATGTGAGGGATTACCGGCAGGATCGATGGGGGCTGCCCTTCCCCGCCGCTGCCCGCTGGCGCGCGGTGCTGCTTCACGCGGATCGGCCCACGGCCCGCCGGTCAGCCGCTACCGTCGTGCTGCGGGCCACTACCCCGGTCGCCTGCCGCACCTCAAGGAGAACCAGGTGAGTCCGCACTCCAACCCGGCTCCCGACCCAGCCCGCCCACAGCCGTCGATCACCGCGAGTGTCACCGTCTCCGGGGTGGAGGCGCAGATCCTGCGGGACCTGGCCGCGGTACTCGGCCGTTCCCCGGAGGAGCTGGCGATCGAGCACGCCGCCGGCGTCCTGCCGATCCCCGCCGAGCCGCTGGCGGACTGGGGGCTGTTCGACGGCCCGCCGGACCTGGCCGCTGGCGCCGGCGACTGGCTGCATGAGGGCACTGGCCGGTGAGCGCCGCCCCGCTCGGCGTCGCGGTCGCCGACACCTCCGTCCTCCTCGCCGCGTTCAACCGCAAGGACGACCTCCACGCCCAGGGCGCCGAAGCGCTCTCCCTCGCCCGGGTCCTCATCGTCTCCCCGATGGTGATGACCGAGCTCGACCACCTCCTGGCCCGCCGGGCCGGTGAAGCCGAGGCCGTCAACGCCGTCACGCGCCTGGGCGCGCTCGCCGGGCAGGGCTTCGTCGTCCTGCCGCCGGCCGACCGGCGACTGTACGCCGACGCCGAGCAGCTGCTCCGCCAATACCACGGTCACGCTCTCGGCCTGGCCGACGCCGTCAACGCGGTCCTCGCCTGGCGGCTCCAGCGCCCGGCGATCCTGTCCTTCGACCACCACTACCGCGATGTCCTCTCGCCGCCGAAGGGCAGCCTGCGAATCGAGGTCTACCCCACCCCGCTCGACCGCTGACCTCTGGCCGTGTGGGCAGAACGGAACGGCATGGAGAGACTCGTTCAGCAGGACTGGCATACCCGCGCCTGCGGGGAGAACTAGGTCATGGCGCAGAACGCCAGCGGATCGGCCGGCTGACCCCCGCGCCTGCGAGGAGGACGCGACCTCGAAGAGGTCGCCGACGCCGAGGTACGGCTACCCCCGCGCCTGCGGGGAGAACGACGAGAAGCGGTTCACGGTGGCGGCGCGCCGCGGCTGACCCCCGCGCCTGCGGGGAGGACGCCTTGCGGGCGGCGGCGCGCTCGGCGTCCGTCGGCGGGATCACCGGCTGACCCCCGCCTGCGCGGGGAGGACGATGGTGCCGCAGGCGAAGAGGCCGGGCGAGGAGGCGGAGGTCGACTTCGCGGACTTCTGGCTGGACCTGGCCGGGCAGCGGCGCAAGTGCGTGCTGTTCACGCTGCGGCTGTCCTACTCGGGCAAGGCGGTGCACCGGGTCTATGCGACCGCGTCGCAGGAGGCGTTCCTGGAAGGGCACGTGGAGGCGTTCACGCCCAAGTCGGTACCCCCAACGGCCTTGGACGGGCACTGGCCCACTCATGATGGATCAACAGGAGCCTGCGGCCCCGCCTTGATGTGGGCACCGCCCGCCCAGCAGAGCCTCAATACTCCGTGGTTATCCCGCCCGCCTACTGTGACAATCACCCGGTGAAAGAAGCCCCCACCTTGCCGATACCCGTCGTCCTCGGCATAGACGACCTCCGCCCCCTTCCCCAGGCCACGCGGATTGCCCGCACCAGCCGCGAAGGTATCCAGCTTCTGGAAGAGCACCGCAACAGCTTCATTGACGAGCTGTGGCTCGACCACGATCTCGGCGGCGACGACACCATCATGCCGGTGGTGACCCTCATGGAAGAAGCCGCCTTCAACGGACAGCCCTTTCAGATCGGAGCTGTCTTCGTCCACAGCGCCAACCCCATCGGTGCCGAAACCGTCGTCAGGTCACTCGCCCGCTGGAACTACCGTGTCCAGCGGGCAACGGCCTAGAGAGCACAGCATGAAAGGGCTGGACCCACGGGGTCCAGCCCTTGGCGCGTCATAGGCGCGAGCCCCTGGCCGCGACTTGTCAGGGAGGCGACCCGGGCCCGCATCGAAAAGCTACCGACAGCCCCGGTCCCGGCCCGCTCAAACACTCCGCCCAGGCCCGTCGGGTCACCCGATCAGTGGCTCCCATTCTCGCCGGAGTGGCTCCCAATCTCGCCGAAGAACCCCAGCCACAGCCGAGTACATCACCGCCACGAACGGCTTACCCCTGGCTCCCGTTCACATCGGAGCAGCGGCTCTCATATGACCCGACAAAATCAGACCCCCGCCTGCGCGGGGAGAACCCTTCGCGACCTGCGCCGTTTCGACGGCTTTGCCATTTCTTGACCAGTCTGCATGGGAGTGTCATCCGGGCTGGCCTGTTGCGGTGTCAAGGAACAGCGCTCATCCTGGCAGACGTCGGTGGGGCCGTGCTGTGGTTGCGTGGTCGGCGATGTGGAGGGGGCGGTCGGCGCTCAACAACGACGCACCGCAGACCTGCTCGGCGGCGGGCTCGGTCTCCCCCGTGGCTGCGTAGGTGAGAACGGAGAGCACTTGTCGATGGGTTTCGGCATCACTGTTCCTCCGAGAGCGCATGAATGTCGGCGAGAAGTAGGAACACTCGACGTGGCATGAGCTATCGGTGGTCCCGTGCGGGGGCAGCGCCACTCGTGGCAAGATGACGGTATGTTGATCCGAAAGGCTGATGCCGCGTAGGCGTCCGAAGGGGCTGCGCACGGAGCGTTGGCGGCCCAGAAGAGATGTTGCGGTTCGCCGGATCCGCGGTGTGTCCGCGGCAACCCGCGTAGCGATCCGGAAGTTGGAAGAAGAGCGCCTGTGGTCAGGGGCTGTGGTTGCTGCCCTGGCCGAGTGCCGGTGGTATCTGGGACAACCAGGGCGCGTTCTGCCGGATCCGGTGATGGGCTGCGAGTGCTGTGATCCCCTGGTGGCGCGAGACCTTCTAGAAGACGTGCTGCTGTGGCTTCCTCGTGGTGCTCGGGAAGACCTCGGCAGGCTCGTTGCCAGGTTGGACGCCGAGTTCGACCGCAGGGCTGTCTCCCTCAGCTCTCACCTCATCCTGGCAACCCCGTTCAGTGCCTACGGGTATTGGCGCCGACGATTCCTGGAGAACTGAGGGTCAGGTGGCTTCTCGCCGCTCAGCCGACCGCCTGCTGCTGTTCGGCGCGGGCGCGGGGAGCAGTTGTTGAAGACGAGCCAGCAGGTGCAGCCGGCGGGGTCACCCCCGCGGGCGCGGGGAGGACGGCCGCGAATCCCCGCACCGACAGGCGCTCGACTGTTTACGAGTCTGACTCGTAGGTGGTCACGAAATCCCGCTCAGCCGGTTCGGCTGAGCGGGATTTCTGCTTTGGGTGGGCTTGTTCGAGGCGGCGTGCCATGGCGATGGTGCTTCGTGACGTAGATCACGGGGCTGCCCGGGCTGCTTTGGAGGTGGCCAGGCTGGGGCGGGCATGCGAAAACTGCCGTCGGGTGGTAGGCCAACGGCTATGTGATGCAGGTCTCTTCGGGTCTTTTGCGGGCTGTTCGTCAGTCGGGTGGTGGGGGAAGACCGTTGAAGTCGGCCGGGGCAGGCGTGAGGCCGTCGTAGTCCTCGATGGCGCTCGTCGCAGTGAGCTCCGGGCTGGTGGTGCGGAGCCAGTCCTGGATGGTCCGCAGGTTGATCATGAGGATCATCAGGGCGAGAAGGATCGTCTGGGCGACGCGTCCGTGGGCGAGGCGCTTCTTGGGGTCGGCGATGTTGATGTGGTGGCCCTTGGCGCGGCCGTTGACGGCCTCTGGCTTTGTTCATGGGTTTCGACAGCGGTTGTTCAGTACTTCGGGAGGCACCCGTATGGCGGCGTGTTCGATGTTCATGAGAAGCGACAACACCT
>NZ_JBEPAM010000111.1:0-4221 GCF_040298605.1 Kitasatospora sp. NPDC001527 | reverse complement strand
GCGCCCCCCGGGGCCGGCCCCGCCCGCCGCCCGCCGCCGCCGCCGCGCGGGCGGGCCGGGGCGCCGCGCCGGGCGCGGGCGGCGCCCGCCCGCCCGGGGCGGGCGGCGGGGCCCGGTCCGTCGGCCGGAACCGGGCGGGCCGGGCGCAGCATGCGGACGGCGGCGAGCGCGGCGACCACCGCGAAGGCACCGGTGAGCACGCTCTGCGGCAGCCTGGTGGCGGCCGCGCCGGCGAGGGCGGCGGGGAGCAGCCCGGCGGCGGCGAAGGCGAGGGCGGTGCGCCAGCGGATGGTGCCGGCCTTCGTGTGGGCGACGATCGCGGAGACCGAGGTGGCGAGGACGATCAGCAGGGCGGCGGTGCTGGCGGCGGCCGGGGAGAACCCGAGCAGGTAGATCAGCGCGGGGACGGCGAGGATGCCGCCACCGCCGCCGAGCCCGCCGAGCACCAGCCCGACCACCGCCCCGGCGGCGAGCGCCAGCAGCAGCGTGGTCATCGGCGCACCCCCGGGAGGCCGGCTGCGCGCGCGGGGGCGGCGGCGGGTATTCGGGGGGTCGCCTTCGAGGTGGGGTGGTGCATGGCGGTGCTCCTGCGGGGTGGTGCCGGTGCCGGGAGAGGCGGTCGGGCGGTCGGGCGGCGACGACGGTGAGGCCGGCCTCGGCGGCGGAGGTGAAGGAGTCGTCGACGGCGATCACCTCGCGTCCGGCGGCGTCCAGCGGGGACGCCGCGATGGCGGCCCGCATGCCGCCGGCGCAGTGCACCCAGACGGGGCCGTCCGGCAGTTCGGCGCCGCGGCGGTGCAGCACGTGCCTCTCCTTCTCTGCGCCCTGGCGGGGCCTTTTACCCCAGGGGGTATCTGTCATCGACTGTAGCAGAGATACCCCCGGGGGCATCGCGGAGGGAATACTGCTGCCCGGACGCACCCGACCGGGTAGCGTCCCGCGCATGATCACCACCGACCCCGCGCCCGTGCCCGGCCCCGTGACCCCCGACGACCTGGCCGCCGTACTCCGGCTCGCCGTGGACACCCTGCGCGCGGCGCCCTCCGACGCCGACTGGTCCCGCCCGGCCGGCGCCGTCGACTGGGACTGCTGGACCACCGTCGAGCACCTCGCGGACGACCTGCTCGCCTACGCCGCCCAGCTCGGGCCCCAGGAGCCGCCCCGCGACCACTACGTGCCCTACCTCGCCCGGCGGCCCTTCCCCGGCGGGCCGCACAGCTTCGTCTTCGCCCGGCGCGAGGACGGCCCGCCCGGCCTGCTGGAGGTCCTGGAGGCGAGCGGCGCGCTGATGGTCGCGATCGCCCGGACCAGGGGGCCCGGGGTCCGCGCCTTCCACCCCTGGGGGCTCGCCGACCCGGCGGGGTACGTCGCGATGGGCCTGGTGGAGACGCTGGTCCACGTGCACGACGTCACCCAGGGACTCGGGCTGCCCTGGGAGCCGCCCGCCGGCGCCTGCCGCCGCACCCTCGCCCGGCTCTTCCCGGACGTGGCGCCCGACCCCGCCGGCCCCTGGCCGACCCTGCTCTGGGCCACCGGCCGCACCGCGCTGCCCGGCCGCGCGCGCCGCGCCGAGTGGCGCTGGTACGCCGAGGTGCCGCAGACCTGACGCCGGTTCACCCCCGGCCGACGCCGCAGGTCGCGGACCCTTTGCGCACTCCCCCGGTGCACGTTCTATTGTGGCGGGCGCGGCGGCGGCGCGGCCGGGAGGCGGGCGCCGCGGCGGACCGGCGTGGAACGAAGGGGTGGACGTGGCGGGGCGGCGGAACGACGGGGTGCTGGCGGTCTGGGCGGAGACGCAGCGACAGGAGCAGCGCCGGGAGGAGGCCAGGTGGCGCGCCCAGGCCGCCGAGCAGCGCCGGCGGGAGCGGGAGCAGCGCGAGGCCGAGAAGGCGGCGGCCCGCACCGAGCGCGAGGCGCAGCGCGCCCACCAGCAGGCCCGGGAGGCCGAGGCGGCCCGGCGGACGGCCGAACTGGACGGCCGGGTGGAGGAGTTGCGCGGGCTGCTGACGGCCGGGCTGGGCCGGGCGGCGTTCCGGCCGCAGAGCCTGCTGACGCCGCGGCCGGTGCCCCCGTTCGAGCCGGGGCGGCTCGGCGAGCCGGTGCCGATGCCGGACCAGGCCCGCTACCAGGTGCCGCCGCCGGACCCGGTGCAGGCCCGCAACCCCGGGGTGTGGCAGCAGTACGAGCAGTACGTGGCGCAGGCCCGGGCGCGGTTCGAGCAGGACTGGTACGCGGCGCAGGCGGCGGAGGCGGACCGGCAGCGGCGGCTGGCCGAGTACCACGGGCAGTACCTGGAGTGGGTGGCCCGGTTCCGCCGGGAGGACGAGCAACGGGCCGCCCGGACCGAGGAGTTGCTGCGCCGGCTGCGTTCCGGCGAGGCGGAGGCGGTGCAGGAGTACTTCACCGCCGTGCTGTACGCCTCGGCGGGCTGGCCGGAGGGCTTCCCGCACCGGCTGGTGGCGGCCTGGGAGGCCTCCGGCCGCCAGCTGGTGGTGAACTGGGAGCTGCCTGGCCCGGACGTGGTCCCGGCGGCCGCCCGGGTGCGGTACGTGAAGTCGGACGACCGGGAGGCCGAGGTGGCCCGCCCGGCGACCGAGCGCAAGGCGCTGTACCGGGAGGTGCTGGCGCAGACCGCGCTGCGGGTGGTGGCCGAGCTGTACCGGGCGGACGGGGACGGGATGCTGGCCTCGGTGGTGCTGAACGGCTTCGTCCGCGGCATCGACCCGGCGACCGGCCGGGAGGCGGAGCGCTTCCTCACCACCGTGACGGTGGACCGGGGCGAGTTCTCCGGTCTGGCGCTGGACCGGGTGGCGGCCGTGGAGTGCTTCCAGGGCCTGGGCGGGGTGCTGTCGGCGCGGCCCGAGCGGCTGGACGAGGTGCGTCCGGACCGGCTGCCGGAGACGGTCGGCGGCAGTGTGGCCGGGCAGGGCGGCGAGGACGACCCGGACCTCTTCGCGATGGACCCCATCGAGTTCGAGGAGCTGATCGCCGAGCTGTTCCGGCTGCGCGGCTTCCGGGTGATGACGACGGCGCGCAGCGGCGACGCCGGGGTGGACGTGGTCGCGGAGGACCTCGACCCGGTGACCGGCGGGCGGATCGTCATCCAGGCCAAGCGCTACCGTTCGACGGTCTCCCCCACCGCGGTGCGTGACCTCGACTCGACGGTGCGCCACCACGGTGCGATCAAGGGCATCCTGGTGACCACCGCGGGCTTCGGGCCGGGCTCGTACGAGTACATCCGCAACAAGCCGCTGACCCTGGTGAGCGGGCCGGAGCTGGTGGAGCTGCTGGCGGAGCAGGGTCTGCGCGGGCGGCTGGGCGAGCGGACGAACGGCGGGGGCCGCCCGACGGCCGGCGCCGACGGCGGGACGAACGGCGACGGGACGAACGGCGGCACACCCGGCGCGACCACCACCCTGGCGCTGTCCTGGCGCAGCCGAACGGCCGGCGGGGACGCCGTCGAGCTGGACGTCTCGGCGTTCGTGTGCGCGAACGGCCGGGTGCTGGACGACGAGCGCTTCGTGTTCTTCAACAACCCGCAGGACCCGGACGGCGCGGTGCGGCTGCACCCCACCCGCTCGGTGCCGGGCGAGCCGGTCCGCCGCGCCGAACTCACGCTGGAGCCCGGCCGCTTGGCGCCGGGCGCGGACGAGGTGGTGGTGGCGGTGTCCACCGAGGAGGAGGAACCGCCGGTGCTGCCGCTCGGCTACGTGCACGGGCTGGCGCTGACCGGCGGGTACGGCCCGGACGCGGAGGGCCCGGCGCGGTGGGCGGCACAGACCGGCGGGGTGTCGCAGAGCGCGATGGTCCTCGGCTCGTTCCAACGGCGCGACGGCGTCTGGCGGTTCACGCCGAGCGGCACGCCGGTGGAGGGCGGGCTGGCCGGGCTCGCGGTGCGCTGGGGTGTCGCGGTCGAGTAGCCCCGCTCCGGGCGTCTCAGGGCCGGACGTCATACCTGAGGAGGAGAGAGACCCCCGCCGGACCGCCGGGACGGCGGGGGGAGCCCGTACCCGGGGGCGACAAAACGGACGCGACCGGTTGCGAGAATGGATAAGGAAGACGATCTTCCGATTTTCAGCTCAGCACCTCCAGGGAGCACCCTCGTGACGATGTCCGCAACCGCCGCCCGCACCGGCCGGGCGGCCGCCCGCGCCACCGGCCTGAACAAGGTCTACGGGGAGGGGGAGACCCGCGTCGTCGCCCTCGACAACGTCAGCGTCA
>NZ_JBEPAM010000110.1:0-5036 GCF_040298605.1 Kitasatospora sp. NPDC001527 | reverse complement strand
ACGATGATGAGCAGGGCGGTGATCGCCGGCTCCTCCGCCCCGGCCAGCGCGTAGCCGATCAGCGGGGTGAAGGCCAGCAGGGCGATACCGCCGAGCCGGCGGCCGCCTCAGCGCGAGGCGCGCAGCTCGGGGACCTCGATCTGCTCGGTCTCGTCGTGCGGGGTCAGGTCGACCACCTCGGGGTCGGCGTCCCCGACCTGCGGCAGCACCTGGGTCTCCGCCTCCGGGCCCGTCTCGGGGCCCGCCTGCGCCCGCACCGCCGCCTGCTCGCGCGTCCGCTGCCGCTCGCGTGCCTGCTCCCGCGCCTGGGCCGCGACCGCCTCGTCGCCGACCACGTCCGCCAGGTCCGCCCGCTCGCCGAGCTCCGCGACACTGCGCACGGCCGGCGCCGGAGCCGCCGCGCGGACCGCCGCGCCGGAGCCGCGGCCGAAGAAGCTGAAGCCCTGCGGGCGCGGGGCCGGGGAGGCCGCCGGACGCGGACGCTGCCGCTCGGCCGGCAGCACGGGCGGCGCGGTGGGCGCCCCGCCGAGCTGTCCGACGGTCGCCGTCAGCACCGGCCGGGCCGCAGCCGCGGGGGCGGGCTCAGCGGCCTGGGCCCCGGGGGCGGCGGGAGCCGGCGCGGACGGCGCCGTCCCGGGCGCGGGAACCGAGGGAGCGACCGGGGCCGGAACCTCCGGCGTGACCCGCCGCGGTGCCTGCGCGGACGTCGTCGCGGGCGCCGTCCGCGCGCGCAGCGCGACCTCCGCACCCGCCGCCGCGCGCTCCGCCTCCCGCCGGGCCTCCTGCTCGCGCCGCGCCTCCTGCTGCGCCGCCCGCCGCTCCAGCTGCCGCAGCACGGCCGCGGCGCGGACGTACGCGGCCGGGCTCGCCGGGTGCCTGGGGCGGCTCGCGGCGAGCGCCCGCTGGGCCGCCTCGGCCTCCTTGAGCGCCTGCTCGGCGACCATCACGGCCCGCTCCTTGAGCAGCCGGGCGATCTCCGTCTCGGCCTTCGCCAGCCGGGACTTCTCGGCGGTCAGCCGCCGCCCGAACCGGGTCGCCCGCTCCTCGGCCACCTCGGCCGCGTACTCGGCCTCGGCGAGCTGCTCCTCGAAGCGCTCCTCGGCCCGCAGCCGCTGCGCGACGGAGACCTCGGCCGCGGCCCGCGCGGCCCGGTCGCGCTGGCGCAGCAGGACGGCGAACCCGAGGGTGGCGAGCACCGCGGCCGCGCCCACCGAGCGGACCAGCACGGTGTCCTGACTGAAAAGCAGCGCCCCCAGCGCGGCGACGATGAGCACGCCGGCGGCGGTGGGGGGAAAGACCCGGCCGAGGACGGAGGAATGACGGTGGCGTCCGCGAGACATGCCAAGAAACTAGCGTGCGAATTGGGGCCGTGTCAGCCCAGGGTCCGGTTCGGCCCTTGACACCGCGCCGGTTTTACCGGACGCATCCGGAAAATCACTCAAGATCACCGAAAAGCCCCTGGTCAGCGCGGTCCGATCAGCGGTGCGTGGCCGCCGGCCCGTGACCGCCCGGGTCGTCGTGGTTCTCCGGCAGCCGGCAGACGTGCTGCAGCCAGAGCGCCACCGCGATCACGGCCGCGCCGGCCAGCACCGCGAAGCCCGCGGTGATCGCCTGGTCCTTGCGGGCCGGCACGTCCAGCTCGCCCAGCAGGTAGATCCCGGCGCCCGCGTAGACCCCGGTGACCACCGCCGAGACCAGCGCGCTGGCCTGGGCGAGCACCACCGCCCGGGCCGCGCCCAGCGGGTCCACCCGCTTCGCCCCGGGCTGCCGCTCGCGCGCCGCCTTCAGCCGCGAGCGCAGCGAGAGCGCGGTCGCGAGCAGGATCACCGCCACCGCGGCCAGCACCACCGGCGCCGCGCCCGGCACCGCGGGCAGCGTGTCCAGGGAGGCCCACAGTTTGGCGCCGGCCCAGGACAGCGCCGTCGCGGCGGCGGTGATGCCGATCAGCAGACGGAGGCGAAGCAGCTTCACTCGGACGGGGTCCTTTCCCGGGCGGCGGGCGACGGGTGACGACGGGGCCGGCCGCCCCGGGCGGGTGCGGCGGCGTCAGGCCACCGTACCGGGCCCGGCCCGCGAAGGCCCCGGACCGCGGGCGCCCGCCCGGGACCGGGACGGACACCAGGTGGACGGCCGGCGGCCCCGCCGGAGTTCCCCGGCCCGCGGCCCGGCCGGGAACGCCCCGCCCGGGCGGGCTACTCCGGCAGCGTCAGCCGGATGTCCTCGCGCCGCCGCACGCCCTGCGCGTCCGGGCCGCCGAGCGCCGCCAGCAGCCCGGCCACCGGGCCGTGCCCGGGCACCTCGGCGTCCGGCTGGGCGTCCAGCCAGGGGGCGAGCACGAAGGCCCGCTCGTGCGAGCGCGGGTGCGGCAGCAGCAGCTGCGGGTCCTCGCTCAGGACGCCCTCGTAGGCCAGGATGTCGACGTCCAGGGTGCGCGGGCCCCAGTGGACGGTGCGGACCCGGCCGAAGGCGTCCTCGATCGCGTTGCCGCGCTCCAGCAGGTCGCGCGGCGGCAGCGTGGTGCGCAGCACCACCACCGCGTTGTAGTAGGCCGGCTGCTCGGCGGGACCGCCCACGGCGTCCGTCTCGTACACCGCGGAGACGGCCTTGACCTTGAGCCCGGGGGTGTCGGCGAGCGCGTCCACGGCCCCCTGGAGGGTCTCCAGGCGGTTGCCCAGGTTGGAGCCGAGGGCGACCACGGCGAAGCGCTGGCTGTGCAGGGTGGTGTCGACCGAGTCCACCCGCTGCTCCAGGTCGAAGGCGCTCGGCGCGGCGGTCGGGTCACTTGTGGTCATCGGACTTCCCCTATGGCTGAACCGGGCCCTGCGCAGGGCACCGGACGGACGGTGCGGGTCATCCGCGGGTCCGGTGGATGGTCACGGTCACGTCGTCGAACGGCACGGTGATCGGGGCGTCCGGCTTGTGGACGGTCACCTCGACCTCCTCCACCGGCTCGTGCTTCAGGCACTGGTCGGCGATCCGCTGGGCCAGGGTCTCGATCAGCTCGACCGGCTCGCCGGCGATGATCGCGGTGACCTCCTCGGCCACGATGCCGTAGTGCGCCGTGCGGGTCAGGTCGTCGTCCGCGGCGGCGGGACGGGTGTCCAGGTACAGCACCAGGTCCACCACGAAGGTCTGGCCCTCGGCCCGCTCCCGCTCGAAGACGCCGTGGTGGCCGCGGGCACGCAGGCCCCGCAGGGTGACGCGGTCCAGCAAACGAATCACTGCTCCCAGTCGGACGGGCCCCGCCCCGGAGGACGGTGGCGGGCAGGGCGGAGACGGGCGTCGCGCCCGCCGCCGAACTATTCGAATCTACCCGCGCGCGCCGACAACACCCGACCGTCCTACCCGGCACGAACCGTCGCCACGCGCACCGGAATGGCGATTGACGTGAACGTTCGGTGACCTTCCGGGAATTCCCCGGCCACCGGCCGGCGACGTTTTCCGGCGATTTCCCGCCGGGGCCCGGAATCAGTCCTCGTCGTCCTCGTCGGCGCTGGTCAGAACGGGTGAACCGTGGTGCGACCAGATTTTCCACCCGGCCGGGGTGCGCCGGAAGAGATTGGTGGACACGACCTTTCCGCCGACCAGCGGCCCGAGCTCGCCCTCCTCCTCGGCCTCGCCGCCGGAAAGGATGTTCTCGGTGCACGTGACAAGGGCCACATCGCCGTGCACCTCCGCCTCCTCGTCGGTGAGGATGAACTGGATGTACTCGGTGTTCGCCATGATCAGCATGTACGAGCGGGTCACCTGGGCCCGTCCGCGCAGCACCGGCCACCCGGGGTGGACGCAGACCACTCCCCCCTTGTCGTCCGCCTCGCCGGCGCCCAGCCAGGCGTCCTCGACCGCCGCGAGGTCGCCGGTCTCCAGCGCCTCGTAGAGCGCCCGGTTGGCGGCCAGGACCGCCTCCCGGTCCGCCCCGCCGGCCCGTCGGCCCGCCGTCTCCCCGCTCAACCTGCCGTCACCCGCCATGACCCTCCCGTCTTCGCCAAGCGCTCACCCGTGCCGGGCCGCGCGCTGCCAGGCCGCGACCACCCGGACGGCGTCCGCCGTGCCGGACACGTCGTGCACCCGCACCGCCCAGGCGCCGGCCTGTGCCGAGAGCACCGACACCGCGGCGGTCGCGTCGTCGCGCTCCCGGGCCGGGCGCAGCTCCCCGGTTTCCGGGTCGGCCAGCAGCGTACCCAGGAACCGCTTGCGGGATGCGGCGACCAGTACGGGCCGGCCGAGCGCGGTGAGCGCGTCGAGCCGGCCGAGCAGCGCCCAGTTGTGCTCGGAGGTCTTGGCGAAGCCGAGCCCCGGGTCGAGGATCAGCTGGTCCTCCTTGACCCCGGCGGCCAGCAGCGCCTCGACCCGGGCGGACAGCTCGCCGACCACGTCGGCGACCACGTCGCCGTAGACGGCCAGCCGGTCCATGTCGGCGGACTGCCCGCGCCAGTGCATCACCACGAACGGCGCGCCGGTCTCGGCCACCACCCGGGCCATCGCCGGGTCGGCCAGGCCTCCGGAGACGTCGTTGACGACCAGCGCGCCGGCCTCGACGGCCCGCTCGGCCACCGAGGCCCGCATGGTGTCGACGGAGACCGCCACGCCGGCGGCGGCCAGCTCGCGCACCACCGGGACCACCCGGCGCAGCTCCTCCTCCTCGGGGACGCGCTGCGAGCCGGGGCGGGTGGACTCGCCGCCGACGTCGACCAGGTCGGCGCCCCGGGCACGCAGCGCGAGCCCGTGGGCGATCGCCTTGGCGGGGTCGTGCCACAGCCCGCCGTCCGAGAAGGAGTCGGGAGTCACGTTGACCACGCCCATGACGGCGCAGCGGTCGAGCCGCGGCAGTCCGGGCGGCAGCGAAAAGGGCGCCGAATTGCTCATAACCCCATTATCTGACCCACCGCCTCCGGTCACCCGGCACCCACCCCCCGCAACGCCGCCGGCCCCCGCCGAGGAGCGTCCTCGGCGGCGAGTCCTCCGGCTCGGCGCTCACCGAGACGCTCGGCGTCGGCAAGGGCAGCGTCAGCCTCAAGGACCTCTACCAGGCCGAT
>NZ_JBEPAM010000109.1:0-5065 GCF_040298605.1 Kitasatospora sp. NPDC001527 | reverse complement strand
GGGATGCGCCACCGCCCACTCCCGCAACCGCTCCACCTGCTCCCGCAGCGCCGCACCCGACCGAGCCGACACCACCCACGGCACCACCCCGCCGACCGGCTCGACCGCCTCGGCCGCCTCGGCCGCCGCCGGAACCTCCGCCTCCGACGCCTCCTCCAGCACCACATGCGCATTGGTGCCGCTGGCGCCGAACGACGACACGGCGGCCCGGCGCGGGCGCTCCGAACGCGGCCAGGCCACCGGCTCGGTCAGCAGCCGGACGTTGCCGGTCGCCCAGTCGATCTGCGGCGAGGGGGCGTCGATGTGCAGGGTGCGCGGCAACTCCTGGTGCCGCAGCGCCATCACCGTCCTGATCACCCCCGCCACACCCGCCGCCGCCTGGGTGTGACCGATGTTCGACTTCACCGAACCGAGCCAGAGCGGCCGGTCGTCGGGACGGCCCCGCCCGTACGTCGCCAGCAGCGCCTGCGCCTCGATCGGGTCGCCCAGCGGGGTACCCGTCCCGTGCGCCTCCACCGTGTCCACGTCGCGTGCGGCCAGCCCGGCGGCCTCCAGGGCCGCCCGGATCACCCGTTCCTGCGACGGACCGTTCGGCGCCGTCAGCCCGTTGGACGCGCCGTCCTGGTTCACCGCCGAGCCGCGCACCACGGCGAGGACGGGGTGTCCGTTGCGGATCGCGTCCGACACGCGCTCGACCACCAGCAGGCCCGCCCCGTCCGCGGGGCTGAAGCCGTCGGCCGCCGCCGAGAACGGCTTGCAGCGGCCGTCCGGGGCGAGGCCGCGCTGCCGGCTGAAGTTGACGAAGGTCTCCGGGGTGCACATCACGGTGGCGCCTCCGGCGAGCGCGAGGTCGCACTCCCCCGCGCGCAGCGCGCCGACCGCCAGGTGCAGCGCGACCAGCGCGGAGGAGCACGCCGTGTCCACCGTCACCGCCGGCCCCTCCAGCCCGAGGACGTAGGACACCCGGCCGGCGAGCAGGCTGGCGGCGTTGGCCATGCCCAGCGTGCCGTCCCGCCCCTTCGCCGTCCGGGCGAGGACGGTGGTGTAGTCGAGCCAGTTGATCCCGGTGTACACCCCGGTGCGGCTGCCGCGCAGGGTGCTCGGGTCGATGCCGGCCCGCTCGACGGCCTCCCAGGAGATCTCCAGCAACAGGCGCTGCTGCGGGTCCATCGCCAGCGCCTCGCGCGGCGAGATCCCGAAGAACCCGGCGTCGAAGTCGGCGGCGTCGTGGAGGAACCCGCCCTCGCGGACGTACGCCGTGCCGGGGGCGTCCGGGTCGGGGTCGTACAGGGCCTCCAGGTCCCAGCCCCGGTCGGTCGGGAAGGCGCCGATCGCGTCGCCGCCGCCCGCCACGAACTCCCACAGTTGCTCCGGCGTCGACAGCCCGCCCGGGAAGCGACAGGCCATGCCCACGATCGCGATCGGCTCGCGGCCCCGCTCCTCCAGCTCCCGGACCCGCCGGTGCGCGTCCCGCGCGTCGGCGACGGCCCGCTTGAGGTAGGACCGCAGCTTCTCTTCCGACTCGGCCACGTCTACTCCGACTCCTCGATCGAACGGTCGTTGTCGCTGGTCTGGTGCTGGTGCCGGTCCCACGGTGGGCCCGGGTGGGTCCGCGGCATCACTCGAACCCCTGGTCGACGAGGGAGAACAGCTCGTCGTCGCTGGCGGACCCGAGGTCGTCCTCGTCGGTTCCGTCGGCCCCGTCGTCGGGTGCCCCGCACAACGCCAGCAGCTCGCGCAGGCGTTCGGCGATCCGGTCGCGGGCCCCGTCCTCGGCCAGGACCGCCGGCAGCGCCTCGTGCAGCCGGTCCAGGTCGGCGAGCACCGGTGTGGCCCCGGAGGACTCCTCGGCGAGGCGCGCCAGCACGTGGCGGGCCAGGCTCACCGGGTTCGGGAAGTCGAACACCAGCGTCGAGCGCAGGTGCACGCCGGTGGCGCGCACCAGGCGCTTCCGCAGTTCGACCGCCATCAGCGAGTCGAAGCCGACCTCCTTGAACGCCCGCTCGGGCCCGACCTCGTCGGCGCCCGGGTGTCCGAGCACGGCTGCCGCCACGGTCCGTACGAGCGTGACCAGTTCGCGCTCGCGCTCCTCCTCGGACAGCGCCGCCAGCCGCCGTCGCAGGGCGTCGGCCCCCTGGGTCCCGGGCGTATCGGCGCCGGCGGCCGCACGGCGGACCTCCGGGGTGCGGAGCAGGTGCCGCAGCGGACCGCGCACGGCCTCCGGGCGGGTGCGCAGGGCCGCGCGGTCGGGCCGGGCGAGCACCAGGCCCGGTCCGGCCGCACGCAGCGCCTCGTCGAACAGCACGAGCGCCTCGGCCTCCGTCAACTCCAGCAGTCCTTCCTGGAGTTCGGCCTCGGCTCCGCCGGCTCCGGTGGGGCCCCAGGCGAGCGCGGCGGCGGGCAGGCCGTCGGCGTGCCGGGCGGCCGCCAGCGCTTCGGCGAAGGCGACCGCCGCGGCGGTCGCGGGTGCTTCGGGGGCGCCGGTCAGCCCGCTCGCCGGGGAGAGCGTCACGAGTGACGCGCCCGGATGCGCGGCAAGGAGCCCGGAGAGGGCCAGGCTCGCCTCGACGTCCGGCTCCGCGTCGTCGCGGGCCGCACCGGCCACCGCGAGCAGCACGCCGGCCACCGGGTGCCCGGCGGTGGCCGCGTCCAGCGCGGCACGCAGCCCGTCGTGGTCGCCGGGCGTCCAGGTGACGACCTCGGCCTCCGCGCCCGCCCCGGCCAGCCGGTCCGCCAGCCGGTGCACGGCACCGATGCCCGCGTCGCCGCCCGGCAGCAGGACCAGGCGACGGACACCGTGGGCCGCGACCAGGTGTCCGGCCAGCGCGCCGGCCAGCGGGCCGTCCGCGCCGCCGATCAGCACCGTGCCGCCGCCCGCCCCCCACGGCTCGGCCGGGGCCGCGCGGTCGGCCGCCACTGCCCTGGCCAGCGAGGGGGCGAGCAGCCGTCCGCCGCGCACGGCGAGCCTCGGTTCGCCGGCGGCCACCAGCGTGGGCAGTGCGGCGGCGGAGGCCGGGTCGGCGTCCAGGTCGGCCAGCAGGATCCGGTCCGGGTGCGCGGCCTGGAGCGCGCACACCGCGCCCCAGACAGCCGCCCGGGCCGGGTCGGGCACCCGGTCCCCGTCCGTGGTGAGGACGGCCTGCCGGGTCACCAGCAGGAGCCTGCTGTCGGTCAGCCCCGGTTCGGTGGCCCAGGCCGCGACCTGAGCCGCCGCGAGCGGGATCCGGGGGAATGCCGCGGCGGACGGCTCGGCGTCCGGGGCGGCGTCCGGGTCCAGGTCGGTCGCGGCGAGCACGACGGTGTCGGGTGCCGGCGAGCCGGCCGCGACGGCGGCGGCGAGGGCCGCCACATCCGCGTACCGGGCCGCCGGGTCGAAGTCGTCGAGGGCGCCGAGGGTGTCGAGGGTGTCGAGGGTGTCCGCCGCGCCGAGCACGGCGAGACGTCCGGGCACAGCACGGCCCGGCGCGTCCTCGCCCCGGGCCGACCAGGTCAGTCGGAGGAGCGCGTCCCGGTGCGCACCGCCGGCCGCGCGCAACTGCTCGGCGGAGACCGGGCGCACGGTCAGCGACTCGACCACCGCGACCGGACGGCCCGCCGCGTCCGCGACGCGCATCGACACCGCGCCCTCCCCGCCCGGGGTCAGCCGGACCCGCAGGCCGACCGGACCCGTGCCGGAGAAGCGGACACCGTGCCAGGAGAAGGCGACCCGGACGTCCTCGTCCTCGCCGGCGCCCGCACGGAGCGCCTGGACCCCCGCGTCCAGCAGCGCCGGGTGCACGGCGAAGGCGGCCGCCTCGCGCTCGTGCTCGGCGGGGAGCGCGACCTCGGCGAACAGGTCGTCGCCGCGCCGCCAGGCGGCCCGCAGGCCCCGGAAGGCGGGGCCGTAGTCGACCCCGGAGACCGCCAGGCGCTCGTAGAAGTCGTCCACGTCCAGCGGCGCGGCACCGGGCGGCGGCCAGCTCGCCCACTCGGGGCCGGCGCCGTCGACGTCCGTGCCCTCGACCAGCGTGCCTTCCGCGTGCCGGGTCCAGGGCTGGTCGGCGGGCGCGTGCTCGGGCCGGGAGTGGATGCCGATCGCGCGGGCCCCGGACTCGTCCGGCGCGCCCACGACCACCTGGATCCGCGGCGCCTCGGAGTCGGGCAGGACGAGCGGGGTGTGCAGGGTCAGCTCCTCGACGGTGGGACGGCCCACCTCGCCGCCCGCCCAGGCCGCCAGCTCGACGAAGAGCGTCCCCGGCACGATCGCCGTACCCAGGACGACGTGGTCGGCGAGCCACGGGTGAGCCGCGGCGGAGAGACGACCCGTGAACAGCACGGTGCCGTCGTGGGCCGAACTGACCGCCGCGCCCAGCAGCGGGTGCCCGGCCGGGGCCAGCCCGAGCCCGGCCGGGTCGCCGGCCCGGACGCCCTGGTCCAGCCAGTAGCGGCGGTGCTGGAAGGCGTAGGTCGGCAGATCGACGTGCCGGCCGGCGGGAAGCAGGGTCGTCCAGTCGACGGGCAGGCCGGCGACGAAGGCGGCCGACAAGGCCGTCATCAGACGCGCGGGACCGCCTTCGTTGCGGCGCAGGGTCTCCAGGACCACGGCGCCCGGGACCTCTTCGAGCTGATCCGCGACCGGGACGACCAGCCCCGGGTGCGGACTGCACTCCACGAAGGTGGTGTGCCCGCCCGCGAGGGCCGCGCGCACCGCCGCGTCCAGCCGAACGGTCCCGCGCAGATTGTCGAACCAGTAAGAACCCGCCAACTGCTCAGGTTCGTCCACCACTTCGCCCGTGACGGTCGAGAACATCGCCACCCGGCCCGCCAACGGACGAACGGAGGACGACAGTTCGACGACCTCGTCGCGGACCGCGTCCATGTACGCCGAATGCGAAGCGTAGTCGACCGGAATCCACCGCGCCCGGACACCCTCACGCTCACACCCCTCGACCACGGCGGCCAGCGCCCCGGTGTCCCCGGAGAGCACTACACTCGACGGGCCATTGACCGCCGCCAGCGACAACCGCTCGTCCCCCGCCACCAGTTCGGCCGCCCGCTCCGCGCCCAGGCCGACGGACAGCATCCC
>NZ_JBEPAM010000108.1:0-5214 GCF_040298605.1 Kitasatospora sp. NPDC001527 | reverse complement strand
GGTACCGCCCCTGCCCAGGGGCGGAACCGGCCGTTCGCCCGGCCCCCGCGGGTGGTCAGGCCGGACCGGATCGCTCGACGTCGCCCGATCCGCGCGGTGCCCGCACCGCCGCCTTGTGCAGGGTGCGCAGGGCCACCAGGAGCAGCCCGATGTCGTCCAGCAGAACCGGGTCGGGGAGCAGGTCGACGGGGCTGATCAGGTAGGCGACGGACGCCCAGAACAGGACCTTGGCCGACATGGGGACACCGGTCGACGCCAGGAGCTTCCGGGCCCGGACCAGCTTCACGACCAGGACCACCGCGACCGCCAGGGACACGGCCAGCAGAGCGCCGGCGACCCACCACAGAACGCCGCTACCGTCCACCGGTACACCTCCCGCTCGCACCCGCACCGACCCGCCTCCGGCGGGCGGAACGGCCCGGGCGGGCACGCACGCGCTCGCCGCACGGCCCTGCCCAGGGTACGGGAGGTCCGGCCCGGTCAGGCGTCGAGTACTCCGCCCGCGCGCCTGACGACCGGCGCCTGCGTCGACCACGGGAAGTTGATCCAGTCGTCGGTCCGCTTCCACACGTACTCGCACTGCACGAGGCTGTGCGACTTCTCGTAGATGACGGCCGAGCGCACCTCGGCGACGTGGCCGAGGCAGAAGTCGCGCACCAGCTTCAGCGTCTTTCCGGTGTCAGCGACGTCGTCGGCGATCAGGACCTTCTTGTCGGTGAAATCGATCGCCTCGGGAACGGGTGCCAGCATCACGGGCATGTCGAGGGTCGTGCCCACGCCCGTGTAGAACTCGACGTTCACGAGATGAATGTTCTTGCAGTCCAGCGCGTAGGCCAGACCTCCTGCCACGAACACACCGCCGCGGGCGATGCTCAGGATGAGATCGGGCTCGAACCCGTCATCCGCCACCGCCTGCGCCAGCTCGCGCACCGCCCGGCCGAACGCCGGATAATCCAGGACCTCACGTACATCGCTCACCTGCACATTCTCCACCTTCCTCGGCCCACGACGACCACCGGCCTCCGGGGACCGCAGCACGGCGGGCCTCGTCCCGGGCAGCGGCAGGCAGGCCAGGACAGGAAATTCTTCGGCCACGACCCTCTCAAGTGGGGGTGTCACACCGTACGGAGACGAAGATTCTTTCGCCGTGCCGGGGCTGCCCGGGGAGCGTCAGAACTTGCGCGCCTGGGTGACCTGGTTCAGGTGGACGAGCACGTCGTAGGCCCGGCCGAGCGCGAGCCGCGGCATCGGGTCGTCGACGAAGACGGAGCCGGCGTCGTAGGTGGGGCGGGTGACGTCCAGCCAGTCGCGGGCCGCGCGCGGGGCGGTGCGCAGGTCGAGGTAGTAGTCGCGGTAACGGACCTGGTCGAGGGTGTACTCGTTCATGTCCGGGGTGGCCGCCGGCACCGTGACGGTCTTCCAGGCGCCGGTCAGGATCTCGTCGTTGGTGAGGAAGGAGCCGCTGTCGAAGGTGAAGCCGATGGCGACGTAGTCGCTGCCGTAGGCGTCGCGCAGGTGGGAGCCCTGCGGCTTGGGGTACAGGAAGGTGTCGGTGGCCAGGTAGCCGGTGTGGCCGTTGTGCGCCGACAGCAGCACCTTGCCGCCGGTGCGGCGCTGCCACCAGGCGGTGGTGTCCGCCATCACCCGGTCGCGCAGCTGCTCCGCGGCGGAGACGGAGGCCGGGTCGGTGAGGTCCAGGCCGGCGAAGGCGAAGGTCTGGGCGATGTTGCGGGCGTGCTGGACGGCCCACTCGTGGGCGTCCTCGCCGGGGGCACCGGTCGCGGTGACCAGGTCGAGGGCCTGCTGGGCCCTGGCGGCGTTCTCCCGGCGCTCGGCGAGCGGCAGCCGGAGGTAGCCGAAGACGTCGTCGAAGGGCCGCAGGCCCGCGTAGAGCCCGTCGAGCCGCGCGACGGCGTCGGGGCGGACCTCGCGCACATAGGAGGTGACCCGTTCGAAGATCCGGTCGCCCAGCCTCGGGGCGCCGATGTCGTCGCCGACGAAGTGCAGCGGGCGCTGCGGGTGGCTGCGGTTGTGGGCGCGCATCCAGTCGATGAGGTCGGCGAACTCCTCGCGCTCCCAGGGGCTGCCGCCCAGGGCCTCCTTGACGACCTGGCGGGCATCGCCAGGACCGCCCTGGACGTACTCGTCGACCAGCAGTCCGCTGGTCCAGCTGGTCTCCAGGGCGAAGGTGGTGAAGCCCTTCTCCTCGACGAGGTGGCGGAACAGCCGGTGCTTCATCGCGAAGAACTCGTGCGAGCCGTGCGTCGCCTCGCCGAGGCCGACCACCGCGGCGTCACCGATCATCGCGTCCAGCGCCCGGAGGTCGGCGGTGCGGGCGCCGGGCTCCGTCGTCCGCAGCGGCTGGGCGACGCTCTCCAGCGCGCGCACGACGGCGGACCGCCGCGCCGTGGCCGCGTACCCGTCCGCCGGGGACACCGGGGGCGCCGAGGACGCCGGGGCCGCCGGGGCCGCAGGGACCGCCGGCGCTGCCGGGGACACCGGCGCCGCCACCGCCGCCATCGGGGCCAGGACGGCCGCGGCCGCCACCGCCGCCGTCGCGGCCAGCAGTCCGCGCCGTCCGATCCGCTTGTTGCCTGCCATGCCTGCGATCACTCCTCGACTCGACACAACGCCGACGACCTCGGCGTTCAGTGAGTCGATCTTCGCGTCGGCGCCGCCCGCGGCGCGCTGGGGACGGCCTCCGACCTGCCTGGGGGAAACCCCCCGGCCGGATCCGGTGGCCGGCCGGAAGACCGGCGGCGGCCCGCCGTCCGTTACAGGGCGCGCAGCGCCCGCTCGCACTCGCGGCAGCGCTGCTCGGCCAGGGCGGGCGGGTACCACGGCTCGCCCAGACCGGGGCGGAAGTGCGCGTGCTCCATGTCTCCGGTGTCCCGCCCGCACAGGGTGCTCGGCAGCGGGTCCTCCGGCACGTCCGGGTCCGATCCGGCGGCGTGCACGGCTGCCACGGCGGGCTCGACCCCCTCCGGGCCGAGCACCCGGCCGGGGTCCAGCTCGTAGAGGACGACGATCGAGGCCATGGCACGAGGATCGGACGCCCGGGCCTCCCGGACACCCCGGGGTGGGCTGTTCGTGGTCGCCGCGCCGGTGCCGGGCCCGTAGTGCCCGGCGGAGCATCGACCCAAACCGGGACCAAGCGCATCACCGGCCCGGGACCTTGGGTCCGCGATCAGGTCCCGGTCGGCCGATTCGCCGCTCCCCCGGGCGCGGCAGTGTGGTGATCACGGCGCAGCCGGCCGGTCCGCCGGGGTGTCACCCGATCGGACCAGCCGCGTTGCCGCCGCAGGCGCCGTTGGCAAGCGTGGGCGAGGACCGTCGGCGCGCGAACGGCCGTACCACCGATCGAAGGAGTGCACGTGTACTGGAGCAGCGGGAACTACGAAGCGTTCGCCAGGCCGCGCAAGCCCGAGCGGGCCGACCGGGCCAGTGCCTGGTTCGTCGGCGCCGGGCTGGCCTCGCTCGCGGGAGCCGCGTTCCTGGTGCGCGACGCGCAGGTGCCGGGCGAGCGGATCACCGTCCTGGAGCGGCTGCGGCTGCCCGGCGGCGCGCTGGACGGCATCAAGGAGCCGGAGAAGGGCTTCGTGGTGCGCGGCGGCCGCGAGCTGGAGGACCACATGGAGTGTCTGTGGGACCTCTTCCGCTCGGTGCCCTCGCTGGAGGTCGAGGGCGCCTCGGTGCTCGACGAGTTCTACTGGCTGAACAAGGACGACCCGAACTTCTCGCTCCAGCGGGTCACCGAGCAGCGGGGCCGGGACGCCCGCACCGACGGGCTGTTCGCGCTGAACGACCGGGCGCAGAAGGACCTGGTGCGGATCTTCCTCGCCACCCGCGAGGAGCTGGAGGGCAAGCGGATCGACGAGGTCTTCGGCCGCGACTTCCTGGACAGCAACTTCTGGCTGTACTGGCGGACCATGTTCGCCTTCGAGGAGTGGCACGGCGCCCTGGAGATGAAGCTCTACCTGCACCGCTTCGTCCACCACGTCGGTGGCCTGCCGGACCTCTCCGCGCTGAAGTTCACCAAGTACAACCAGTACGAGTCGATGGTGCTGCCGCTGACCCGCTGGCTGATGGACCAGGGCGTGACCTTCCGTTTCGAGACCGAGGTCACCGACATCGACTTCGACCTCGCGCCCGGGCGCAAGCGGGCCACCCGGATCCACTGGACCGAGGCGGGCAAGCCCGGCGGTGTCGAACTCGGCGAGGACGACCTGGTGTTCACCACCATCGGCTCGCTCACCGAGAACTCCGACAACGGCGACCAGCACACCCCGGCGCGGCTGAACGAGGGCCCGGCGCCGGCCTGGGACCTGTGGCGGCGGATCGCGGCCAAGGACCCGGAGTTCGGCCGCCCGGAGGTGTTCTGCGGCAACATCCCGCGGAGCAAGTGGGAGTCGGCCACCGTCACCACCCTGGACCCGCGCATCCCCCGGTACATCCAGCAGGTCGCCAAGCGCGACCCGTTCGGCGGTGGCGTGGTCACCGGCGGCATCGTCACCGCCCGTGACTCCTCCTGGCTGCTGAGCTGGACGGTCAACCGGCAGCCGCACTTCAAGCAGCAGCCGGCCGACCAGATCGTGGTCTGGCTGTACTCGCTCTTCGTCGACCGCCCGGGCGACTACGTCCGCAAGCCGATGCAGGAGTGCACCGGCGAGGAGATCACCCAGGAGTGGCTCTACCACCTGGGCGTTCCCGAGGCGGAGATCCCGGAGCTGGCCGCCGGGGCCGCGCGCTGCGTCCCGGTGATGATGCCCTACGTCACCTCGTTCTTCCTGCCCCGCAAGGCCGGCGACCGGCCGCAGGTGGTGCCGGACGGCGCGGTGAACTTCGCGTTCATCGGCCAGTTCGCGGAGACCGGCCGGGACTGCATCTTCACCACCGAGTACTCGGTGCGCACCGGCATGGAGGCCGTCTACCGGCTGCTGGACGTCGAGCGGGGCGTCCCCGAGGTGTTCAACTCGACCTATGACGTGCGCAAGCTGCTCGCGGCGACCAGCCGGCTGCGCGACGGCGCCGAACTGAGCCTGCCCGGACCGGAGTTCCTGCGCAAGCGGCTGCTGCACCGGCTGGAGGCGACCGAGGTCGGCGCACTGCTGGAGGAGTTCGGGCTGATCGACGAGGGCCGGTAGCGCCGGCGCACGGCTCCGGGGGTCCACCGGCCTGCCGCTACCGGCGCACCGCGTCCAGCGCGAGCAGGGC
>NZ_JBEPAM010000107.1:0-5307 GCF_040298605.1 Kitasatospora sp. NPDC001527 | reverse complement strand
GCGGAGCTGTCCGCTGCCGGGGCGTCGGTGGAGGTGGTGGCGGCCGATGTGTCGCGGCGTTCGGTGGTGGAGGGCCTCGTGCGGGGTGTCCCGGCGGACCGTCCGTTGACGGCGGTGGTGCACACGGCGGGTGCGTTGGCGGACGGGGTGTTCGAGGCGCAGTCGGCGGAGCGCCTCGACGAGGTGTTCGCCCCGAAGGCGGACGCGGCGTGGCACCTGCACGAGGCCACCGAGCACCTCGGCCTGGCGGCGTTCGTCCTGTTCTCCTCGGGTGCGGGGGTGTTCGGCAGCGCGGGGCAGAGCGTGTACGGGGCGGCGAACGCCTTCCTGGACGGGCTGGCGCGGTGGCGCGGGTCCCGGGGTCTGCCGGCGGTCTCGCTCGCCTGGGGCCTGTGGGCCGAGGCCAGCGGACTGACCGGCCACCTGGGCGAGCAGGACCACGCCCGCCTGGCGCGCGGCGGCCTGGCGGCGATGGAGACGGACGAGGCGCTGGCCCTGTTCGACGCGGGCCTGCGTTCCCCGGAGCCGGTGCTGGTGCCGACCCGCCTGGACCGGTCGGCGCTGCGGGCGCAGGCGGCGGGCGGCGAGCTGAACCCGCTGCTGCGCGGTCTGGTCCGCGCCCCCCGCCGCACCGCCACCGCGGCCTCCGCACCGGCCGGCGACGGCCGGGACGCCCTGCTCCGGCGGCTCGCCGCGGCGGGCGAGGCGGAACAGCTGCGGCTGCTCCTGGACCTGGTCCGCGCCAGCGCCGCCAAGGTCCTCGGCCAGAGCGTCGACGAGACCGTGAAGCCCTCCCAGGCGTTCAAGGACGTCGGCTTCGACTCGCTGACCTCGGTACGGATCCGCAGCAGCCTCACCGAGGCCACCGGCGTCCGGCTCCCGGCGACCCTGGTCTTCGACCACCCGACGCCGACCGCCGTCGCGGAGCACCTGCGGGACCGGCTCGGCCTCGCCGGAGCCGCTCCCGTGCCGCCCGTGCTGCTCGAACTCGACCGGCTGGAGCAGGCCCTGGCCGCCACCGCCGGGACCGGCGACGGCCTGCGGAGCCAGGTGGCCGCCCGGTTGGAGGCACTCACCGCCCGCTGGACGGAGCCGGCGGGCGGGGAGCCGGAGACGGCGGGCGTCGACGTCGGCGCGGCCTCCGACGACGAGCTCTTCGACCTCATCGACAACGAACTCGGCCTTTCCTGATGACGGACACGAGGAAGAACCCCATGGCGAACGACGACAAGCTGCGCGACTACCTCAAGCGCGTCACGGCCGACCTCCAGCAGACCCGGCGCCGCCTGCGCGACGCCGAGGCCCGGCGCACCGAGCCGGTCGCGATCGTCGGGATGGCCTGCCGGCTGCCCGGCGGCGTCACCTCCCCGGCGGACCTGTGGCGGCTGGTCAGCGAGGGCACGGACGCCATGGGCCCCTTCCCCCGCGACCGGGGGTGGGACGTCGACGGCCTGCACGACCCCGACCCGGACGCCGCCGGGAAGACCTACGCCGAGGAGGGCGGCTTCCTCGCGGACCCGGGCGGCTTCGACGCCGCGCTCTTCGGGATCTCGCCGCGCGAGGCGCTGGCGACGGACCCGCAGCAGCGCTTGCTGCTGGAGGCCTCCTGGGAGGCCCTGGAGCGGGCCGGCATCGACCCGACCTCGCTCAAGGGGCAGCCGGTCGGCGTCTACGCGGGCCTGATGTACCACGACTACGCGCACCACGTGCTCAACCTCCCGGAGGGCCTGGAGGGGTACTTCGGCATCGGCAACTCGGGCTCGGTGGCCTCGGGCCGGGTCTCCTACACGCTGGGTCTTGAGGGCCCGTCGGTGACGGTGGACACGGCGTGCTCGTCCTCGCTGGTCGCGCTCCACCTGGCCGCGCAGGCGCTGCGCGACGGCGAGTGCACGCTCGCCCTGGCCGGCGGCGTCGCCGTGATGGCCACGCCCGAGGTGTTCGTCGACTTCGCCACCCAGCGCGGCCTGGCCCGCGACAGCCGCTGCAAGGCGTACGCCGACGGGGCCGACGGGACGGGCCTCGCGGAGGGCGTGGCGGTGGTGCTGCTGGAGCGGTTGTCGGACGCGCGGCGGCTGGGGCACGAGGTGCTGGCCGTGGTCCGCGGTTCGGCCGTGAACCAGGACGGTGCGTCGAACGGTCTGACGGCGCCCAACGGTCCGTCCCAGGAGCGGGTGATCCGGGCCGCGCTCGCCAGCGCCCGGCTGGTGGCGGCCGACGTCGACGCCGTCGAGGGCCACGGGACGGGGACGTCCTTGGGGGACCCGATCGAGGCGCAGGCGGTGCTGGCCACCTACGGGCAGGGGCGGTCGGCCGAACAGCCGCTCTGGCTGGGCTCGTTGAAGTCCAACATCGGGCACACCCAGGCGGCCGCGGGTGCGGCCGGGGTGATCAAGATGGTGGAGGCGCTGCGGCACGGTGTGCTGCCCAAGTCGCTGCACATCGACACGCCCAGCTCCAAGGTGGACTGGGATTCGGGAGCGGTCGCGCTGCTCACCGAGCGGCGGGCCTGGCCCGAGGTGGACCGGCCGCGCCGGGCCGCCGTCTCCTCCTTCGGCGTCAGCGGCACCAACGCGCACGTCATCCTGGAGCAGGCGCCGGCCGAGGAGACCGCGCCGGCGGAGGCCGAGCCGTCCGGTGCCGCCCTGCCGCTCGTCCTGTCGGCCGCCACCGAATCCGCGCTGCACGCGCAGGCCGACGGCTGGCGCCGCCACCTCGCCGACCGCCCCGACGCCGACCTGCCGCGCACCGCCCGCACCCTCCGCACCACGCGCGCCGCGCTGGAGCAGCGCGCGGTGGTCGTCTCCACCGACCGGGCGGCGGCCCTCGCCGGGCTGGCGGCGCTGGCGAAGGGGGAGGAAGCGGCGGGTGTCGTGACGGGCCGGGCGGAGGTGAGCGGGCGTTCGGTGTTCGTCTTCCCGGGTCAGGGTTCGCAGTGGGCGGGGATGGGGCGGCGGCTGCTGGCGGAGTCCCCGGTCTTCGCGGAGGCGCTGGCGGAGGTCGAGGAGGCGCTGAAGCCTTATGTCGACTGGTCGTTGCTGGAGGTGGTGAACGAGGGCGCGGCTCTGCTGGAGCGGGTCGATGTCGTCCAGCCGGTGTCGTTCGCGGTGAACGTCGGTCTCGCCCGGGTCTGGGCCTCGCTGGGGGTGGTCCCGGACGCGGTGGTGGGTCACTCGCAGGGGGAGATCGCGGCGGCCCATGTCGCGGGGATCCTGTCGCTGGAGGACGCCGCCGCCGTGGTGGCCCTGCGCTCGCAGGCCATCGCGCGCGGTCTGGCCGGGCGCGGCGGCATGGTCTCGGTCGCCCTGCCGCTGGAGCGTCTGGCCGGCACGCTGCCGGACGGCGTCGAGGTCGCCGCCGTCAACGGCCCCACCTCCGTGGTGGTCGCCGGTGACCCGGCCGCACTGGACACCCTCGTCACCGCCCTGGAGGAGCAGGGCGTGCGGGCGCGGCGGGTCCCGGTGGACTACGCCTCCCACACCTCGCACGTCGAGTCGATCGAGGACGAACTCGCCGGGCTGCTGGGCGCGGTGAAGCCGCAGCCCGCCGCCGTCCCGTTCCTGTCCACGGTCGAGGGCCGCTGGCTGGAGGGCCCCGAACTGGACGCCGGCTACTGGTACCGCAACCTGCGCCGGACCGTTCAATTCGGCGAAGCCGTGCAGACGTTGGCGGCCGAGGGCTTCCGTTGCTTCGTCGAGGTAAGCGCCCACCCCGTCCTCGCGCACGGCATCGTCGAGGTGCTGGACGGGGCCGTCGACGCCCCGACCGTGGTCACCGGCACCCTGCGCCGCGACGACGGCGGCTGGGACCGTGTCCTGCTGGCCGCCGCCGAACTCCACGTCCACGGCGTCCCCGTGGACTGGTCGGCGACCTCCACGGGCGCCGCCGCCCTGCGCCCCGCCGACCTCCCCACCTACCCCTTCCAGCACCAGCGCTACTGGCTGGAGACCCGCCCCGCCGCCGACGTCGGCGCCGCCGGACTCGCGTCCGTCGGGCACCCGTTGCTGGGCGCGGCCGTGCCGCTGCCGGAGGGTGGGGTGGTGCTCACCGGCCGGCTGGACCCGAAGGACCACGGCTGGCTCGCGGACCACGCCGTCGCGGGCACCGTGCTGGCCCCGGGGGCGGCGCTGTTGGAGCTGGTCGCGCGGGCCGGCGACGAGGCGGGTGCGTCCGCCGTCGAGGAACTGGTGATCGAGGCGCCGCTCGTCGTCCCCGAACGCGGCGCCCTGCAGCTGCACGTGAACGTCGACGCGGCGGCGGACGGCCGGCGCCCGTTCGCCCTGTACTCCCGGCCCGAGGACGGCCAGGACGACGCCGCCTGGACCAGGCACGCCACCGGCTTCCTCGGGGCCGGCGCCGCGCCGGCCGCGCCGGCCGCCGGCCCGTGGCTGCCGTCGGGCGCCGAGGCCGTCGAGCTGGACGGCTTCTACACGGGGCTGGCCGAACGGGGCTTCGGCTACGGCCCGGCCTTCCAGGCCCTGCGCGCCGTCTGGCGGCACGAGGGCGAGGTGCGCGCCGAGGTGGCGCTGCCCGAAGGTCTGGCGGTCGACGGCTACGGGATCCACCCGGTTCTGCTGGACGCCGCGCTCCAGGCCAGCAACTTCCTCGCCGTCGCCGATCCGGAGCCGGGCCACGTCCTGCTGCCGTTCGCCTGGAGCGACGTGGCCGTGTTCGCCGCGCGCCCGGCCGCCCTGCGGGTGCATGTCCGGCAGACCGGCCCGTACGCGTTCTCGCTCGCCCTGACCGACCACTCCGGGCTGCCGGTGGCCTCGATCGGTTCGCTGACGCTTCGTCACGTTCCCGTCGAGCGGCTCACCTCCCTCGCCGCGGCCGGGAGCGAGCACCTGTACCAGGTCGGCTGGACGCCGCTCGTCCTGCCCCCGGCGCCCGCGGCCGGCGCCCCGGCGGTGCTGGACCTGTCCGGCGACGCGGCCGGCGGCCCGGAGGGGGCCCGTGCACTGCTCGGCCGGGTCTCCGGCTTCCTGCGCGACGGGCTCACCGACCCCACCCGCTCCGGCGGGCCGCTGGTGGTCGCGACCGGGCTGCCGGAGGAGGACCCGGCGGTCAACGCGGTGTGGGGGCTGGTCCGTTCGGTCCAGTTGGAGCAGCCCGGCCGGATCGTCCTGCTGGGCGGCGAGGGCCCGGACTTCCCCGCCGCGGCGACGGCGCCGTCGGTGCTGGGAGCCCTGCTCGCGTCCGGCGAGTCGCAGGCGATCTGGCGTGATGGCGGGATTGTCGTGCCCCGTCTGGTCCGTGCCGAGGTGGCCGCTGATGCCGGTCCGGTTCTGGATCCGGCGGGGACGGTGCTGG
>NZ_JBEPAM010000106.1:0-5319 GCF_040298605.1 Kitasatospora sp. NPDC001527 | reverse complement strand
CCGCTCGTCGCTGTCGCGCCGCGCGTCGCCGCCCGTGTGCTTCTCCTCCGCGCCCCGCCCCCGCCCGCCCCCCCCCCCCCCCGCGGCCGCGCCCCCCCCCCCCCCCCCCCGCCCGCGCGCCCGCTTCCTCCCCTACTGTCGGAATGATCCGCACCGACCGGGACCCGATGGAGCGGCCATGCCCTCGTACCCCTACCGCAGCACCCGCGAGGACCTGCGCGTCCCCCTCCCCGACGGCACCGAGCTGTACGCCCGCCTCTGGCGCCCGGTGACCGAGGAGCCCGTCCCCGTCGTCCTGGAGTACTCCACCGGCCGCCTCACCGACTGGACCGCCACCGACGACGCCCGCCGCCACCCCTGGATCGCCGGCCACGGCCACGCCGCCGTCCGGGTCGACGCCCGGGGGCACGGCAACTCCGGCGGCGTCGCGTCCACCGACGACAGCCTCGCCGCCGACGGCGCGGAGGTCGTCCGGTGGCTCGCCGCCCGGCCCTGGTGCAGCGGCCGGGTCGGCCTGCTCGGCACCGGCGCCGCCGGGGACCTCGCCCTGCGCCTGGCCGCCCTCGCCCCGGACGCCGTGCACGCCGCGGTCGTCGCCTGCCCCGACGGCCCGCACCGCCTCGGCGGCGCCGTCCTCGCCGCCGACGGCCACACCCGGGCCACCGACCGGCTCGCCGACGCGGCCCGCCCACCGGACCCGCAGTACGTCGGCGACGCCTGGCGGGCGATGTGGCTGGCCCGGCTCGACGCCCTCGAACCACCGCTCGCCGGCTGGCTCGCCGCCCCTGCCGGGCCCGGGCCGGCCGCCACCGTCCCCACCCTCGCCGTCGCCGGCTGGTCGGACCCCTCCGCCGCCGCCGTCCTCGCCCTGGCGGGCAGCGCCGCGCCCCCCGTCCGCGCCGTCCTCGGCCCCTGGTCGCACGGCCTGCCCGACGAACTCCTCCCCGAGGCGCTGCGCTGGTACGACCACTGGCTGCGCGACCTCGACGCCGGCGCCCTCGACGCCCCCGCCCTGCGCAGCTGGCGCACCGACCACTGGTGCGGCGACGACCCCTGGCCCTCCCCCGCCGTCCGCGAGGTCCACTACGGCCTCGACGGCCCGCTGCGCACCGCCGGCACCGCCTCCGAGGACCGCTGGGTGCACGTCCGCTCGCCGCAGCACACCGGCCTCAACGCCGGCTCCTACGTCCCGCTCGGCCGCCCCGCCGACCAGCCGCCCGACCAGCGGGAGGAGGACGGCCGCTCGGTCTGCTTCGACTCCCGGCCGCTGCCCGAACCGCTGGATCTGCTCGGCACGCCGTCCCTGGCCCTGCACCTGCGCCCGGAGGCCGCGCCCGCCCCGGTCGCGGCCCCGGTCGCCGCCCTGATCGCCGCCCGCCTGTGCGCCGTCGCCCCCGACGGCACCTCCACCCTGCTCACCCGCGGCGTCCTCGCCCCCGCCTCCGGCGCCACCGACGCCACCGTGCTGTTCGCGCCGACCGGCGCCACCGTCCCGACCGGCCACCGCCTGCGGCTCGCCGTCTCCTCCAGCTACTGGCCGTGGATCTGGCCCGGCCCCGAACCGTCCGGCTTCGCCCTCGACCCCTCCCGCTCCGCCCTCACCCTCCCGGTCCGCCCGCCCACCCCGCCGGCCGAGGACCTCACCTTCCGCTCCCCCACCCTCCCCCTGCCGCCCCCGCTGCACCTCACCGAGCCGCTCACCGCCCGCCCCGAACGCGTCACCGTCCACGACATCGGCCGCCGCGAGTGGCGCACCGAGCTCTCCCCGGCCGGCGACGGCACCCGCACCCACCCCGACGGCCTGGTCCGCGCCGAGGAGACCGTCACCGCCTACCGCGTCCTCGCCGCCACCCCCCTCAGTGCCCTCGCCCGCACCGACCGCACCGTCCGCCTGGAGCGCCCCGCCATCGGCTGGGACGTCACCGTCCGCACCCGCACCGAACTCCGCTGCGACCCCACCCACCTCCTCGCCCACACCCAGCTCCGCGCCGAGGAGGCGGGCAACGTCGTCTTCACCCGCGAATGGCGCCACCGCATCCCTCGCGGCGGCTCCTGACCCGCTCTCCGTTCCGCCCTCCGCTCCGGCCTCCGTGCCGGCCGGGGCGAGGGGTCACTTCCGCCAGTCGGGCGCCAGGACGGCGGCCTTGAGCTGGTCCACCGAGAGCGCCGGCTCGCCGGGCCGGAAGTCGTAGCCGTTCTCGCCGTTCCACTCGTACAACTGCACGTTCCGGCCGTCCGGGTAGTACACCTGCGCCGTCCAGTGCAGCACCGGGTCGGTGGCGGTCTTGCCGTTGCCGAACCGGTTGGTGACCACGAGGGTGCCGTCGGGCAGCTTCTCCCGCACCTCCAGCGGGGTCGGCAGCCCCTCCTCGGCGCCCTTCCTGTTCTTGCGTCCCTGCTCCCCGGCCGGTTCGACGAGGACCGAGACCTTGCTGGTCCGCTCCCCGGCCGTGACCGTCAGCGTGGCGTGCTGCTCGTCCGCGCCGGACGGCGCCGTGCCCGGCGGGAGCAGCCTGGTGAGCGTCGCGAGCAGCTCGGCCGGGGACGGCGTCGCCGCCTGCTTCGGCTGCTCCTCCTCCTTCGGCGGCTTCGGCGCGTCGGGGTTCGGCGGCATCGCGGCGACCACCCGGGCCCAGGCCGGCGAGGTCACCATCGACGCCAACTGCCCGGCGTCCAGCGGCGGTTCCTCCCGGGCCGGGGTGGCCGGCTGCCCGTTGTACTCGGTGACCCGGACCACCGTGCCGTCGGGCAGCGCCCACGTCCCCTGCCACTGGCGCTGGCCGGGGAAGTTGCTGTCCCGCCGCTTGTCGATCACCACGACCGAGCCGTCCTCCCGCACGGTGCGCTCGCACGAGTCCTGCGGCGTGGTGAACGGGTCCGAGCAGCGGGCCGCCTCGTCGGGGCGCTGCGTGCCGCGGTCGACGCTGTAGACGATCACGCTCACGCCCTTGCCGTCGTCGAACTCCAGCACCCCGAAGTTCTGGTGCTCGCCCCGCGACGCCTTCGAACTGCCGGGCGTCTCCGCGATCTTCGACTCCACCGACCCCGGCGGCAGCAGCCCCGTCACCAGCTGCACCACCTCCTCGGCGGTCATCGGCCGCACCGGCTCGGCGGCCGGCCCGAACAGCTGCGCCCCCGCACCCCCGCCGAGCACGCCGGCACCGCCGGCCACCAGCACCGCCACCGCCACCGCGCCCACCAGCGCGGCCCGCCGCCGGCCGCGGCGGCGCCGCCCGCGCCGCTCCGCTCCGGCGGCCAGGCCGAACAGCGCGTCCTCCGGGGCGAGGTCGGCCGCGCCGCGCAACGCGCGGGCGAACTCCGCCTCGAAGTCCTGTCCGTGCTCCTCCTCAACCGGCATGACGCAACCCCGCCTTCTCCATCGCCGCCACCGAATCCGCCCCCAACGCGCCCCGCATCCGCGCCAGCGCCCGGCTGCTGCGCGAGCGCACGGCGGTGCTGCTCAACCGCAGCGCCGCCGCCGTCTCCTCCACGCTCCGGTCCTCCCAGAAGCGCAGCACCAGCACCGCCCGGTCCTGCGCCGGCAACTCCCCGAGCGCCCGCAGCAGCGTGAGCCGCAGCGCGGGGTCCGGGTCGACGACGGCGACGTCCGGCAGGACGTCGGTGACCCGCTCGGTGCTGCTGCGCCGGCGGCGGTGCGAGAGGAAGGTGTTCACCAGGACGGTCTGCGCGTACCCGCTGGGGTTCTCCAGCCGCGAGATCCGCCGCCACTTCACGAAGACCCGGCCGAGCGCCTCCTGCACCAGATCCTCGGCGAGATGCGCGTCACCCCCGGTGAGGAGAAACGCCGTCCGCAACAGCTGGCGCCCCCGCGACGCCACGAAGGCCGGAAAGTCGGGCGCCTCGACGGGCGGCGCCCCCGACTCGGCCGCCAATATGTGCTCCATACCCTTCTAACGCGATCACCCGATGGTCTTGTGGCACCGCAGTCCCACTCGCCCTTCAGCATGCCCCACCCGGCAGGAACCACCGGCGCTACTTGAACGCGTTCAAAATCTCTGGAAGACTGAGCCCCCGTCAGGACGGGAGGAGCCGGTCATGGTGAGTACGCTGCTGACGCCGCGCGGAAGAGCACGACAAGCCGCACCAGGCGACAACAGCGCACACGGAAGCGCGGCACCCACGCCCATCCTCGGTTGGCGACACCCGCGCGTCCGGTCCGCCCTGCGGCTGATCGGCATGCCGCCCTCCGGAGGGGAGGGGGCGGCGTGCACGGTGACGTACCTCCGTCACGCACACCGGTGGATCTCCACGGAGGTCCGCCCCGTGTACTCGGTGGAGGAGCGGCGACCGGTCTCCGAGGTCCTGCGACTCGGCCGCGGCTCCTGCAGCCAGCGGATGGCCGTGCTGGAGGCGGTCGCACGGGCGCAGGGCATCCCGACCCGAGTGCGCGGCCTCGTCGTGGACGGCTCCTTCTGGTACCCACGTTTCCCCCGGATGCGTCGGCTCGTCCCCGACCAAGTGGTGCTGGCCTGGCCGGAGTTCCGCATCGCCACCTCCTGGCTGCCGATTTCCGACCTCTTCGCCGACAGCCCCAACCCGCACGAACGAGCCGACGGCGGATTCACCAACGCCGGCCCGGAGACCCTCTTCGAGGCACTGTCCAGAACGAACGTCGACTGGGACGGACCCACCACCACCTGCCCCGCATCGGCCGCCGCCCCGTGCGACCTCTCGGCCTACCTCCTCACGGACCTCGGACACTTCAACTCCCGGGACGACCTCTTCACCCGCCACGGCCAAACCCTCTGCGCCCCGGCACGACTCCTCGCCGAACCCATCCTCGGCCGCCGAGCAGCCGGACTCTGACGCCCACGCCAACGAGGACAGGCACCCTCACCCGAGGCCCACCAGCCCATCAGCTACGGCCGCCCCCAGCGCAGGAGGCGTCCCGCTCCAGCTCGTCCAGCGCCTGGGGGCGCTGGACGATGTGCTCAAGGAACTCGGCCGGCATTCGGACGCAGTGGTCCAGAGGCAGTGACCGTCGGTGAGGTCGCGGGAACCGTTGGCGCGTGAGCACAGCCGGCACCATGATGCCCCCGTCCAGGATCCGGTGATCTGGCCGTTCACCAGACGTCCGGTTCTCCGGCGACCTCCAGAAACCAAGCGGCCGCACCGTCGGTGGGCGTCGTCACGTCACCACCGGCCGCCCGGCGCGAGGTGCCGGGCGGCCGACGGGGACGATCAGCCGGGGCTTCAGCTGGTCGCGATCGAGGTGTCGTCGATCACGAAGCTGGTCTGCAGCGACGCGTCCTCGGTGCCGTTGAACTTGAGGGTCACCGTCTGGCCGGCGTAGGCCGA
>NZ_JBEPAM010000105.1:0-5417 GCF_040298605.1 Kitasatospora sp. NPDC001527 | reverse complement strand
GAGAACGCGGATCCCGGGCGCTGACCTGTGCGGAGAACCGAACCGAGGTCGGCAGGGAGGTGGGAGGGAATGGGAGGGAGTCAGGCCTGGCTGGCCGGAGGTCCCTCGGCCGGGGCGGGCAGGACGTCCCGGCCCCACTCCAGCCCCCACCCCTCG
This sequence comes from Kitasatospora sp. NPDC001527, assembly GCF_040298605.1. Lineage (NCBI taxonomy): Bacteria > Bacillati > Actinomycetota > Actinomycetes > Kitasatosporales > Streptomycetaceae > Kitasatospora > Kitasatospora sp. NPDC001527. Next base: position 5,261 of record NZ_JBEPAM010000105.1, on the reverse strand, counting down.
ATGAGGGTCCGGACCCCGACCTCGCCCAGTGACTCGGTCGCCCGCAGGAGGGCGAGGCGGCGTCCGGTGTGCCGGACGATGTGCCGGTACCAGGTCTCCGCCGGGATCACCGCGATCGGGACCAGGTCCTGCCCGTCGTCGGCCGCGATCTCCGCGTCCGTCCGCTCGTCCTGCTCGACCAGGCCGTCGAGCGTCCTGTTCAACGACTGGGTCCGGTAGTGCTTCCGGATGCCGTTCACGCCGAACTCCCGCTCGCGGTAGGCCGTGACGAACGGGCCGTCGGTCTCGCCGGTCTCCGCCAGTTCGGCGGCGGCCAGGTCGCCGAGCTGCAGCGGCGACATCCGCAGGTGCCCCCGGCCGTCCTTGAGGTCACCGCGCGCCAGCTCCAGCCCGATTCCGGCCCTGCCCTTGTCGCCGTCCTTGTACAGGTACCGGGCGGCCGCGTCCTGCTCGCCCGCGTTGATCGGGCGGACGTCGGTGCCGTGGCCCCGGCCCTCGCACGGGCAGCCGGGCCGGTCGCACGTCGTGCTGACCTCGTACCCGCCCGCGCCGAGCACGGCGTCCCGCCACATCTCCGCCAGGCGCCGGCGGAACCGCTCGAACTCCTCCTCCGTCAGAGGGCGGGAGGTCACCCAGAGGACGTGCCAGTGCAGGTGCCAGCCGGTGGCCGGGCCCCAGGTGTCCTCGAATGCGCGCTCGTAGCCGACGATGCCGAACTCGTCCCGCAGGCGCCGCCACGGGCGCCCGGCCGAGCCGAACGCACCGCGCCAGCTGTCGTGCAGGACTACGACCAGGCCGCCGCGCTGGCCCCGCCGCAGCGAGCCGTACTGCTGCCGCCCGTAGTGCCGCAGGACGTGCGAGCCGAGGTACAGCCCGTACCCGGCCTCGTGCAGCGCGTCCGCCGCCGCCTGGATGTTCTCCGCCCGGACGGCCAGAATTTTGGCCCCGCACCACGGGCACATGTGCACGCTGTGGCAGGTCCGCACCCCGCCGAACGACGCACCCCGCGAGCCGGTCAGCACCGTGGCGGCACCGCCGACCAACCCCCGGCCACAGCCGCAGAACGACGCGCCGACCGCGACCGTCTGGTGTTGCTCCCGCCGCTCGAACCGCGCGTCCCGACCGTCCCCCGGAACCCGTCCCGATTTGGGGTCCGCAGAGGCCCCAGACCCCCTCTGACCTGGGGTGGACGGAATCTTTCCCGTAGTACTAAAGCGCGCGACCGCTTTTGGTTCCGAGGTGCCGCCTCGACCCGCCGCCGGGGTGGCATCAGCCGCCGCGATCCGACGCCGCATCGTGCTCCGGCAGGACTCAGAGCAGTAGATCTTGACCCGCTTCCCGGGGGTTGCGGTCATCTCCGCCCCGCAGGTTGCGCAGGGCAGCACCCGAGGCGGGGCCTGAGGGGGCGTCAGAGCGTCGCTGGGGGCCGGGGTGGACTCACCGGCCCGAGGGGCACCTACGGGGCCCCTAGAGGGCGCCTGGAGCCGATCCGGCCCCGGCGTGACGCGCCTCACGGAGTGGGTGCGCGGGGGTACGTCGTCGCGTACGCTGGTCACTAGCGTTGAGTTCCGATCTGGTTTCGCAGCCGACTGGACTCGCCCGAGCGGCAGGGGGCCTAATCCCTGCCGCTCACGCATTTCTGGGGGACGATCATCCCTCACCCCATAGGTGGTCCGGGGACACAGACACACAGGAGGCCGGGACAGATGTCCCGGCCTCGTTGTTTTCGCAGGTCACGGCCCCTCAGGCGCCCGGCGCCACACCGAACACGCGTGCGATCGTGCGGCACGCGGCCACGTAGTCGGCCTGCCCCCGGGGCGTCGTCCGCTCCCGGGCGATCTGGGCCAGCAGGCTCTCGACCCCGATCGACCCGGGACCACCGGCGCTGAACAGGCTCGTGGTGACGTGCCACCGGATGACCTCGTCCGAGACCGAGTCGAACCCGGCCGCCAGGTCCCACATCCCGCAGGCGTTCCAGAGCCCGGCGAGCAGCTCGTTCCCGGACAGGTAGTAGGACATCCGGACCTCAGCGCGGGGGCACCCCTCGTGCGCGGCCTGCGACGCCGGGAGGGCCTCGCCCCACGCGGACAGCGCGGGTCCGACGGTGACGCCCCGGGTCGTGATGTGCATCCGGCCGGCCGCGTCCTCGACCTCGCGGTCGGGGTCGTAGGAGGTGGTTTCGATTCCTGCGAGCATCGTCATGATCAGTCCCTCGACTCTGGGGCAGGTCACAGCCCCGGTGCAGGTCAGCGCAATGCAGAGGGGGGAGGCCCCTCCGCCGCAGTTGCGTTGACGTATACGCTAACGGGACTTAGCGTATACGTCAACAACCTGGCGTATACGCTAACGACGAGAGAGGAGGGCACCCACCATGGCTCAATACGAGGAGATCGCCGCCGTTCTACGGGCGCGGATCGAGGACGGGACGTACCCCCCGGGCACAGCCCTGCCGATCATGCGTGAGATCGCCGCAGAGTGGGGCGTCTCCGACATCACGGTGCGGAAATCCGTTGGCCTGCTGGCCGCTGAGGGGCTGGTCGAGGGCCGGGGCCGCTCCGGGGTCTACGTCCTGACGCACCCCGACCGGGTCCGTCTCACCGTCCGGTCCCGGCAGGTCGAGCGCGACGAACTCGGCTACTACAGCGGCCAGGAGGTGCAGCACTGGCGGGCGCTGCCGTGGCCCGACGGCGAGCGAACCCGTCTCGCCGAGGCCGCGGTTCCGGCAGACGTCGCCGAGCTCCTGGGCGTCGAGGCCGGCATCGAACTCACCGTCCGCCGCCGCCTCATCGGCGACCCCGACCGCCAGGAGCACCGGCAGCTCGCCGACTCGTGGATCGCCCCGTGGATCCTGGAGGAGCTGCCCGTGCTCTCCGGCAGCACGGGCGCCGGCGGGATGTACGACCGGATCGAGGAGTGGGCGGGTCGTCCTCTCGCGTGGCGCGAGGAGGTGTCCGCGAGGATGCCCGCGCCCGACGAGGCGGACGCGCTCGCGATGCCTCGCGAGGGCGTGCCGCTGCTGCGGGTTGTGCGGGTCACCGTGCTCCCCGGCCGGGGCCGCCAGCCCGAGCGCGCGGTCGAGGTCCAGGACATCCGGATGTCCGCGACGCAGTTCGCGGTCGGCTATCCCGTTCCGCGTGGATCCACCGCGAAATGGCCGGTACGGCCCGCGACCAGCGACTACTACACCGCACTGGGGACCCCGACCTAGCCCACGTACGACCACAAATCGAGCCCGCTCCCGTGCTGTACGGGGCGGGCTCGTTTTCGTACAGGCTGCCCTCGAAACGGTCCGTTGCACGGGCGAAACGAGACCGGCCGGGTCTGAAACGCGAGCCCTCGCAGAGGGGTTAGCGAGGGCCGGGTACGGGTGCTCGCGAAACGCCGGACGGCGCTCGCGAAACGCCCACCGCGCTCCCGAAACCGGCGCCGTCGGGTCCGAAACGGCGGCGTCGAAAACTGTCTCTACTCACTCAAGAGGGGCGCCCCGGCGCCCCGGCCGGGCATGCGGCCTGGCGGCCGTTCCGGGCCGGGCGCCAGCCACCCGCCGCGTGCAACGGCGTGAGACCGGCACCGTGCAACGCGGTGAAATGGCGTGAGACTGAGCCCGGCGGTGAGACCGGCACGGTGAGACCTCGGTGAAACCGCGTGAGACCAGCGGCCCCGTGAAACCGGGCGCGGTGAGACCTCCATGAGAGCGCCAGCTCAGCTCACCGACATGCCTCCGGCGGGCCACCCTGCGGAGGGGGAGGCGGGCTCTGGATCGTGACTGCGGCGTGCGTCGTGGTGCTGGCTCGACCCGGCCGGGGGCTCCCTCGATGGACGGCACCGGAGGCCAGCACACCGCCACCGGGGGCGCCAGGTCGTTCGTCCAGTGGGGCGCTCCACCTGGCGCCCCCGGCGACGGCGCGCTCTGGGGCGAGCCCTGCCGCCCAACGAGGGAACCCCCGCCCAGCCCGACCCATGGGGAGGGCGGGCGGCCGGCCTCTCATCGGAACCCGCGCCGTCGGCCGGGTCGGAGGTCAGGCCGGGGTGTCGTTGCCCTGCGGCACCAGGAGGACCCTCGACCACCGCTGGTGGGCCGCCTGCCGGGAGACGCCGAGCGCACGGCCGATCGCGTCCCAGCTCTCCGTCGTGCGAGCGGCGGAGACGGACCGCTGCAGCACGGCCGTGCCCATTTTCTCGACCAGCGCGGCGGCGGCGGCTGCCGCCAGCGGCCGGCGCTCGGTCAGCTCAGCGAGCTGGCGCCGCAGGCCCGCGATCGCCTGTGCGACGTCCTCGGGGACCTGGTCGCCGAGCAGTCGGACGACGTGCGCGTCCCAGGCCCCGTACGGGCCGGTGCCATCGGCCGTGCCCTCGGCCACCTCGTGGTCGGCGACGTCGAGCGGGAACATCTCCCCGCGCCAGCCGCACTCGCACGCGGGCCGGATCGCGATGGCCCGGCGCCGGCCGTCGGCCCCGTCGTGCGTCCACCAGGCGCCGTCCGGCTCGGAGCCGTCGCCGAGCACCGCGACGGCCCGGCCCTCGTGACCGCCGATCTCCTCGTGCACCCACACCATGTCAAGACCTCCTGACGTAGACTCACCTACGTCAAGGATTCCTGACATGAGCCGCCACAGTCAAGAGGCCTTGACACTATCGAGTGAATGTCAAGAGTCCTTGACGTCACGGCGTCGGCGAGGGAACGGCGGCCCGGCCGGAACCGTGATTGCGCGGCAATCACCCCGGGTGATGTTCATGTTCATAATCACAGCCGGGTGGACACGGTCCCGGGGGATCCCATACACGCGCGTGCGACGCGCGCGCTCGACGGTTGTGAATCTGGTGACTGTGCGTCACGGCCGGGCCGGTCGCCACGTGCGCGTACGTGTGCGCGCACGTGGGGGTCCCGGATTCACGGACGCGGCGGTGATGGTGAGCGCGAGGAGTTACCGGACTACCGTCGCCGGATGAGCACTCCCCGCCGACCGCTGCACATCCGGACCGACCAACCAGCCGCGGGCGATCCGCCGGGATTGGCCGGCGCCCGTCGCCTGCCAATCGAGTCCGCGGTGCTCGACGGCGAGCGCCTGGTCGACGTCGAGCACCAGGACGTCGCCCCGGCCGAGCCCGGCCGGGGACGTCGACCGCTCGGTCCCGGGACCTCCCTCCCACCTCCCTCCCGACCCTGAGAACGCGGATCCCGGGCGCTGACCTGTGCGGAGAACCGAACCGAGGTCGGCAGGGAGGTGGGAGGGAATGGGAGGGAGTCAGGCCTGGCTGGC
>NZ_JBEPAM010000104.1:0-5690 GCF_040298605.1 Kitasatospora sp. NPDC001527 | reverse complement strand
GAGCCAGACGCCCACCGCCTTCCGCTCCCTGGTCGCGGCCGCCGGCGAGGGCGACCCGCGCGTGGACCGGCTCGCCCTGCGGCACGTCGTCTTCGCGGGCGAGAAGCTGGAACTGCGCGAACTGCGGCCGTGGACCGACCGGCTGGGCCTCGAACGGCCCGCCCTGGTCAACATGTACGGCATCACCGAGACCACCGTGCACACCACGTTCCACCGGGTCGTCGAGGCCGACCTGCAGGCGGCCGGCAACCCGATCGGCGTGCCGCTCGCCGACCTGCGGATCCACCTCCTGGACGCGGCGGGCGAGTTGCTGCCCGTCGGCGTGCCGGGGGAGATCCACGTCGCCGGTCCCGGCGTGGCCCGCGGTTACCTGGAGCGGCCCGCGCTGACCGCCGAGCGCTTCGTGCCGGACCCGTTCGGTCCGGCCGGCTCCCGCCTGTACCGCAGCGGCGACCTCGCCCGGCGCCGCCCCGACGGCACCCTGGAGTACCTGGGCCGCATCGACCACCAGGTGAAGATCCGCGGCTACCGCGTCGAACTCGGCGAGATCGAGGCCGCGCTGGCCGCCCACCCGGTGGTCCGCGAGGCGGTCGTCGACGTCCGCGAGGACACCCCCGGCGACAAGCGGCTGGTGGCCTACCTGGTGCCGGTCGCGGGCGAGCGCGCCCCCGGCGCCGACCAGCTGCGCGAACTCCTCGGCCGCGACCTGCCCGAGTACATGATCCCCGTCGCGTTCGTCGGCCTCGACGCCCTGCCGCTCACCACCAACGGCAAGCTGGACCGGCGCGCCCTCCCCGCACCGGGCACCGAGTCCTTCCTGAGCAGCGTCTACGTCGGCCCCCGCACCCCCGTCGAGGAGCGGGTGGCCGCGGTGTGGGCCACCGCGCTCGAGGTCGAGCGGGTCGGCGTCCACGACAGCTTCTTCGACCTGGGCGGCGACTCGATCCGCGCCGTCGCGCTGGTCGGCGCGCTGCGCGCCGAGGGCTTCGACCTGGCGGTGCGCGACGTCTTCGACCGGCGCACCGTGTCCGAGCTGTGCGAACTGCTCACCGGCCGGCCCGCGCTGGCCGACGGGGCGCAGACCTTCGTCAAGCCCTTCGAGCTGATCGCCGCCGAGGACCGCGAGCGGATGCCCGACGGGATCGTCGACGCCTACCCGCTCTCCCAGATCCAGACCGGCATGGTCATCGAGATGCTGGCCGATGAGGGCCAGAACAACTACCACAACGTCTCGTCGTTCCGGATCCGCGACGACAAGCCGTTCTCCGCCCCCGCCTTCGAGGAGGCGGTCAGGACCCTGGTGGCCCGCCACGAGGTGCTGCGCACCTCCCTGCACCTGGCCGACTACTCGGTGCCGATGCAGCTCGTGCACGCGCGGGCCACCGCCGTCGTCGGCGTGCAGGACCTCACCCGGCTGGACGACGAGAGCGCCGAGGCGCGGCTGCGGGAGTTCGTCGCCCGCGAGCGCGCCACGCTGTTCGACCTGGCCACGCCCTCGCTGATGCGCTTCCACGCCCACCCCACCGCCGGCGGCGGACTGTGGATCTCCGCCACCGAGTGCCACCCGATCCTGGAGGGCTGGAGCCATCACTCGATGCTGATGGAGCTCCTCGGGTGCTACCGGGCGATCCGCGACGGCGACGGGCCGGGCGAGTACGAGGCGCCGGAGGTGCGCTTCGCGGACTCCATCGCCGCCGAACTCACCTCGCTCGCCTCGGCGGAGGACCGCGCCCACTGGGCGGGCGTCGTCGAGGGCTACACCAGGTTCACGCTGCCCGAGGGCTGGGGCGAGGACCAGGACACCCCGCGCCGGGCCCACCACGTGATGGTCCCCTGGGGCGACCTGGAGCCGGGGCTGCGCGCCCTGGCGGCCCGGGCCAGGGCCTCCCTGAAGAGCGTGATGATCGCCGCCCACGCCAAGGTCATGAGCCAGCTCACCGACGCCCCGGCGTTCCACACCGGCCTCGTCTACGACGTGCGCCCCGAGGTGCTCGGCGCCGACCACGTCTACGGCATGTACCTCAACACCCTGCCGTTCCCCGTCGACCGCTCCGCCGCCACCTGGCTCGACCTGGTGCGCCAGGTCTTCGCCCGCGAGGTCGCGTCGTGGGCGCACCGCAGGCTCCCGCTGCCGACCGTCCAGCGCGAACTCGCCGGCGGGCAGCGCCTGATCGACGTGTTCTTCAACTACCAGGACTTCCGGCAGGTCGACGCGGAACTCGTCGACGCCGCGGTGGGCATCGACGAGAGCCCCACCGAGTTCCCGCTGACCGTGTCCTCGCGGAACAAGCACGTCTTCCTGACCGCCGACTCCTGGTCGCTCAGCCTCGCCAACGCCGAGCGCGTCGGCGCCATGTACCGGGCGGTCCTCGAAGCGATGGCCGCCGACCCCGGCGCGGACGCCCGGGTGACCTTCGTCGCGCCGGACGAGCGGGAGCACCTGCTCGGCGCGTGGGCGGTCAACCCCGGCGAGCCGGTCACGCGGACCGTGCCCGAGCTGTTCGAGGAGCAGGCGGCGCTGACCCCGGACGCCGTCGCCGTCCGCTTCGGCGCGACCCGGGTGACCTACGCCGAGCTGGAGGCCCGCGCCAACCGCTACGCCCACCACCTGCGCTCGCTCGGCGCCGGCCGCGAGTCCGTCGTCGGTGTCCTGCTGGACCGCGGTGTCGACCTGGTCGCGGCGCTGCTCGGCGTCTGGAAGGCCGGGGCCGCCTACCTGCCGATGGACCCGGGCCTGCCCGCCGACCGCGTCGCCCACATCCTGTCCGACGCGCGCGCGGTCGCCGTCGTCACCCACACCGGCTACGAGGACCTGCTCCCGGCGACCGCGGCCACCCGCCGCCTGCTGACCGACCGGGACGGCTCCGCGGTCGCGGGCTGGCCGAAGACGGCCCCGGCCCGGACCACCGGCGTCGACGAACTCGCCTACGTGATCTACACCTCCGGTTCGACCGGCCTGCCCAAGGGCGTCCAGGTGCCGCACCGCGGCCTCGTCAACCACGTGCGCTGGGCCGTGGCGGAACTCGCGGCCGCGGGCACCACCGGCGCGCCGCTGTTCTCCTCCGTCGCCTTCGACCTCGTGGTCCCCAACCTGTGGGCGCCGCTGCTCGCCGGACAGGCCGTCCACCTGCTGCCCCAGGACCTCGACCTCGGACGCCTCGGCGAGGCCCTGGCCGAGGCCGGGCCCTACAGCTTCATCAAGCTGACCCCCGCCCACCTGGAGGTGCTGATCCACCAGCTGGCCCCGGAGCAGGCCGCCGCCCTCGCCCCCGTCCTGGTGGTCGCGGGTGAGGCGCTGACCCGGCGGGTCGTGCGGGCCTGGCGGGAGCTGGCCCCGGGGACCCGGCTGGTGAACGAGTACGGGCCGACCGAGGCCTCGGTGGGCACGTGCGTCTTCCCGGTGCCCCGGGACACCGCGGCCGAGGTGATGCCGATCGGGCGGCCGCTGCCGAACATGACGATGTACGTCCTCGACGACCGGATGCAGCCGCTGCCCGTGGGCGTCCCCGGCGAGCTCCACGTGGGCGGCGAGGGCGTGGCCCGCGGCTACCTCGACCGGGCCGTGCTGACCGCCGAGCGCTTCGTGCCGAACCCGTTCGGCCCCGCCGGCTCCCGCCTCTACCGCACCGGTGACGTGGTGCGCACGCTGCCGGGCGGCGACGTCGAGTTCCTCGGCCGCAGCGACGGCCAGGTGAAGATCCGCGGCTACCGCATCGAGCTCGGCGAGATCGAGGCCGCGCTGGTCGAGGACGAGCGGGTCGCGGACGCCCGGGTCCTGTCGCGCGAGGACACCCCCGGCGACAAGCGGCTCGTGGCGTACATCGTGCCCGCCGGCGACCGGGCCCCGACGCCCCAGGCGCTGCGGGAGGTCCTGGTCCGGACCCTGCCCGACTACATGGTGCCGTCGGCGTTCGTCGAGATCGGGGCGGTGCCGCTGACGGCGAACGGCAAGCTGGACCGCGCCGCGCTCCCGGCGCCGGGCGAGGACTCCTTCGCCGGCAGCCGCTCCGTGGCGCCGCGCACCCCGCTGGAGGAGCGGGTGGCGGCGGTGTGGGGCCGGGTGCTGGGGATCGAGCGGGTCGGTGTGCTGGACGGGTTCTTCGATCTGGGCGGCGACTCGATCCGGGCGGTGGCGCTGATCGGCGCGCTGCGGGCCGAGGGCCTGGACGTGTCGGTGCGCGACGTGTTCGAGCGGCGGACGGTCGCCGGTCTCGCGGAGTCGCTGACCGGCCGGTCGGCGCTGACGGCCGCCGCCGAGGTGTTCGTCGAGCCGTTCGCGCTGGTGTCCGCGGAGGACCGGGAGCGGCTGCCGGAGGGGCTGGACGACGCCTATCCGCTGTCGCGGATCCAGACCGGCATGCTCGTCGAGACCCTGGCCGACGAGGCCGTGAACAACTACCACAACGTGAACGTCTACCGGGTGCGCGACGACCGCCCCGTGGACCGCGAGGCGTTCGACGCGGCGGTCCGGGAGGTCGTGGCCCGCCACGACGTCCTGCGCACCTCCGTGCACCTGAGCGGGTTCTCGGTGCCGTTCCAGCTCGTCCACTCGGACGTCGACGTCCCCACCGGCGTGCGCGACCTCGGCGACCTGGACGAGGAGGCGCAGCGCCGGGCCATGACCGCGTTCGTGGCCGCCGAGCGGGCCGACGCCTTCGACCTGTCCGCGTCCCGGCCGCTGCTGCGCGTCGTCGCGCACCAGCTCGGCGGCGACGCGTGGCTGTGCACCTTCACGCAGAACCACGCCGTCATGGACGGCTGGAGCAACCAGCTGTTCCTGGTGGACCTCGTGGCCTGCTACCGGCGGATCCGGGACGGCCTGGACGCCGGGCCCGCCGAGGCGCCGCGGGTGCGCTTCGCCGACACGGTCGCCGCCGAACTCAAGGCCCTCGACTCCGCGGAGGACCGCGCCTACTGGCAGGGCCTGGTCGCGGAGCACGCCAAGTTCACGCTCCCCGCCGACTGGCACGGTGACCTGAGCCGGCCCGCCGAGGTGGTGCGGGCGGGTGTGCGCTTCGCCGACCTGGAGGACGGGCTGCGCGCCCTGGCCAGGACCGCCGGCGTCTCGCCGAAGAGCGTCCTGACCGCCGCCCACGTCAAGGTCATGAGCCAGCTCACCGACGAGCCCGCCTTCCACACCGGGCTGGTCACCCACTGCCGGCCGGAGGCGGAGGGCGCCGAGCGGATCTACGGCACCTTCCTCAACACGCTGCCCTTCCCCGCCGACCGGACCGCCGCGACCTGGCGCGACCTGGTCCGGCAGGTGTCCGACCGGGAGATCGAGGCGTGGCCGCACCGGCACTTCCCGATGCCGGAGATCCCGCACACCGGCGGGCAGCGCCTGATCGACGTCTTCTTCGGCTACCTGGACTTCCACGCGATGGACTCCGAGGTCGCCGAGGACGGCTGGGGCTTCAACGACGCCCCGAACGAGTTCGCCCTCACCATCACCTCGCTCTCCGGGGTCCTCAGCCTGCGCAGCACCACCCACACGCTGAGCCGGTCCAACGCCGAGCGGATCGCCGGGATGTTCCGTGCGGTGCTGGAGGCGATGGCGGCCGACCCGGACGGTGACGCCCGGGAGGTGTACCTGCCCGCCGGTGAGCGGGAGTGGTTGCTGGCGGCGGGTGGTGAGGGGTCCGTCGCGGCGGATCCGCGGGTCGTGCACGAGGTGTTCGAGGCGCGGGTGG
>NZ_JBEPAM010000103.1:0-6572 GCF_040298605.1 Kitasatospora sp. NPDC001527 | reverse complement strand
GGCCGCGCCGTCGGGGGCGCGGCCGGCCGCCGGGAGGAGCCGGGACGGGCGGGAGGGGTCAGCCCTCCTGCTGCGGGTGGTGGGCCGGGATCGGCGGGAGCTCGCCGGTGGTCTCGTACACGCTGAGCATGTCGATCCGGCGGGTGTGCCGCTCGTCGCCGCTGTACGGGGTGTTGAGGAAGATCTCGACGAACTTGGTGGCCTCCTCGACGGTGTGCATCCGGCCGCCGATGGAGATCACGTTGGCGTTGTTGTGCTCGCGGCCGAGCGCGGCGGTCTGCTCGCTCCAGGCCAGCGCGGCGCGGACGCCCTTGACCTTGTTGGCGGCGATCGCCTCGCCGTTGCCCGAGCCGCCGATCACGATGCCCAGCGCCTGCGGGTCGGAGGCGGTGCGCTCGGCGGCGCGCAGGCAGAACGGCGGGTAGTCGTCGAGGGCGTCGTAGATGTGCGGCCCGCAGTCGACCGGCTCGTGGCCGGCCTCCTCGAGCCACTCCACGAGGTGGTTCTTCAGTTCGTATCCGGCATGGTCGGAGCCCAGGTACACGCGCATGCCCATGAGTGTGGCATGCGCGCGGACCCGGGCTCCGCAGGGGGCGGGGAACCGCTGTTCAGCGGCGGCCGAGGAGCTTCCAGGCCAGGGGGAGGGCGCCGGCGGCGAGGGCGGCCTTCAGGGCGTCGCCGACCAGGTACGGGTAGAGGCCGAGCTCGGCGGCGCGGGCCGGCGAGACGTCGAGGGCGAAGGCCAGGTAGGGCACGCCGACCGCGTAGATGGCGAGGCTGCCGAGGACCATCGCGACGGCGGTGCGCACCGGCGAGCGGTCGGCGCCGCGCCGGGCCAGCGCGCCGACCAGGCCGGCGGCCAGCACGAAGCCGATGGCGTAGCCGAGCGAGGGCATCGACCAGCCGGAGGAGCCCTCGGCGAACCACGGGACGCCCGCCATGCCGGCCAGCAGGTAGAGGCCCAGCGAGGCGACGCCGCGGCGGGTGCCGAGCGCGGTGCCGACCAGCAGGGCGGCGAAGGTCTGGCCGGTGACCGGCACCGGGGAGCCGGGGACGTTCACCGACAGCTGGGCGGCGAGGCCGGTGAACGCGGCGCCGCCGGCGACCAGGGCGAGGTCGCGGGCCTGGGCGCCGAAGCGGGTGCCGGCGGCGGGCAGCAGGTCCGCGAGAACGGCGCGGCTCGGAACGGGGGTGCTGGCGGTGGCCATCGGGCTTCTCCTCGGCACGGCAGGGATCCGGACGATCGAAGGATCAGCGGATCGAGTGAGTGATCACTCTGAACCTACGCGGCGATCACGCCGAACACCGTCAGGGATCCGGACAAAGCCCCGACCGCCCTCCTTGTCGGATCCCACCCCGCCACGACGACGCAGCGTGATCGCCCACGCCCTTCCTGTCACCATGAGGTCCGTATGCTGGTCCCGAACCGGACATTCTTGGCATGCTCAGTCGCGTCACCGGATATTGGACAACTCGCACCGCATGTCGAACAGTCTGGATCCACCTCCCATGGCCCGCTCCTCCGCGCCCTCCGCGTCCGGGACCACCGCCCCCGCCTCCCCGGCCGGCGGCCAGCAGCTCTCCCACGGGCTCAAGCAGCGCCACCTCTCGATGATCGCCCTCGGCGGCGTCATCGGCGCCGGCCTGTTCGTCGGCTCCGGCGCGGGCATCGCGGCGGCCGGGCCCGCCATCATCCTCGCCTTCGTGCTCTCCGGCCTGCTGGTCATGCTGATCATGCGGATGCTCGGCGAGATGTCGGCGGCCCGCCCGGCCTCCGGCTCCTTCTCCGTGCACGCCGAGAAGGAACTCGGCCCCTGGGCCGGGATCACCGCCGGCTGGATGTACTGGGTGATGCTCTGCTGCGGCGTCGCCGCCGAGGCCACCGCCGCCGGCAAGATCGTCAACGGCTGGATCCCCGGCGTCTCCGCCTGGATCTGGGTCGCCCTGTTCATGGCCTTCTTCTGCGCCAGCAACCTCACCGCGGTGAAGAACTTCGGCGAGTTCGAGTTCTGGTTCGCCGCCGTCAAGGTCGCCGCGATCATCGCCTTCCTGGTGCTGGGCGCCCTCGGCGTCGCCGGCGTGCTCGGCCCCGGCGCCCCCGGCACCGCCAACCTCACCGGCCAGGGCGGCTTCCTGCCCACCGGCGTCAGCGGACTGATCGTCGGCCTGCTCGCCTCCGTCTTCGCCTACGGCGGCCTGGAGACGGTCACCATCGCCGCCGCCGAGTCCGAGGACCCCAGGCGCAACGTCGCCAACGCGGTGCGCACCGCCGTCTGGCGGATCGCGATCTTCTACATCGGCTCGATGGCACTGGTCGTCACCCTGGTGTCCTGGAAGGACCCGGCGGTCGTCGCCGACGGCCCCTACGTCACCGTGCTGCGCCACCTCGGCGTGCCCGGCGCCGGGACGATCATGCAGGCCGTGGTGCTGGTCGCGCTGCTGTCCGCGATGAACGCCAACATCTACGGCGCCTCCCGGATGGCCTACTCGCTGGTCGGCCGCGGCCAGGGCCCGCGCGCCCTCGCCAAGGTCGGCGGCGGGGTCCCCCGGCGGGCCGTGCTGGCCTCCTGCCTGTTCGGCTTCGCCGCCGTCCTGGCCGCCAAGTTCTGGCCCGACACCGTCTTCACCTGGCTGATGAACACCACCGGCGTCGCCATCCTGGTCGTCTGGCTGTTCATCTGCGTCGTGCAGCTGCGGATGCGCCGCCGCCTCGAACGCGAGGCGCCCGAGCTGCTCACCGTGCGGATGTGGGGCTTCCCGTACCTGACCTGGGTCGCGATGGCCGCCGTCGCCGGCATCCTCGCCCTGATGACCACCACCGAGGGCAACCGGCAGCAGCTGTACGCGGCCGGCGTGCTGGTCGCCCTGCTCACCTCCGCCGGCCTGCTCAAGCAGCGCCGGGACGCCGCCCGCGGCTGAGGCGCGGCGCGCGAAGGGGCCCGGTACCACGCAGGTACCGGGCCCCTTCGCGCGTCCGGGTACGGACGCGTGCGGGTTACTCGAAGGACGGGCTCGCGGTGCGGGTCCGCTTGATCTCGTAGAAGCCCGGCGTCGAGGCGACCAGCAGGGTGCCGTCCCACAGCCGGGCCGCCGCCTCGCCGCGCGGGATCGGCGTCACCACCGGGCCGAAGAACGCGACCCGCTCGCCGTCCGCGCCCTCGACCGCGATCACCGGGGTGCCGACGTCCTCGCCGACCAGGGTGATGCCCTCCTTGTGCGACAGGCGCAGCGCCTTGTCGTACTCGTCGGTGCCGACCGCGTCCGCCAGCTCCACCGGCAGCCCGGCCGCGGCCAGCGCCGCCTCGATCGTCTCCCGGTTCTGCGGCAGGCCCTGGTTGTGGAAGCGGGTGCCCAGCTCGGTGTAGAGCCGGCCCAGCACCTCGTCACCGTGCTGCCGCGCGGCCGCGATGCACACCCGCACCGCGCCCCAGGCGTTGTCCAGCAGCTCCCGGTACTGCGGCGGCAGGTCCCGGTCCTCGTTCAGCACCGACAGGCTCATCACGTGCCAGTTCACGTCCACCGGGCGCAGCTGCTGGACCTCGATCAGCCAGCGGGACGTCATCCAGGCCCAGGGACAGGCCGGGTCGAACCAGAAGTCGGCGGTCTTGCGCTCGGCGGCGCCGGTGGCACCAGCGGCAGTCGTCACGGCTGTCGTCCTTCGAGAGTCGTCCGGGAAGAAGTGCGGGAACGATGTGCGGTCGGGGGCCTGCGCGGCCGCACGGGACCGTGCCCCCAGAACCGCAACGCCCGGCCCCCGCCGCTGATTCCGTCCCGCCCGCCCGAGTTGTGCAATGGTACCGGCGCGGGGGGCGTGAAAGGATGCTCCCGCAGCACCACAGCGCGCCGCACCACCGCACCAGCGAAGACCGCACCACCACCGTGCGAGCCGGACAAAGGAGTACCGCCGTGCCGGGCAAGAACCTGAGCCGCGACGAAGCCCAGCAGCGGGCCAGCATCCTCACCGTGGACGGCTACCACGTCCGGCTGGACGTGACCTCGGCCCCCGAGCCGACGGCCACCACCTTCCGCTCCAGCACCACCATCGCCTTCCGCTGCGCCGAACCGGGCGCGTCGACCTTCGTCGACCTGCTCGCCCCCGCCGTACGCGCCGTCACCCTCAACGGCCGCGCCCTCGACCCGGCCACCGCCTACGACGGCGCCCGGGTGCACGTCGACGGCCTCGCCGCCGAGAACGTCCTGACCGTCGAGGCGGACTGCGCCTACAGCCGCACCGGCGAGGGCCTGCACCGCTTCACCGACCCCGCCGACGGCGAGACCTACCTCTACACCCACTACGAGCCGGCCGACGCCCGCCGGGTCTTCGCCACCTTCGAGCAGCCCGACCTGAAGGCCCCCTTCACCTTCACCGTCACCGCCCCGGCCGCCTGGGACGTGCGCTCCAACGCCCCGCACGAGAGCGTCACCGAGGACGGCGCCGCCCGCACCTGGGAGTTCGCGGCGACCAAGCCGATCTCCACCTACCTCACCGCCGTCGTCGCCGGCCCGTACCACGTCGCCCGCGACCACTACAGCCGCACCCTCGACGACGGCACCGTGCTGGACATCCCGCTCTCCGCGCTGTGCCGCAGGTCGCTCGCGCCGTACTTCGACGCCGACGAGATCCTCGGCGTCACCAAGCTCGGACTCGACTTCTTCCACGAGCGGTTCGGCTACCCGTACCCCTTCGGCAAGTACGACCAGGCGTTCGTCCCCGAGTACAACATCGGCGCCATGGAGAACCCCGGCTGCGTCACCTTCCGCGAGGAGTTCGTCTTCCGTTCGAGGGTCACCGACGCCGCCTACGAGGGCCGCGCCAACGTCGTGCTGCACGAGATGGCGCACATGTGGTTCGGCGACCTGGTCACCATGCGCTGGTGGGACGACCTGTGGCTGAAGGAGTCCTTCGCCGACTTCATGGGCTCCTACGGCCTGGTCGGCGCCGGCACCCGCTACCAGTCCGCCTGGGTCACCTTCGCCAACCAGCGCAAGGTCTGGGCCTACCGGCAGGACCAGTTCCCCACCACCCACCCGATCACCGCGGACATCCGGGACCTCGAGGACGCCAAGCTCAACTTCGACGGCATCACCTACGCCAAGGGCGCCTCGGTGCTCAAGCAGCTGGTGGCGTACGCCGGCGCGGACGCGTTCTTCGAGGGCGCCCGCCGCTACTTCCAGCGGCACGCCTTCGGCAACACCGAACTCGCCGACCTGCTGGACATCCTGGAGGAGACCAGCGGCCGCGACCTCAAGTCCTGGGCCGCCGCCTGGCTGCAGACCGCCGGCGTCAACACCCTCACCCCGCAGCTCACCGCCGACGCCGAGGGCCGGATCACCGAACTCGCCGTCCTCCAGGACGGCGGCGAACTGCGCCCTCACCGGATCGCGGTCGGCCTCTACGACCGGGACGAGGACGGCGCGCTGGTGCGCACCGCCCGCTTCGAACTGGACGTCACCGGCGCGCGCACCGCCGTCGCCGAGGCGGTCGGCCTCACCCGGCCCGCGCTGGTCCTGCTCAACGACGACGACCTGACCTACTGCAAGATCCGCTTCGACGAGGAGTCGCTGGAGACCCTGCGCACCGGCCTCGGCGACATCAAGGACGACCTGGCCCGGGCGCTCGCCTGGTCCGCCGTCTGGAACCTCACCAGGGACGCCCTGATGCCGGCCCGCGACTACGTCGCGCTGGTCCTGCGGTTCGCCGGCCAGGAGGCCAACATCGGCGTCCTGCAGTCCCTGCACGGCCAGGCCAAGAGCGCCGTCGACCTCTACGCCGACCCGGCGTGGCGCGGCGAGGGCGGCCGGCTGCTCGCCGACGGCGCACTGCACGAGCTGCGCGCCGCCGCCCCCGGCAGCGACCACCAGCTGGCCTGGGCCCGCTTCCTGGCGCAGACCGCCAACGGCTCCGAGCACCTCGGCCTGGTCCGCGGCCTGCTGGCCGGCACCGCCCGGATCGACGGTCTGGAGGTCGACCAGGAGCTGCGCTGGGCGCTGTGGCTGGCGCTGGCCGCGGCCGGCCAGGCCACCGAGGAGGAGCTGGCCGGGGAGCTGGCCGCCGACAACACCGCGAGCGGGCGCCGCCAGCACACCCAGTGCCTGGCCGCCCGGCCCACCCCGGAGGCCAAGGCCGCCGCCTGGTCCGCCGTGGTCGACTCCGACGAGCTGCCCAACGCCCTGGTCGAGGCCAACATCGCCGGCTTCGCGGTGCCCGCGCACCGCGACCTGACCGCGCTCTACGCCGCGCCCTACTTCAAGCTGCTGGAGCGGGTCTGGGCCGAGCGGACCATCGAGATCGCGATGCGCATCGTCGGCGGCTTCTTCCCGCAGGCGCAGGTCGACGAGGCCACGCTGGCCGAGGCGGACGGCTGGCTGACCGGGCACCCGGACGCGGCGCCCGCGCTGCGCCGCCTGGTGCTGGAGCGCCGGGACGACCTGGCCCGCGCGCTGCGGGCGCAGGCCTGCGACCGGGCCTGAGACGACGGACGGCGGGGGCCCCCCCCGCGGGGGGGGCGGGGCGGGCCACCTCTTTGTCGTCTTCTGTTCCTAGAAGTCGTCGTCGAAGGAGACCGAGCCCT
>NZ_JBEPAM010000102.1:0-8099 GCF_040298605.1 Kitasatospora sp. NPDC001527 | reverse complement strand
GCCGGCCATCCCACGGATGGCCGGCCTCGCTGCCGGGCGCGGCCGTTTCCGCCCGCCGAGGACCCCGCCCGGCGGGAACTCCGTACAGAGTGACGGAATCCGTACACATCTTCGGGACAAGCCGCCGCCGCGCGCCGCACCGCCCCGGTAAGGTCTGGGAATGACCCGTAGTCGCGGGGTGCCCACGGCCCCCTCCGCGCGAGGAGCCTCCACGTGCTGATCACCCATGACACCGAGTGCGCGCTGAGCATCCTCGTCGAGCTGCTCAACACCGCACCCGAGGTGTGCGGCACCGAGCTGCTGCCCGACGTGGCCGCGCTCGACGCCTTCGTGGTCCGGCAGGAGATCAGCGAGGTCGACTCGCTGACCGAGGACGACCTGCGCCAGGTGCACCGGCTGCGCTCCCGGCTGCGCGAGGTCTTCGGCACGGAGTCCACCGAGGAGGCCGCCGAACTGGTCAACGCCCTGGTCGCGGCCGCCGGCACGACGCCGCGGCTGACCAACCACGACCACCACGGGTGGCACATCCACTACTTCGCGCCGCACGCCGCCCTCGGCGACCACCTGGCCGCCGAACTCGGCATGGCGCTGGCCTTCATCCTCACCGCGGGCGAGCGCGAACGGCTGCGCCGCTGCGAGGCGCCGGACTGCGCGCGGGTCTTCGTGGACCTCTCGCGCAACCGCTCCCGCCGCTACTGCGACAGCCGGACGTGCGGCAACCGGCTGCACGTGGCCGCCTACCGGGCCCGCCAGCGCTCGGCGGACACCGTCCCCTCGGCCTGAGGCCGCCGGCGCGGCCGGGCCGCGGCACTCAGATGCCGCGGCGGCGCAGGATCTCCTCGATGTCGGCGAACTCGCCGAGTCCGTCGTCGCCCTTGCCCTTCCCGGCCTTCCCCGCCTTCTCCGCCTTCTCCGCCTTCCCGGCACCCTCGGGGGCGGCGGGAGCCACCGCCGGACGGGCCGGGGCGGGCCCGGCGGCGGGGGTGGCGGCCTCGCGGCCCTCGGTCACGGCGCCGCGCCGGCCCACCCAGCGGGTGGTGACGAGCAGCCCCGCCGAGACCGCCAGCAGCACGATGCCGGTCCACACCCGGGGGTCGAAGACCAGCTTGACCGCCCAGTCGGCGATCTCGTCGCCGATCGTCCGGGCCACCGGGAACAGTCCGGTCAGGTAGAGGCCGGCGGGCAGCAGCGCGACGGCGAACCAGCGGGTCGCGGAGAGGAAACGGCGGCGGTAGGCGCGCAGGCCCGCCACGGCCACGCCCGCCGCCGTGAGCACGAAGGCCACCGCCCCGGTCAGCACGGCCGCCTCCCCTCGCCCGTCGCTTCGGCCGTCGCTCTGTCAGTCGGACTGATCATCTCGTCGGACCTCCCATCGCTCTCGGTCATGCGCTCTGGCCGGGCCCGGCCGCCGGAACGGCATACGGCCCACTGATGGAACACTGGGGGCATGATCGAAGGTTCCCTCCCCCGTCTCGAGTTCTGGTGCGAGCTCCAGTGCCCGGACTGCCGCACCGCCCTGGCCGACGTCCGCGCGCTGCGCGAGCGCTACGGCGACGCGCTGCCGATCGAGCTGCGGCACTTCCCGCTGGAGAAGCACAAGCACGCCTACGCCGCCGCCGAGGCCGCCGAGGAGGCGTTCGCGCAGGGCCTGGGCTGGCCGTTCGTCGAGGCGCTGCTGGCGCGGGTCGAGGACCTGGAGGCGCGCGGCCCCGAGGTGCTGCTGGAGGTCGCCCGCGAGGTCGGGGTGGACGCCGAGGAGGTGGACACCGCGCTGGTGGACGGGCGGCACATGCTGACCGTCGACGCCGACCAGGCCGAGGGCCGGGCGATCGGGGTGACGGGCACGCCGACGTACGTGATCGCCGGGCAGCGGCTCGACGGCGGGAAGAGCCAGGACGGCCTGCTGGAGCGCGTCGTCGCCGCCGTCGAGGCCGCCCGGGCGGCCTGACGCCCGCCGCCGCTCACAGCAGCGGCTTGCCGTACACCCGGTTGGTGACCCGGTAGCCGAGCGACTCGTAGAGGCCGATCGCGACCTCGTTGCCGCTGAAGACGTTCAGCCCGAGGTCGCGCACGCCCACCGCCAGGCACTCGCGCTCGGCCAGGCTCATCAGCGTCCGGCCGTGGCCGCGGCCGCGGTGGGCGTCGGCCACCTCGACCACCATGACCCAGGCCAGCGGGGCGCCGTCGGGCAGGTCGCGCAGCCGCAGCGCCAGCCAGAGCGAGCCCAGCGGCTCCTCCCCGGGCCCGTACAGGCGGCGCAGCGCGACGCCCGGGGTGTCCGGGCCCTGCGGCAGCAGCCTGGCGTGGTCGGCGTCGGACTTGGCGCGCGCCTCCTCCTCGCCGAGGCCGGAGGCGCGCAGGTCCTGCAGGTAGCCGTCCTTGGCCTCGGCCAGCCAGGCCGGGAACTCGGCGGCGCCGATCGGACGGACGACGGCGCCGGCCGGCAGGGCCGGCGGCGCGTCCAGTCTCTTGACCATGTTCCGCATCCGCTCGGTGTAGCCGAGGGTGACCGCGAGCGAGCGGGCGACCTGCGCGCTCTCGGGGATGTCGGCGTCCACCCGGATGCAGCCCCAGCCGCGCAGCACCTCCTCCGCGGCCAGCGCGCCGATCGTGCCGCGCCCCCGGCCGCGTCCGCTGCGGACCTCCAGTTCGGCTATTTCGCCCCAGAGTTGGCTTCCGCGCGGGACGGCGGTGGTGCGCAGACCGCCGACCGGGCGGCCGTTGACGCAGATCTGCCAGCGCCGGGTGCGGCCGCCGGCGGGGGTGGGGGTCTCCGGGCTCTCGGGGCGCAGCGTGGTGGTCATGTCGGGGTCCCTTCCCCGCCGTCCGGGTCTTCTACCGGCCCGGGCGCCGCCGGCCCCGCCGGGTGGTCCCTCGGCGGGGGCGACGGGGCGTCCCGCTCAGGGGTCGAGGTCGTCGCCGCTGCGCTGGGCGAAGGTGGCCATGGCCTTGGCGGTGATCGGGCCGGGGCCGGGCAGTTCGCGGTCGTCGACGCGGGTGACGGCCTGGACGTCGCGCAGGGAGGAGGTCAGGAAGATCTCCTCGGCCTCCTGGAGGGCGTCCAGCGGGAGGTCGGCCTCCTCGGCGCCGCACCAGTCGACGACGAGTCGGCGGGTGATGCCGGCCAGGCAGCCGGAGGAGAGCGGCGGGGTGAGCAGGCGTCCGCCGAGGACGACGAAGACGTTGGAGCCGGTGCCCTCGCAGAGCCGGCCGGCGGTGTTGGCGAGCAGGGCCTCGGTGGCGCGGGCGCGGTGGGCGGCGGCCAGGGCGACGACGTTCTCGGCGTAGGAGGTGGTCTTGAGGCCGGCGACGGCGCTGTGCTCGTTGCGGCGCCAGGGGACGACCGTGACGGCGGTGGTGTCGGGGCGGCGGGTGGCGGTGCCGAGGGAGGCCACCAGGGTGGGGCCGCTGTCGCCGCGCTCGGAGCCGAGCGGCGCGGTGCCGCCGGTGTAGGTGATGCGCAGGCGGCCGAGCGGCATCGGGTTGGCGGCGAGGACGGCGGCGCAGGCCTCGCGGACCAGATCGTGGTCGGGGTCGGGCAGGCCGAGGCCGCGGGCGGAGCGGGTGAGCCGCTCCAGGTGGCGGGTGACGGCGAAGGCCTTGCCGTCGACGGCCTTCATGGTCTCGAAGACGCCGTCGCCGGTGGTGAGTCCGTGGTCGAGGACGGGCAGGGCCGGGTCGGCGGAGTCGACGAGGGTGCCGTTGACCCAGCTGGTGGTCGGATGCTGCATCGCGGAGGTGCTCCTCGCGGGACGGGCGCGGGCCGGCCGGCTGCGGGTGGCGGCGCCGGGCACGGTCCGTGTCGGGGTTCAGTCGGTCTCGGGGCGGGTGTAGGTGCCCGACGCTATCGCGACCAGCCGGGCGGCTTTCAGCTCGGTTTCCGCCCATTCGCGCTCGGGGTCGGAGCCCCAGGTGATGCCGGCGCCGGTGCCGAAGCGCAGTTCGGGCGCCGCGGGGTCGGTCCGGTCGATCCAGAAGGTGCGGATGCCGACGGCGAGTTCGCCCTCGCCCCGGTCGGCGTCGACCCAGCCGACGGCGCCGCAGTAGGGGCCGCGGGGGGCGGTCTCCAGGGATTCGATGATCCGCAGGGCGCTGGACTTGGGGGCGCCGGTGACGGAGCCGGGCGGGAAGGTGGCGGCGAGCAGGTCGGGCCAGCCGGCGTCGGGGCGCAGGGTGCCCTCGACGGTGGAGACCAGGTGGACCAGGCCGGGGTGCTTCTCGACGGCGCACAGGTCGGGGACGGTGACGGTGCCGGTGGCGCAGACCCGGCCGAGGTCGTTGCGGACCAGGTCGACGATCATCACGTTCTCGGCGTGGTCCTTGTCGAGCAGGTCGTGCTCGGTGCGGCCGGTGCCCTTGATCGGGCCGGAGGAGACGGTGCGGCCGGTGCGGCGCAGGTAGAGCTCGGGGGAGGCGGTGGCGATCTCCACGCCGTGCTCGGGCAGCCGGATCGTTCCGGCGTAGGGGGCGGGGTTGCCGTGGGCGAGCAGGCCGGTGAGGGCGTCGACGTCGGAGCGGGCGGGGTCGGGCAGGGGCGCGGAGAGCACCCGGCAGAGGTTGGCCTGGTAGACCTCGCCGGCCGCGATGTGGTCGCGCACGCGGCGGACGCCCGCGGTGTAGGCGGTGTGGTCGAGGGAACTGCGCCAGGCACCGGCGGCGGGGCCGAGCCAGTCGGCGCCGGAGGGCGGGGCGGGGGCCGGGCGGACGTCGTCGAAGCGGGCGCAGGTGAGCCGGCCCTCGAAGTCGTAGGCGACGGCCCACCAGCCGGTGGAGTCCAGCGCGGCGGGGTCGGAGGTGACGTCGCGCAGTCCGGTCGCGAGGCGGCCGCCGAAGCGGGCGAGGGGGTGCTGGGGGGCGGGGTGGCCGGACACGGTTCTCCTGCACGGGGCTCTGCTGGGGGTTGCGGTGCCTGAAGTGTAGGTCGGGGGGCGTGAGCAGAGCCGGGCGTCGCGCGGGCGTACGCCGGATGACCTGGGGGTGTCACCGAGGGTGTCGATCCGCCCGCTCCTCACCCGTCCGGGCAGGTCGGCCCGGGGCCGGGCGGGGGACGTCCGGCCCCGGCCTGCCGGGCACGCTGCGGGAACGGATTTTTAGCTGGCCCGGGAATCCGCTAGAGTTCAACACGTCGCCAGGGAGCGCAGCCGGGAAAACCGGTGAAGATCCCGGCCGACAGGCGGACGTGGCTCAGTTGGTAGAGCATCACCTTGCCAAGGTGAGGGTCGCGAGTTCGAATCTCGTCGTCCGCTCGGTGAAGGACAGTGTAAGATCGTCCTTCGAGTGTTGCCTGGTGGAGTGGCCGAGAGGCGAGGCAACGGCCTGCAAAGCCGTCTACACGGGTTCAAATCCCGTCTCCACCTCAAAGAGGTTCACCCGGCTCCGCCGGGTGGCCTCCCCGCGCGATTAGCTCAGCGGGAGAGCACTACCTTGACACGGTAGGGGTCACTGGTTCAATCCCAGTATCGCGCACCATGCCCGGCTCCGCCGGACACCTTCCCCGCGCGATTAGCTCAGCGGGAGAGCACCACCTTGACACGGTGGGGGTCACTGGTTCAATCCCAGTATCGCGCACGTCGATCTTCCAGGATCTCCGGATCCGGGGGTTCGCTGCGGCAGCACCGCACCAGCGCGATTAGCTCAGCGGGAGAGCACTACCTTGACACGGTAGGGGTCACTGGTTCAATCCCAGTATCGCGCACGTCAGACCCTCCGGGGTCTGCTGCAGGACCGCCTTACCAGGCGCGATTAGCTCAGCGGGAGAGCACTACCTTGACACGGTAGGGGTCACTGGTTCAATCCCAGTATCGCGCACAGTGACGGCCGGGGCCGCGACTCGTACGGGTCGCGGCCCCGGCCGTTTTCGGCGTTCCCGCCGGCAAGAAGGCAGCAGAAGAGCCGCGTACGGTCGCCCTCACCGACGTCCGTACGCGGCCTCTCCGCCTGCCGGGGCGCTCTGCGCGCCGCTCTCGCCCGTCCGCGGTCATCGCGGGCGCGGCCTCCCCGGCGGCACTGGCTCCCCGTCCCCAGGGGATCAGTGCCCGATCGTGGTGGGCACCCTCGGTGCCCGGCCGGTCAGCGGCCGATCAGCTCGGCCACCGCCTGGGCCTGGTTCGCCATCTGCTCCCAGCCGCCGAACAGGACGGCCAGCAGCACCGCGCAGGGCAGCGCCATGGCCACCGCCACCGCCGGGTGCCTGGTGGGCTCCGCGGCGCCGGGCTGGGTGAAGGCCGGCCGACGGCGGCGGGAGGTGGTTCCCGTGGGCTGCGGTGCCATGCCCTTGACTCCTCTTTCGTGCGCTCGGCCGGTGGATGGACGGTGGTGCTACGTGGACGCGGTGGACGGCTTACCTCGGGGGACGAGCTCCCCGTCCACCGCTGAGAACAACGGTATGGCGGGAGGGGGTTGGCGGGCGTCATGCCGTCGTACTGTTCTCCGGGCCTCCCGGAGGATGACGATCCCACTCTGGTAGTACTACCGCAGGCGGAGACGTCCGGGACCCGGTCCCAGGGGGAACCCTGAGGGGTGACCCCGAGAAACGATTCGGCAGCGCACCGCCAATGTCAGTCCAAGATCCGACAATCGGACGGTGGCTTCAGGTGTTGCGTATCAGCACACCGCAGCGGGCAGTCCGTAAGCTGTGCCAGACAGGAACTGACGACGCCCCATCCGACGGGGCCTCACCCACAGTCTGACGGGGAAACGAGAATGGCGATGATGCGGCTGAGGCGTGAGGACCCCCGCATCGTCGGGCCGTACCGCCTGCACCGGCGGCTGGGAGCCGGCGGCATGGGCGTGGTCTACCTCGGCTCGGACCGCCGGGGGCAGCGCGTCGCGCTCAAGCTGATCCGGGCCGAGCTGGCCGAGGACGTCGAGTTCCGCACCCGCTTCGCCCGCGAGATCGCCGCCGCCTCCAGGATCCGCGGCGGCTGCACCGCCCGGGTCGTCGGCTCCGACATCGAGACCGACCGGCCCTGGCTGGCCACCGCGTACGTGCCGGGGCCCTCGCTCTACAAGCGGGTCGGGGACGAGGGGCCGCTCGGCTGGCCCGAGGTCGCCCGGATCGGGGCGGCGCTCGCCGACGGGCTGGTCAAGGTGCACGAGGCCGGTGTCGTCCACCGCGACCTCAAGCCGTCCAACATCCTGCTCTCGCCGCGCGGGCCGCGCATCATCGACTTCGGCATCGCCTGGTCGCGCGGGGCCAGCACGCTCACCCACGTCGGCACCGCCGTCGGCTCGCCCGGCTTCCTCGCCCCCGAGCAGGTCCGGGGGGCCGCCGTCACGCCCGCGACCGACGTCTTCGCCTTCGGCGCGACGCTCGCGTACGCGCTCACCGGCGACACCCCGTTCGGCTCCGGGGCCTCCTCGGAGGTCATGCTCTACCGCGTCGTCCACGAGGAGCCCGACCTGTCGGCGGTGCCGCCGCAGCTGGCTCCGCTGATCGGGGCCTGCCTGGCCAAGGAGCCCGCCGAGCGGCCCGGCGCGGCCGCGCTGCACGAGCGGCTGAGCGAGCTGGCCGCGCGCGGCGCGGCGGCCGGCCCGGGCCCGGCGGCGGGCGGCGCGGCGGGCCACGGCTCCGGCGGGCCGTTCGGCCGCGCGCGCGGGGCGGTACGCGGCCAGGCCGGGGCGGCGGGAGCGGGTGCCGCGGCGGCGCGGGGCGCTGCCGGGCGCGGTGCCGCGCAGGGGCCCGGTACGGACCGCACCGGCGCTGCGGGGCACCCCGGACATTCCGCACACCCTGGGCATCCCGCACACCCGGCGCGGCCGGCCGGGGCGGTGCCGCCCGCATCGCCCGGCGCCGCGGCAGCACGCGGCGTCCCGGCGCCCGGGCGGGCGCCCGAGCAGTCCGCCACCGCCCGGGCCCGGGCGGGCGCGGGCGGCGGCGCGCCGCGGCGGGCCCCGGTGCCGGGAGACGGGCAGGCGGCCACCGCGCCGCTCCCCCGGCCCGAGGCGCTCCAGGCCACCCGGCCGATGCGCGAGCGCCAGCAGACCCCGCCGCCCGCGCGGCCCCCCCCGCCCCCCCCCGGGGGGGGGGGGGGGGGGGGCCGCGCCCCCCCCCCCCCCCCCCCCCCCCCCCCCCCCCCCCGGCCCCCGGGGGCGGCGCC
>NZ_JBEPAM010000101.1:0-9107 GCF_040298605.1 Kitasatospora sp. NPDC001527 | reverse complement strand
GGATGTCGACGAGCGGTCCGCTCCCCGCCCCGCACCGACCGCGCTGGCCCGCAACCCGCTCGCCGACCACACCGCCTACCAGGAACTACGCCGCCCCGAAGAGAATCCTCCGACTAGTTAACGTTCAGCCCTTCTCTGGGCTCTTAGTTGTAGAAGTGTTGAACGAAAGCGGAGGAGTGCTGGTGGATTCCGTCACGGGTTCGGTTGTGGTGGCAGTGCTGGGACTGGTGGGCGCGTCGATCACCCTCGTGGGGCAGTTACGGCCACGCCGGCGGAGTTGTCCCCGATCCTCTTCGCCTCCTCCGGTCATTGTCGTCCTCGCGCTTCGTTTGCGTGACGCTGACGAAGACGACTCGGGACGGCTGGTGGAGCAGGAGAAGCGAGGTTGCGGCGCGCATGAGTGATACCGGCCCAGACGGGGAGGCCGTCTCGGCGGCGCCCCTCGGACGTCTGTCGGCCCCCGACAGCGGTAGTGGAACAAGCCCCCGAAACGGGGAGTTCGCGTACTTCTACCGCACCTGTCTTCGCAGGCTGGTGGCGTTCTTGATGTGGCAGGGGGCTCCGGCGCCCCTGGCTGCAGAGCTGGCCCAGGACACGATGGTCAAGGCATATGCGAGGTGGGACCGTATCCAGTCGCCGGAAGCATGGTGCCGCAGGGTTGCGTCCCGCGAGCTGGTGCGCGCCTTCAGTCGCGTCGAAGAAAGTATCGAGGAGCTCGATTTCGAACCGACCTCACTGTTGCCGTCACCAGGGGAAGCAGAGGATTGGGAGCGGCAGCAGGATATTTTGAATCTACTGAAAGGACTACCTCCCCGCCAGCGGCAAGTTATGGCCTGGACACTCGACGAATATTCCCCGACAGAAATTGCGGCTGAATTGGGAATGAAGCCGTCGGCAGTCCGGGCCAGTCTCTTTAAGGCCCGCCTGGCGGTTTCCAGAAAGATGACCGAGCGAGAGGGGGAGTGATGGGCGATAATTGGACCCCTGGGCGCCTGAGCCGTGAATTCCCGGACCAGCTAACGGATTTGCAGAAAACCTTCCTGGACGGGCTTGGTGATCACCTCGACGTGGAGGCTGGGCTGCGTGAGGTGATGATCTGTACCCAGCACAAGAATCTCACCGAGGGTCTGGATGCGGTGCTGGATGTTGAGGCCGGGCTCGCGTCGATCACCTCCCAGACCACTGCCAGGACCGAGTTCGAGGAGGCAGCCGCACCCCTCTACGACGTTGGTCTGATGCACCAGCGGTTCGAGTTGATCGGCCCCGAGCAGCGACTGGTGCTTCGGGAACACCCGCTGGTGACATCGGCGATCCTTGCTGACCTTCTCATTCGCACAGTGGTGCTGGCACAGGATCTCACCTACGGCCTTGGATTCGGCCGGTACCACGGGATGCCGTTGAAAAGGGCTTCTTTCGTTGCCCAGGGCATCGCCCGAGGAATCGCCCATGAGCTGGATGGCCGGGCTGCTCTTGCATGGGAGCTGCGAGACATGGCGCACGAGATCGTGGCGCTACTGGAATCCCACTACCCAGCGATCGACCAGGCGGGAGTAATTGGGCAGATCCTCGTCCGAGAAATGGCGGCAACAATCGACCAGCGGGTGAGAAGTGCTGATCACCCGGCTATCGCAGAGTTCCTGCGAGCCTGCCAGGTATTCATGTATGCGGTGCGTGGAGGTGACCTTTCTCGAGCCGTGCAGGAAGTGGAATATCTCACGCGGGCGCTGGCTGTTCAGGTCGGCGAACTGCTCGGGATCGGCGAACCAGAATCCCTTGACCTGGAATTTCTTTCCGAAGTTCTGGACGACTTCACCACTGCCGATCTGAGTACCGCAGACCTCACCCAGGTTGACCTTGCAGGAGTGCGCTGGTCGGAGTTCCGCACGCGGTGGCCGGCCGAGATCAGCGTCGACCAGCTCAGGGAGGATTCGCGGGAGACGCTGCCAGGGTCCGGCGTCTACATTGTCCGGCCAGGAACCGGAACGCGGGATGTCACCAGGGTCTGAGATTGAGATCGCGGCGAGGCAGGAACCGGAGTCCGCCGGTGCGGTGACCCCGACTTCAAGCACGTCCCGTTGGGAGGTCTGATGGGCGGGGGGCTGTCAGTGTCAGGGGGGCGGCCGGTGCCTTCGGCCCACAGGGCGAGTGCGCGGTGGTCGGTCAGGCGGATGCCGACCTGGGCACAGAACGCGGCGGCCGGCTTGGTGAACGTGCTGGTGGTGACGACGGCGGCGAGGTCGCAGCCGTGGGTGTCGCGGTAGGTGCCGTTGACCTTCTGGACGTCCTGCGAGCCGACCAGGGTCTTCGGCCCGTAGCGCTTGGCCTGGATGAGGATGCGCTGCCCGGTGGGGGGTCGTGGCGAGCACGTCGGCGGCCAGGTCGCCGGCTCCGCCGACGACGGTCACCCGCGTGCAGCCGTCGCGCCGGCACAGGTCGGCGAGCGCGTGCTCGAAGGCCTTCGGGCTCATGGACATGAACGCGCTGATGTGGCGCAGTCGGGCGGTGCGTGCGTGGTGGGCGCGGCGGTCGGCGGCGGCGCGGGCGCGTACTGCGACGACCGCGGCGGTCAGGGTGATCGCGATGATGCCGGTGAGGGCGAGGAGGTGGTGGGCCAGCCACTGGACGGCGACGGTGGCCAGGGAGAAGGCGACGAGGGCGCCCACGCCGAGCAGCACGGCCTGGTCGCGGGCCTGCCGGCCACGACGGCCTCGGCGGGCGGTGGTGGTGGTGCGGCGGCGTGCGGGCCTGCGGGCCACGGCGTTCCCCTCCTGGTCCACGGTGTGGCGGTGAGCCTAGGGGTGGCCGGCGTCGCGGCACCGGGGATCCGGTGAACCGCACGGCCGGCTGCGGGGACTTGACCGGATCCGGATGGTGGGAGGCCGAACGGCCTGCACCGGTTCGGCCTGTTTTCCCTGATCCGGGCCCGCCGTTGGCGGACTTCTGGCATCCTCACCCAGAGTTTCCGGTATGTGACACGGGGTGGGATTGGTGCAGTACACGATCAGCGCGAGCGCGTTCCTCGCGATCATCATCATCGTCCGCCTGCGCCGGCGGACCGAGGCCCGCTCCCGCAACGACGAACTGGTGACCGTGCTGAGCGCCGTCACCCTCGGGGTCCTGATCGCCGCCACCCCGCTGGGCCAGAGCATTCACCAGCTCGTCGAAGCGGTCGTCAGGGCCTTTCAGTGACCGCCCCGGGCTGGCGGCACCCGCTGCGACGGCTCCACCACCGTCATGTCGAGAAGAAGCTCGCACCGGCCATAGAAGCGGCGGACGCCCTCGGCGTTCCGCTCGACGCCATCAGGATCCGCGCCGCACTCACCTACGAGCCAGCAGGGCCGGGCGTGTTCGCCCTGCCGGCAATGCTGACCATCGCCATCTGCTCCGTGCTCGCCGCGTACAACGAGTCCGGGTGTACCCCGGGAGGCCGCCTGACCCCGGAACAAGGGGCGTGTGCGCCCAGTGCCACCGTGGGGTTCGGCATGCTTGGCATCGCAGGGTTCGTCTTCCTCGTCGTCGCGGCTGCGGTGGTGACCTCCATCCGCGAGGGACAGAACATCAACCCGACCTACCGGCCTTTCTACCAGGCGTTCGACCTCCTGCGAGCCGCCGCGGACCTGGCCGGCTCCGATCCCGCCGGCCGCTACAGCGAAACGGTCGCGCTCAGCCGCAAGGCCGTCGAGCTCCGCCAGCCGCTGCGGGTCGCCATCAACCACACCACCGCGACCTTCGGCACCGGCAAGGAACTCAAGGCCACAACGAACCGGCACATCGAGCGGGTGGAGGCTGCCCTTGGCCTGGCTGCCGACGACCTGCTCGTCGACAGGCGGGCGGCGGCCCGGAAACTCGGCGTCCTGGCCGCCAGCATCTCCAACAACCTCGCGCACGACCGCTTCACCGGGCTGCTGCCGGAGGCCGCTCTCCCTGCTGCGGCTGCCCTGGACCCGGACCGTCTCGATGGCAGGCGGCTGATGAAGGCATGCCGCCTGGCTGGCATCTTCGTCTTCGTCTTGGCAGTGGCCCTGGGTCGGTTCGGTGTGGAAGCGGTGATCCTCGTCCCGGCCGCGCTGGCCGTCTGGCTGGTGGTCTCGTTCCTGCTCCTGTGCCACCGGCACGGCCTCGCCGAAGCCACCCGACTCATCCGCAGCATCCGCTCACTCCTACCTGTGAGCCCAGCCCCACCAGTATGACGCTCGGTCGACCAGGATGAAGCCGCTACCCGAGCTGCGGTGGCCGCCGGAAGCCAGGCAGTCTCTCGTGGACCATTTGTGGCGATACCAGCCTCTGAACTGGGAATTCTCGCTGGCCGGCTGCGGCGCAGGTCCCCTAGAGTCGGCGCGCCCGCCCCGGTCGGGGCGATGGTGTACCGGCGCGCGTGTGCGCGAGCGGTGCTTTCCTGGAGGGGGCGATCTGATGGTGTGTGTGGTGTGCGGGGCACGTCCGGCGGGGACGGACAGCGGGCGCTGCTACGGCTGCGCGGAGGCGTCCCCGGGGTGGGCGGCGGCGCTGCGTCCGCCGAACGGCCTTGCCGCGGCCCTCTACGTCCTGCTGGGGCTGAACGCTGTCCTGGCGGCGGTGGTCGTCGCGGCCGACGTCTGGGAGGACGTGCTCCTGGGCGGCCTGCTGGACGGGTCCGACGACGTTCGGTTCGACGATCTCGACTCCGTGATCTCCGTGACCGACACGGTGAACGGGCTGACCGTTCCGCTGTTCCTCGCCACCGTGGTCGTGTTCGTCATCTGGTTCCACCGGATCCGCCGCAACGCCGACCTGCTGCTGCCAGGCGGACACCGCCACAGCACCGGCTGGGCCATCGGCGCCTGGTTCACCCCCGTCGTCGGGCTCTGGTTCCCCTGGCAGCTGACCGCGGACTGCTGGCGGGCGAGCGCGCCGCTCGACGCCGAGGGACGGCGCCGCACACCGTCCGAGACGGTGGTCGCCCTGTGGTGGGCCACCTGGATCGGCTCGCTCCTCGTCGGCCGGATCGCCTCCTCCATGACGCGCCAGTTCGATCCGGTCTTCAGTGACCTTGAGAGCCTGCGCGACGCCATCCGGTTCGAGGCCGCCGGCTTCGCGCTGCGCCTGGTGGCGGCGGTGGCAGCGATCATGGTGGTCAACCGCCTGACCGCCATGCAGCAGCAACGCCGGGCCGACATCAACCCCATCGCGGCCAGGGCCGCTCAGGAAGCCCGCTAGGCCGGCTCCGCAGCAGCTCAACGACCGCCGCTCCAGACGCCGATCCCCGGTCCATGAAGCGGATGCCCAGCTTCCGGACGGAGCCGACGCCGCCCAGCGGCGTGCTGCGGTCGACGCCCACCTGCACCAGCACGCGATGCCGCGCGCCAAGCGGAAAGCACGGGCCGAGGCGGCGCGCCGGGCGTTGCCGGGCGAGGACTTCGGCACCGAGCGGGCGGGTGGGCTGTGCGGGTCGTGCTGGGCCGTACGGTCCGTCCGCACCGTGGTGGGGAAGTGCGTGGACCTGGCCCTCGCCGCCTGCGCCGACCTCGCCGACCACCGCGACGTCAACACCGTCGCCCGCTGGGTGCAGTCCGAGCTGCGCGCGGCGATGGCCACCGCCCGACCGGCCAGCGCTGGCCGCGAGAACGTCGCTCCAGCACGCCGTCCAGGGCATCGCCGACCTGGCCATCAGTCTCGCCACCAGGTAGGCCGAACTCCAGCGCACCATGGCGACCCTGGTGACGACGGTCGGCACGCTCGCCACCGGTCAGGACGGCCTGCGGCAGGACGTCCGGGCGCTGAGGGGGCCGGAGAGGGCTGAGCGGCGCAGCAGCAGGTGAGGGCCCCGGGCGACCGGGGCCCTCACCGTTTGCGGAGCAGCTCTTCAGTGCCGGCGCGGGCGTCGGAATGTGTCCTGCGGGTCACTTTCCCGGCCAGCAGCGTGCGCGGCCCGGACCGTTCGGGCGGGCCCGGGTGGTCCGGCGGAGCTTTAAACGCGTGATCTAGGTCACTCGATCACGGCTTTCAGGGGTGCGCACGTGCTCGAATCTGCAGGTCAGCACGCTATGTACATTTTCCGTCACGTCCGGTCATCAAATGACCGCTGAATCGGATCAACGCGAGCCCCGCTCGCAACGGTTCTCCTTGTGCGCCCTACGGGCGCCGGTGCACCGCCGGTGCGCCGGACACCGGATGAGCAGAGAGGGGGGAGCAGCGTGCGGACGTCTCTGAGGCCCTGCCAGACGCCGACGGGTGTCGGTGCCGGCAGGAAGAACCGGGAGAAGTGCGACACGGCGGGCCTGGCCCGCTTCGCTTCCCAGGCGCCGGGGACCGCCCCCGGCGCCCGTCGCCGCTACGGCGGCCTCTACCGGATCACCCTCGCCAGCTGCGTCGCAGCGGCGACCGTCGTACAGGAGGCAACGGTGACGACACCGTTCCCGGGCGATGACCAGGAGGTCCTGGAGCAGGACCCGATGAGTGCGCTCGCCCTCGACTTCACGGTGCTCTACGTGGAGGAGGAGGGAAAGTGGCTGCGCTACGCCATGGGCAGGCTCAGGAACCGGGCGGACGCCGAGGACGCTGTGCAGGACGCGGGGATCCGGTTGTACGAGAAGTGGGACCGGGCCCTTGGAGGCCCGGACATCCAGTCGGTGCGGGCGTTCGCCTGGAAGCTGGTGCGGGACTCGGTGGCCGATGTGTTCCGCCGCCGCGGCCGGGCGGATGCGAAGACGCTGAAGCTGATCCAGCAGGCCGGGCCGGAGGACACCGGGCACGAGCCGCTGGACCGGCTGGTGGAGCGCGACGAACTGCGTTGGGCCCTGGAGGAGCTGGCGAAGGTGTACCCGGTGCAGGCCGAGGTCGTGCGGCTGCGCCAGCTCGCGGTGGACTACCCGACCATCGCGGCGGTCTGCGACATCGCCCCCAGCACGGCGAAGACCTACTTCAGCCTGGGCACGCGCCACTTGGAGTACCTGCTCGCTCCCCGGAACGATCACCAAGGACGAGGGGACTTGACGTGATGAACATCCACGAACTGCTGCAGGACGACGCCGAGGAACTGGGACGGGAGCTTGAAGACCACGACCCCGTGGCGAGCGTGCGACGACTCGCCGTACGTATCGCCGAGGGCGACCGACCGGCCCCCACCCGCACCGTCGGGCGGTCCGAGCGCGCCCCGGTGGCCCCCCGGGCGGCCACGGCGCCGCCCGCCTCGCCCGTACGCGCCCCACAGAAGCGTGACCACCTGGACGTGGTGGCCGCCTCCGGCCGGGCCGATCTGCGCCGTGACCTGGGGCACCTCTGCGCCGCGGTGGTGAGCCAGACCCCTCCCGAGACGTTCGCCGCCCCGTTCGCCGGCCTCGCCTACGACGGCGGCGCGGCACGGGTCGTCGGCTGCCTGATGTACGGGCTCGGGCAACCCCTGTGGGCCGAGTTCTGGTGGGAGGTCGCTGCGGGCGCGGACGACGAGCTCGCCGCACATCTGCTCGCCGTCCACTTCGCCGGAACCGGGCGAAGGGAGAAGGCCGACCTCTGGCAGCGGCGGGTGACCGAGGTCGCCGAGGACCGGCTGCCCGAGCAGGGCGCGGTGTGTATCGGTGACCCGGCCGAGGTCGCCAAAGTGCTCAGCGTCCACATCGAGGGGGCGGGGGAGCAGGTGCTGCTGGACATCGTCGGGCAGTGGCCGGCGACTCCCCCGACGGCGGCCCCGCAGCGCCGGCCGGCGGTCGCGGAGCGTCGGGTCGCCCGGAGCCGCTCCCCCCGACGCAGGGGATTGCCCGAGCACGCCGTGCGCAGCAAGTAGCCCGGGACGCCTTGGCCGGCTGCGCCGCAGGTTGGCCGAGCCGGGCCGGATCGCCGCGACGGCGCTGACCGGTGCTCTGGCCGGCCAGGTCGTCGGGGCCGTGGCAGACCTGGTCCGTCTGCTCGTGTGCGGGAGTTGACCCTGGTGCCCGGACCGGTACGGTCCGGGCACCAGGCGTCCCCGGCGAGGCGTGGATGTGTCCCCGGTTCGAGCGGGACCTGGCCCTCGCAGCCGTCACCGAGGTCATCGCCACCTACCACCACCGCCTCGCCCTGGGCGCCAGCCCCGAGGCCATGGCCTCCCTCGCCGCCCCGATCAACGCGCAGAAGCGGACCCTGGCCGACGAAGCCTTCGCCCGGGTGCGTGCCGCCGCCAGCAGGGACCACCGACAGCCCCGGCCCGATGACGCGGTGCGGGAAGACACCGAGGTCACCTCCCGATTCGCCACGCAGGCAGAGCTGGACGCCCTGGGCTACACCAGCGACGTCATCGTCACCCAGACGGTCCGCACGACCGTCCGGGCCGACAGCACCCCGATCGTGCGGTGGGTGGATCCCGCTGACCTCGACCCGGACACACCCTGAGCCACTCCCTGGCGCCACCAGGGGGAGGAAGCACCGATGACATCTCCGTGGTCGACGCCTGCCAGGCCGCGCTCGACGAAGCCGCCGCCGGCGCGAACCGCCACGCCGCCCCCGCCCGTGCCACCCGGGCCGGGACGATCCCGCCGCGTACCACGCACCAGCCGCAGCCGGCCCCCGTCCGCGCTACGGCACGGCCCCCGATTGTGACTGGCCTGGCGGGGCCGGTCCGCCGGACGAATCCGTGAGCCGGTACCGCCGGACGTTCCCGCCGGGGACAATGAGGGCAGGCGCCAAGTAGTGAGGAAGGATTCGTGAGCGTTGCAGTTACCGAGCACAGCGGGCCGTGGACCGTCGAGGACGTCCTGGCCCTGCCCGAAGACCCGCGCAACCGGATCGAGCTCGTCGGGGGAGCGCTGCTGATGAGCCCGAGTCCCGGTGTCCCGCACCAGCGCGCCAGCCTCCGCTTCGCCATGCTCCTGAGCGCCGCCATCGACTCGGCCAGCGTGCCGCTGGAGGTGCTGGAGGCCGTCAACGTGGTCGTGCCCGACGGCCTGCTGATCCCGGACCTGGTGATCGCCGACGCGGCGGCCGCCGCCGAGGCCGGCACCACCCTGAGCGCGCACGACGTCGTCGTGGCCGTCGAGATCGCCTCGCCTTCCACCCGGGTCGCCGACAAGAAGATGAAGCCGTCCCTGTATGCCGCGGCCGGCATCCCGCACTACTGGCGCCTCGAACTCGACCCCGCCCCGCGCCTCTACCTCGGC
>NZ_JBEPAM010000100.1:0-9338 GCF_040298605.1 Kitasatospora sp. NPDC001527 | reverse complement strand
GGGACTATCCGCTGGAGCGGATGATGCGGGACGCGAAGATCACGCAGATCTACGAGGGCACCAACCAGATCCAGCGCGTCGTGATGGCCCGCAACTTGCCGTGATCCCGTACGGCACCCACCGGAGCCCCCGGCCGCGGCGATGCGGCCGGGGGCTCCTGCCGTTTCGTCGAGCCTATGGGATTCCTACAAGGGCCGGCCCGTCGAATCGGGCGAGCGGCACATCTGAACGACCATCACGGCCGTGGCAGGGTGGGCGGTGAGGCGAATGCCCCCCGAGTCCACCGATGCGGAGAGTTGTATCCACCTCACAACCTCCACAGAAGCCATGGAGTCTTTTCGATGGGTACTGACAACAACTCGACCCGAGGCCCCGTCGCCGAGCCGGTGCTGGTCACCGGTCTCGGGGCGACCACACCGCTCGGCGGCGACGTCGCCTCCACCTGGGCCGCGATGCTGGCCGGCGACGGCGGCATCCGGCCGATCGAGGCCGACTGGGCGGCCGGACTCCCGATCCGGATGGCCGGGCAGCTGGCGGTCGAACCGTCCGAGGTCATCGACCGGGTCCGGGCCCGGCGGCTCGACCGCTGCGAGCAGGTCGCGCTGATCGCGGCGCGCGAGGCCTGGGCCGACGCCGGCGCCCCCGAGGTCGACGGCGAGCGGCTCGCCGTGGTGATCGGCACCGGCACCGGCGGCGCGCTCACCATGCTCGGCCAGGACGACGTGCTGGAGGCCTCCGGCGTCCGGAAGGTCTCCCCGCACACCGTCCCGATGCTGATGGCCAACGGCCCGGCCGCCTGGGTGTCCATCGAACTCGGCGCCCGGGCCGGCGCGCACACCCCGGTGAGCGCCTGCGCGTCCGGCGCCGAGGCGATCGCGCTGGGCCTGGACCTCATCCGCCTCGGCCGGGCCGACGTGGTGGTCGCGGGCGGCGCCGAGGCCTGCATCTGCCCGCTGACGCTGGCCGGCTTCGCCCAGGCCAGGGCGCACTCGCTGCGCAACGACGAGCCCGGCCGCGCCTCCCGTCCGTTCGACACCGACCGGGACGGCTTCGTGATCGGCGAGGGCGCGGCCGTCGTCGTCCTGGAACGGGCCGGCTTCGCCGCCGCCCGCCGGGCCCGCGCCCACGCCGCGCTGGCCGGCGCGGCGGTCACCTCCGACGCCCACCACATCACCGCGGCCGCGGCCGAGGGCCAGGTCCGCGCGATGCGCCGGGCGGTCGCCGAGGCCGGGCTGTCCCCGCTGGACATCGCGCTCGTGCACGCCCACGCCACCTCCACCCCGCTCGGCGACTTGGTCGAGGCCGAGTCGGTCACCGAGGCGATCGGCGCCCACCCGGTGGTCACCGCCACCAAGTCGATGACCGGCCACCTCTTCGGCGCGGCGGGCGCGGTGGGCGCGCTCGCGACCGTCCTCGCGCTGCGCGACGGCGTGGTCCCGCCCACCCGCAACCTGGAGCGGCAGGACCCGGCGGTCAAGCTGGACGTGGTCGCGGGCGCCGTGCGCCGGGGCCCGCTCGGCGCGGGGCTCAGCAACGCCTTCGGGTTCGGCGGCCACAACGCCTCGCTGGTCTTCACGGCGGTGCCGTGAAGACCAGCGACCGGCGGGCAGGGGCTCACTAGGGTGACCGGCATGTCCACACCGACGGAATCGTCTCCGGCCTCCGCCCTGCGGCTCGAACCGGTCACCCCGGAGAACATCGACGCCGCCCTGGGGCTGAAGGTCCGCCCCGACCAGGAGCACCTGGTCGCCCCGGTGGCCACCTCGCTGGCCGAGGCGTACGCGTACGGCGAGACCGCCTGGCCCCGGCTGGTCTACGACGGCGAGCGGCCGGTCGGCTTCCTGATGGCCTTCTTCGACGTCGTCTTCCGGCCCGGCGACGAGCCGCGCTCCGGCCTCTGGCGTCTCAACATCGCCGCGGACACCCAGGGCAGGGGCTACGGCCGCTTCGCCGTCGAGCAGGTCGCCGCCGAGATCCGCCGCCGCGGCGGCACCCGGGTCTGCGTCACCTACGTGCCCGGGGACGGCGGCCCGGCGGGCTTCTACGCCCGCCTCGGCTTCCGGCCGACGGGCGCCTTCAGCGGGGACCAGGCGGTCGCGGAGCTGGACCTGGTCTGAGCGCGGCGGGCGGGTGACCCGGCCGCGTCGCCGGGTCACCCGCCCGTCCTGCGGGCCGTGCTCGGCCTCAGTGGACCAGGAGGAACTTGGTGGTCGGGACATTCGGGCCGCTGGCGCAGTCCAGGTTCGAGGTGGTGGCGCTGTAGGTCCAGCCGCGGGGGACGTCGCACGCCCACAGGCCGTTCACCGGCGTGCGCAGGTGGAAGGTGGTGGACGGGACGCTGCTCCCGTACAGCAGGCTGCAGGACGTGCTGCGGCCGGTGAAGTCATAGGTGAAGGCCGGCGTGCCCACGCACGCGGTCAGGCCGTCGTACGGGGTGCGCAGGTGGTAGGCGTTGGAGATCACGCCGGACTGCTGGCTGCAGGCGTAGCCCCAGGAGATGGAGTCGTAGACGAAGGCCGGGTTGCTGATGCACGCGGTCAGCCCGTCGACGGGCGTGCGCAGGTGGAACTGCGGCGAGTTCCACGTCCCGCCGCCGCTGCAGCTGCGGTTCATGGACACCTGGTCGTAGACGTAGCCGGCCGGGACGTCACAGGCCCACACGCCGTCCAGGCCGGTGGTGGTCGTCGTGGTCGTCGTGGCGGCGGAGGCGGACGTGGTGGCGGCGCCGGAGAGCACCAGCGCCAGCGCGGCGAAGGCCGCGAGCAAGGCGTTCCGGAGGGTGCGGACGGTGCGTGCGGTGCGTGCGACGGACATGGTTCTCCTTCGGTGGAGGAGCTGTCGGTGGATGCACGGTGCCGGCGGCGGTGGTGTCGCGGGTGAGCGTTCACTGCCGCCGCCGACGGTTCTAGCACGCGCGGCGGACCGCCGGCCCGGTGATCCGCTTCCGATTGATCATTCCGCCGGCCGCCGTCTACGCGCCCGCGCGTGACTTCTCCGGTTCATGCCAGCCGATCGGCGCGGCCCGGGTCCGGCACGCGGGCGACCCGGTTCCCGCCGGGTCGCCCGCACGCCGAGGGGGCCGGCCTCAGTGGGCCAGGAGGAACTTGGTGGTCGGCACGCCCTGGACGCTGGCGCAGTCCAGGTTCGAGGTGGTCGCGCTGTAGGTCCAGCCGCTCGGGACGCTGCACGCCCACATGCCGTTGACCGGCGTGCGCAGGTGGAAGGTGGTCGCCAGGACGCCGGACAGCTGGCTGCACGTGGTGCTGTGGCCGACGAAGTCGTAGGTGAAGCCCGACGCGCCGGTACACGCGGTCAGCCCGTCGACGGGCGTGCGCAGGTGGAACTGGGGTGAGTTCCAGCTGCCGCCGCCGCTGCAGGCGCGGTTCATGGACACCCCGTCGTAGACGTAGCCGGCCGGGACGGAGCAGGCGTAGGTGCCGTCCAGGCCGGTGGTCGTCGTGGTGGTGGCGGAGGCGGGCGCGGTGGCGGCGGCGCCGGAGAGCAGCAGCGCCACCGAGGCGGCGGCCGCTAGCAGGCCGGACCGGGCGGTGCGGGCGGTGCGGGCCGTTCGTGCGACGGACATGGTTCTCCTTCGGTCGAGGAGTTGCCGGTGGATGCACGGTGCGGGGGCGGTGGCCGCGGGTGAGCGGTCACTGCCGTCGACGGTTCTAGCACGCACGGCGGGCCGCCAGCCCGGTGCTCCGCCCCGGATCGACCATTCCGCCGCCCGCCGTCTACGCACCCGCAGGCGATCCTCCGGTCCGCGTCAGCCGATCAGTGCCGCCGCTTCCTTCCGCGCCTGGCGCAGCCACTGCGCGCGCTCGTCGTCCGAGGAATCGCTCACGGTGCGGAACACCCGTCTACGGACGTCCGTCACCCCGACGTAGGGCAGCACGCACGCCGCCCAGATCCGCTCCAGCGGGTCGCCGAACTCCTCGTGCTCCCGGGCCTCCGGGGTGTCCGAGGTGTTCAGCACCAGCGCCCGCCCGGCCCGCAGCAGCCCGACGGGCTCCCCGTCGGCCGTCCCCAGCTTGTACGCGACGCCCGGCACCATCACCCGCTGCACCCACCCGGCGAGCACGGCGGGCGGCATGCCCCACCAGTTGGGGTGCACCAGCACGAGGGCGTCCAGCGCCGCCACCTCGTCCCGGTGCAGCGCGAGCAGGGCGTCCTCGGCGGCCCCGCTCGCCGCCACCGTCTCCGTCTCGCCGGCGGTGAGCAGGGGCGCGAACCCCTCGGCGTACAGGTCGTGCGCGACGACCTCGGCTCCCTGCTCCCGCAGCTCGTCCACCACGGCCCCGAACAGCGCGTGGTTGAAGCTCCCCGGCCTCGGGTGCGCCAGATAGATCCCGACCCGCTTCTTCACCATGTCCCCTTCCGCCCCTCCGGATCGGCCGATCCTAACCCCGGTAGGGTCGACCGCCGTGACCACCACCGAGCCCGAATTCCTCGCCGCCGCCCGGACGTTCTACGACGCCGTCGCCGCCGACTACGCCGACCGCTTCCGCGACGCGCTGGCCGCCTCCCCCTGGGAACGCGCGATGCTCGGCGTCTTCGCCGAGCTGGTGACGACGGCCGGCGGCGGCCGCGTCGCCGAACTCGGCTGCGGCCCGGGCCGGATCACGGGACATCTGGCCGCCCTCGGCCTGGACGTCTCCGGCCTCGACCTCTCCCCGCGCATGGTCGACCTGGCCCGCACCGCCCACCCGGAGATCCCCTTCCAGGTCGGCTCCCTGCTCGACCTGCCCTACGCGGACGGCGAGTTGGCCGGCGTCGTGGCCTGGTACTCCATCATCCACACCCCCGCCGAACACCTCCCCCGCGCCTTCGCCGAGTTCCACCGCGTCCTCGCCCCCGGAGCCCCCCTCCTCCTCGCCTTCCAGGTCGGCGACGCCGCCCTGCGCATCGAAGACCCCTGGGGCCACCCCGTCACCCTGGACTTCCGCCGCCGACAACCCGCCCACATCGAGACGTTGGCCACCGACGCCGGCCTCAGGGTCACCACCCGCCTCGTCCGGGAGCCGGAGGCGGACGAGAAGTCCCCGCAGGCCTACCTCCTGGCGCTCCGGGCGGATCAGCCGGGCCGTCCGGAGGGGCCTGGTGGACCGTGATGGCCCCGTCGAGCAGGGCGGCGGCTTCCTTGGCACGCCCGGCCGACCCCAGGGCGGCTCCGATGAGGCTCAAGGTGACCCCCTCCTCGAACCTGTTGCCCCTGGCCCGGTGGAGGGCCAGGGCGGCGTGGCCCACGTCGATGGCCTCGTCGTGCCGTCCGGCCCGGAGGAGTTCCACGCCCAGGTCGGTGAGGCGGCCTTCGGAGTGCTGATCGCCGACGAAGGACGCGAAGTCCTCGCTCCGCATCATCTCCAGCCCGAGGCCGAGGATCTCCATGACGGTTTCGAGGATCCTCGGGTCACTCAGGGGCGGCTCGATTCCGGTGACGGACCTGGCCATGCCGAGGGCGTGCAGATAGGTCCTGTACGCCATGTGGCTGCCGAGGATCACGGTCAGCTCCAGGAGCTTCCCTCGTCCGGCGGCACGGGAGTCCACGATCGCGTCGAGGTTCTCGCGTTCGACGGAGAACCAGGCGTAGGCGCTCGCCTCATCGGGGAACGGGCTGGTCCCGGAGCGGTTGGCACCTGTCTGGGGCCCGGGCCGCATGGCGGCGCGCCCGTTGCACGCGTAGTAGCCCAGGAGCCGTTCCCATGCCGCGGTGCGCTCGCCGTCCTGGTCGGCCAGGCGCTTCACGTACAGCCGCACCAGGTCGTGCGCCCGCCAGCGCCCCGAGCCCACCGGCTGCTCCGCCAGCAGGTTCGCCCGGGCCAGCGCGGCCAGCTGCCGCCGGGCGGCCGGCCTGCCGAGCCCGGCCAGCACCGCGACCGCCTCCGTCGAGACGTCCGGTCCCGGGTTCACCGTCGTCAGCCGCAGCACCCTCGCCGTCTCCTCCGGCAGCCGCCGGTACGACAGCTCGAACGCGCCCGCCACCGCGAGCGACATCCCGCCGCCGTCCCCGTGCCGCAGCGCGTCCAGCCGGCTGCCGGTGTCCGCCAGCTCCTCCGCGAGATCGGCGAGCGGCAGCCCGGGGTCGTCCACCAGCAGGGCCGCCGCGATCCGCAACGCGAGCGGCAGGTACCCGCAGTGCTCCGCGATCGCCGCCAGCGCCCGCGGCTGCGCCTCCGCCCGCCCGTCCTCCGGCCGGGCCCGCCGCACGGCCGTCGCGACCAGCTCCGCGGCCTCCGCCGCCCCCAGCACCCCCAGCGGCAGCAGCCGCGCCGGGAAGCCGGGGGAGTGCAGGCAGTCCCGCGAGGTGACCAGCAGCCGGTGACAGGAGTCCGCCGGCACCAGCGGCGCGACCTGCTCCGCCGCCGAGGCGTCGTCGGCGAGCACCAGCACGGCTCCGGCCTCCGCCGCCCGCCGCGCCATCGCGGACCGGTACAGCGCGGCCTGCTCCTCCGGCGTCGGCGGCACGTCGTGGTCGCGCACGCCCAGCGCCCGCAGCAGCGCGCCCACCGCCTGCTCGCCGCTCACCGCCGCCCCGGGCCGGTAGCCGCGCAGCGGCACGTACAGCACCCCGCCCGGGAACCAGCCGCGCCGTGCGGCCTCGTGCGCCGCGTACAGCGCGAGCGCGCTCTTCCCGACCCCCGCCAGCCCGGCCACGGCCGACACCAGCACCGGCCCGCCGTCCCCCGCGGACGGCGCGAGCAGCGTCAGCAGCGCCTGCACGGCCTCGCCGCGCCCCACCAGGTCCACCGGTGGTGCCGGCAGCGAGGCGAGCGCCGTCGGCGCCGGTCCGCCGCCCGCCCCGCCGAGGGCGATGTGCATGGTCCCGGCCTGGAACGCGCCGCCGTGGACCGTGCCGCCGTCGAGCGCGTTCCGGACCCTGTCCTCCCCGTTCTCCACGCCGCCATCCTGGCCCAGGCGCCGCCGCGCGCGGGGCCGAACCCGTTGATCACCGGTCGGCGGAGCGTGACCGCGCGCCGGGGGGCGCCGCGCGCCGACACGCCCGGCATGCCATGATCCCTGCATGGGTTCCAACGTTTTCTTCGACATCACCATCAACGACGAGCCGGCCGGCCGCATCGTCTTCACGCTCTTCGACGACATCGTCCCGAAGACCGCGCAGAACTTCCGCGAGCTCGCCACCGGCCAGCACGGCTTCGGCTACGAGGGCTCGTCCTTCCACCGCGTCATCCCGGGGTTCATGCTGCAGGGCGGTG
Source organism: Kitasatospora sp. NPDC001527 (assembly GCF_040298605.1). Classification (NCBI taxonomy): domain Bacteria; kingdom Bacillati; phylum Actinomycetota; class Actinomycetes; order Kitasatosporales; family Streptomycetaceae; genus Kitasatospora; species Kitasatospora sp. NPDC001527. The sequence goes on along the minus strand of NZ_JBEPAM010000100.1, from coordinate 2,124 downwards.
ACTTCACCCGCGGTGACGGCACCGGCGGCAAGAGCATCTTCGGCGAGAAGTTCGCCGACGAGAACTTCCAGCTGAAGCACACCAAGCCGGGCCAGCTCTCGATGGCCAACGCGGGCAAGAACACCAACGGCTCGCAGTTCTTCATCACCACCATCGTCACCGACTGGCTGGACGGCAAGCACGTCGTCTTCGGCGAGGTCGTCGACGGCCTGGACCTCGTGACGAAGATCGAGAGCCTCGGCTCGCAGAGCGGCCGCACCAAGGCCAAGATCACCATCGCCAAGTCCGGCATCGTGGAGTAGGGGCTCGCCCTTCCCACGCACTCGGACGCGGCCCGCCACCAAGGCGGGCCGCGTCCGCGCGTTTGTGCGCCCGCTCCCGTCCGGCCCGGCGGAGCAGGAAGTCGGCGGGTCCGACTTCCCGCTCCGGCAGGCCGCGGCGCAGGGTGGCGGCGACCAGCCTTTCGACAGCCTCGCGCGGCACCTCGCCTCCGCTCACCAGCCGGTCGAAGACCAGGCCGTCGAGGCAGGTCGGCAGGGCCCTCGGCCAGCCAGGAGCTGCCCGGTCGATCATGTCCGGAGCTGCCATGGCCTGCTTCCGTGCTTGTGATCTTCAGGTCACTTCCGCGGCCATTCGAGAATGCCGAGTTCCCTCCGGATCAGGGCCACGGGTGAAGGCTGACCTGCTTGAGCGCCCGGTTGGCGAGGTGCCTCTGGTCCTCGGGGACGGACGCCCAGAAGGGGTGGGCCGATATGCGGGCCCCGAGCTGGAGTTGTGTGTCGCGGTGCTCGGGCGACTCCATCGCGTCCGCCCACATCGACCGTCTGGCGGCGTTGTACTCCCGCCGGAGCTGGATGAGGTCGTCGGGGAAGGACCACTCGTGAGGCATGCGCTGAGCCTAGTGGGGGTCGGCGGATGCTAGACCGCGGCCACCGCCGCTGCCACGAACAGCACTTGGAGCGCGGTGCGTGCGGGCAGCGGGGTGACGGGCTTTCCGGCGAGGGTGCCGCCGTGGCGGGCGGCGTACACGTTGGCGGGGAACATCGCGAGCATCAGCAGGGCGAGGCCGGCGGCGGCGTAGGGGGCGAGCGGGTGGACCAGGAGGCCGACGGCGCCGGCCAGTTCGAGGACGCCGGTGAGCGTGACGAGCAGGGCGGGGCGGGGGAGGGCGGGCGGGATCATCGCGACGAAGTCGCGGCGGAAGGCGGGCAGGAAGTGCGGCACGCCGGTGGTGAGGAACATCAGGGCGAGGGCGCCGCGGACGGCGGGCTGCCAGGCGTCGAGGGCGTCGACGGCGACGAGGCCGAGCAGGCGCAGGACGGCGAAGCCGCCGAGGAGGGCGATGAGCGGGGCCATGCGGACTCTCCAATCTTGTCACTGACAAGATTTGCTCGGCGGGGTAATCTTGTCAATGGCTAGATGAAGAGAGGAAACGGGATGGGGAAGACGGAGAGCTACCACCACGGGAACCTGCGGCGGGCGGTGCTGGACGCCGCGCTGGCGGCGATCGAGGAGTCGGGGCCGTCGGGGTGGAGCCTGCGGGAGCTGGCGCGTCGGGCGGGGGTGTCGCATGCCGCGCCGGCGCACCACTTCGGGGACAAGGCGGGGGTGCTCACGGCGGTGGCGGCGGAGGGGTTCGAGCTGTTCGCGGGGGCGTTGGAGCGGGCGGCGGGGGATCCGTACGGGGCGGGGGTGGCGTACGTGCGGTTCGCGGTGGACCACCGGGCGTACTTCGAGGTGATGTTCCGGCCGGAGCTTTACCGGGCGGACGATCCGGAGCTGGCGGCGGCCCGGGACCGGGCGGGGGCGGTGCTGGCGGCGAGCGGGCGGAAGCTGTCGCGGGGGGAAGGGGCGGACCGGGCGACGACGCTCGCGGCGTGGTCGGTGGCGCACGGATTCGCGAGCCTGTGGCTGAACGGGGCGCTGCCGGAGAGCAGGGGGGAGGCGGATGTGGAGGAGTTGGCGAGGGAGGTCCTGCGGGTGGTGTTCGGGGGCGGGGCGGAGTAGGAAGTCGGCGGGGCCGACTTCCTACTCCGCGGGGGGGGTCGGGGAAACGAGATGGTGATCGACACGATTTCGACAGGCGACAGGGGGCGGTCCCCCGGGAACGTCGGGGTTGGGGCG
>NZ_JBEPAM010000099.1:0-9411 GCF_040298605.1 Kitasatospora sp. NPDC001527 | reverse complement strand
CTACGCCGAGGTCCGCCTCCCCGACGACCACCACGCCACCGCCACCTCCTACGGCCTCCACCCCGCCCTGCTCGACGCCGCCCTGCACAGCATCGGCCTGAGCCCGGCGCTCCGACTCGACGGAGGGAAGCTGCCGTTCTCGTGGTCGGGCGTCACCCTGCACGGCGCGGGCGCCGGCGAGGTCCGGGTGCGGCTGACCCCCGTCGGCTCCGACACGGTGTCGCTGACGCTGTCGGACCCGATCGGCCGGCCGGTGGCGACGGTCGACTCGCTCGCCCTGCGGGCGCGGCCCGAGCGGCTGGGCGCCCCCGACCCGGGCGACTCCCTGTACGTCCTGGACTGGACCGAGCTCGTCGAGGCGAGCTCCGGCGCGGCGCCGTCCGCCGCCACCACCGCGGGCTGGGCCCTGGTCGGCGGCGACGACTTCGGCGTGGCGGCGGCGCACGGGCTGCGGACCCACCCCGACCTGGACGCCCTGGCGGCCGCCACGGACCCGGCGGCGCCGCCGGAGTTCGTCCTGGTGACCTGCCCGCCGCAGTCCGCCGGGGCGGACGGTCTCACCGCCTCGGTGCGCACGGCCCTGGACCGGGGGCTGGCGCTGGTCCAGGGGTGGCTCGCCGACGAGCGGTTCGCCGCCTCGCGGCTGGTCTTCCTGACGCGCGGCGCCGTCGCCGCCGATCCCGCCGAGCAGGTGACCGACCTGCCGCACGCCGCGCTCTGGGGCCTGGTCCGCTCCGCACAGTCGGAGAACCCGGACCGGTTCGTCCTCGTCGATCTCGACACCGACACCGGCGCACTGCCCTCTCATGTGGTCGAACTCGCCACCGACGAGCCCCAGTTGGTTCTGCGCGGCAGCTCGGTCCGGGCCGCCCGGCTGGCCCGGGTACCGGCGCCGTCCGGCCCCGCCGAGCCGGCCGCCGCCCCCGACTGGAGCGCCGGTACGGTGCTGGTCACCGGTGCCACCGGCGCCATCGGCGGCGTGATGGCCCGTCACCTGGTCGCCGAGTGCGGCGTGCGCCACCTGCTGCTGACCAGCCGGCGCGGCGCCGAGGCCGAGGGTGCGAAGGAGCTGTGCGCCGACCTGACGGCGCTCGGCGCCGACGTCACCCTCGCCGCCTGCGACGTCGCGGACCGCGAGGAGCTGGCCCGGCTGCTGGCCGGCGTCGGCACCGCGCACCCGCTCACCGCGGTCGTGCACACCGCCGGCGTGCTGGACGACGGCGTCGTCGGCGGACTCACCCCCGAGCGGGTGGACCGGGTGCTGCGCCCCAAGGTGGACGCGGCGGTTAACCTGCACGAACTGACCCGCGGGCTCGGGCTCTCCGCCCTGGTGCTGTTCTCCTCCATCGCCGGCACCTTCGGCGGCATGGGCCAGGGCAACTACGCGGCGGCGAACGCGTTCCTCGACGCCTACGCCACCCACTGCCGCGCCCAGGGCTTCCCCGTCCAGTCGCTGGCCTGGGGCCTGTGGGAGCAGCGCAGCGAGATGACCGGCAAGCTGGCCGACGCGGACCTCTCGCGGCTGGCGCGCGGCGGCATCGTCGCCTTCTCCTCCGCCGAGGGCGCCGCGCTGTTCGACGCGGCGCGGGCGCTGGACGCGCCGGTGCTGCTGCCGATGCGGCTGGACGTCGCGGCCCAGGCCGGCGGTCCCGGCCCGGTGCCGCCGCTGCTGCGCGGCCTGGTCCGGACCCCCGCCCGGCCGGCGGCCCGGCGCACCGCGGGCGGGGGCGGCACGTCCGCCGACGCCGCCGACGGGCTGATGCGACGGCTGGCGGGCATGGCCGACGCGGAGCGCGGCCGGGTGCTGCTGGACCTGGTGCGCAACCAGGCGGCGACCGTCCTCGGGTTCACCGACCCGCACGCGATCGACGTCGACCGAGGGCTGCTGGAGCTCGGCTTCGACTCGCTCACCGCCGTCGAACTGCGCAACCAGCTGGGCCGGGTGACCGGACTGCGGCTGCCCGCCACCCTGCTCTTCGACTACCCGACGACCAGCGCGATCGCGGCCCACCTCGCGGAGTCGGTCACCCCGGCCGAGCCGGCGGCCGTCCCGCTGGTCTTCCCCGAACTCGACCGACTGGAGCAGGACCTGCCGCGGGTGGCCGCGGACGAGGCCGCCCGGACCAGACTCACCACCCGCCTCCAGGACCTCTTGTCGAAGCTGGGCCACGCCCAGGACCCGGTGGGCGACATCGCGGCGGCCGAGCTCGACTCGGCCTCCGACGACGAGATCTTCGACTTCATCGAAAACGAACTCGGCCTTTCCTGAAGAAAGCGGCGGTTGAACGGGTGAGCACCGTGAGCGAAGACAAGCTTCGCGACTACCTCAAGCGCGTGACGACGGACCTGCACCGCACGCGCCAGCGTCTGCAGAAGATCGAGGAGCGGGACCAGGAGCCCATCGCGATCGTCGCCATGAGCTGCCGCTACGCCGGGGGCGTGCACAGCCCGGAGGACATGTGGCGGCTGGTGGCCGAGGGCCGTGACGCGGTCGGTCCGCTGCCCGCGGACCGGGCCTGGGACGTCGAGGCCATGTACGACCCGGACCCGGACGCCAAGGGCAAGAGCTACGTGGAGGAGGGGGCCTTCCTCGACGCCGCGTACGACTTCGACCCGGCCTTCTTCGGGATCTCGCCGCGCGAGGCGCTGGCCATGGACCCCCAGCAGCGGCTGCTGCTGGAGACCGCGTGGGAGACCTTCGAGCGGGCGGGCATCGACCCGACCACGCTCAAGGGCAGCCGGACCGGCGTGTACGCGGGCGTGATGTACCAGGACTACGGATCCCGGCTGACCACCGTGCCCGAGGACGTCGAGGGCTACCTCGGCGCCGGCGGGTCCGGCAGCATCGCCTCGGGCCGCCTCTCCTACACCTTCGGTCTGGAGGGGCCCGCCGTCTCCGTGGACACGGCCTGCTCGTCCTCGCTGGTGGCGCTGCACCTGGCCACCCAGGCGCTGCGCCGCGGCGACTGCTCGCTGGCCCTGGTCGGCGGCTCCATGGTGATGTCCACCCCGGTGGCGTTCATCGAGTACGCCCGGCAGCGGGCGCTGTCCTCGGACGGCCGCTGCAAGGCGTTCTCGGCGCGGGCGGACGGCACCGGCTGGGGCGAGGGCGTCGGCATGCTCCTGGTGGAGCGGCTGTCCGACGCCCGGCGCCACGGGCACCCGGTGCTCGCCGTGGTCCGCGGCTCGGCCGTCAACCAGGACGGCGCCAGCAGCGGGCTGACGGCGCCGAACGGGCCCTCGCAGCAGCGGGTGATCCGGGCCGCGCTGGCCGACGCCCGGCTGTCGGCCGCCGAGGTCGACGCGGTGGAGGCGCACGGTACCGGCACCCGGCTCGGCGACCCGATCGAGGCCGGCGCGCTGCTGGCCACGTACGGCACGGAGCGCCCGGAGGGCCGGCCGCTGTGGCTGGGCTCGCTGAAGTCCAACATCGCGCACACCCAGGCCGCGGCCGGGGTCGGCGGCGTCATCAAGATGGTGCTGGCGATCCGGCACGGGATCCTGCCGAAGACGCTGCACGCCGAGGAGCGCAGCCCCATCGTCGACTGGGAGGCCGGCGGCGTCGAGCTGCTGACGGAGTCCCGGGAGTGGCCGCGGACCGGCGCCCCGCGCCGGGCCGCCGTGTCCGGGTTCGGCTTCAGCGGCACCAACGCCCACGTGATCCTGGAGCAGGCGCCCGAGCCGTCGGCGGACGAGGAGGAGGCCGCCGACCCGGCCGACCCGGCCGAGGCCCCCTCGGTGCTGCCCTTCCTGCTCTCCGGCCGGACGGCGGAGGCGCTGCGCGCCCAGGCCGGGCGGCTGCTCGACCACCTGGGCGCCCACCCGGACCCGGCCGCCGCCGACCTCGGGTACTCCCTGGCACTGCAGCGCGCCTCCCTGGAGCACCGCGCCGTGCTCGTCGCCCGGGACCGGGACGGGCTGCTGGAGGGTCTGCGGGCGCTCGCGGCCGGCGAACCGGCGGCGCGGCTCGTCCAGGGCGTGGCGGACGGCCGCCGCAAGACGGTGTTCGTCTTCCCGGGCCAGGGGTCGCAGTGGGACGGCATGGCCCGGCCGCTGCTGGCCTCCTCGCCGGCCTTCACCGAGCAGCTGCGCGCCTGTGACGCGGCGCTGGCGCCGTACCTGGACTGGTCGGTGGTCGACGTCCTGACCGGTGCCGCGGGCGCGCCGCCGGCCGACCGCACCGACGTCGTCCAGCCGGTGCTGTTCTCGATGATGGTGTCGCTGGCCGCGCTGTGGCGCTCGCACGGTGTCGAGCCCGCCGCCGTCGTCGGCCACTCCCAGGGCGAGGTGGCCGCCGCGTTCGTGGCGGGCGCCCTGTCGCTGGAGGACGCCGCCCGGGTGGTGGCGCTGCGCAGCAAGGCGGCGCTGGAGATCGAGGGCAAGGGCGGCATGCTCTCGGTGCTGGCCTCCGCCGAGCGGATCGCGCCCCGGCTGGAGCCCCTGGCCGACCGGCTCTCCCTCGCGGCGGGCAACAGCCCGACCTCGGTGACGGTCGCCGGCGATCCCGACGCCCTCGACGAGCTGCTGGCCCTGCTCACCGCCGACGGCATCAAGGCCCGCCGGGTCCCCGGGGTGCTGCTGGCCAGCCACTCGCCGCAGGTCGAGGCGCTGCGCGAACGGCTGCTGGCCGACCTGGCGCCGGTCGCGCCGCGCGCCGCGCGGATCCCGTTCTACTCCACGGTGACCGGCGCGCTGCAGGACGCCGCCGGGCTCGACGCCGACTACTGGTACCGGAACATGCGCCTGCCGGTCGAGTTCGAGCGGGCGGTGCGCGCGCTGCTCGCCGACGGCCACGGCGCGTTCGTCGAGGCCGGCCCGCACCCCGTGCTCGCGATGGCGATGCAGGAGACCTTCGAGGACGCCGGCGCGGGCGCCGTCGCCGTGGGCACGCTGCGGCGCGAGGAGGGCGGCTTCGACCGTTTCCTCACCTCGCTGGGCGAACTGCACGTCGCCGGCGGCCCGGTGGACTGGGCGACGGTGTTCGCCGGCACCGGGGCGCGCGGCGTCCCGCTGCCCACCTACGCGTTCCAGCGGCAGCGCTACTGGCTGGAGTCGTCGGTGGCCGCCGGGGACGTGGCGTCGGCCGGACTCGGTGCCGCCGACCACCCGCTGCTCGGTGCCGCCGTGCACCTGGCGGACGCCGACCGGCTGCTGCTGACCGGTCGGCTGTCCCTGGAGACCTCGCCCTGGCTCGCCGACCACGCCCTGACCGGCAGCGTCCTGCTGCCCGGCACGGCGTTCCTGGAGCTCGCGGTGCAGGCCGCCGACCGGGTCGGCTGCGGGCAGGTCGAGGAGCTCACGCTCCAGGCGCCGCTGCTGCTGCCCGCGTCCGGCGGCGTGGCGGTGCAGGTCACCGTCGGCGAGCCGGACGCCGCCGGGCGCCGGACGGTGGGCGTCTACTCGCGCGCGGAGAACGCGGCGGAGGACGCCTGGGTCGCCCACGCCTCCGGCACGGTCGTGCCCGCCGCCGGGGCGGCCGGCTTCGACCTCGCCGCGTGGCCGCCGGCCGGCGCCGAGCCGGTGGCCGTCCAGGACCTCTACGAGCGCTACGCCGCGAACGGGTTCGGCTACGGGCCCGCCTTCCGCGGCCTGCGCGCGGCCTGGCGGCTCGGTGACGACGTCTTCGCCGAGGTGCGGCTGCCGGAGGACCACCGGGAGGGCGCCCGCGCCTACGGGCTCCACCCCGCGCTGCTGGACGCGGCGCTGCACGGCATCGCGCTCGGGCCGCTGTTCGAGTCCGAGCAGGCCGGCGGCGGCAACGGCCGCCTGCCGTTCTCCTGGACGGGCGTCACCCTGCACGCCTCCGGCGCCGCCGAGCTGCGGGTGCGGCTGTCCCCGGCGGGCGCCGACGCGGTCGCCCTCCGGATCGCCGACACCGCCGGCCGGCCGGTCGCGGCCGTCGAGGCGCTGCTGCTGCGCGAGATCCGCCCCGAGCAGCTCTCCGGCACCCGGGCCGCCCTCACCGACGCGCTGTTCCGGGTCGACTGGACGCCGCCGGCGCTCGCCGACTCCGGACCCGCCACCGCCTGGGGGGTGTGGGGCGCGGACCGGCTGGGGCTGGGCGCGCTGCCGGGACTGGCCCCGCTGGATCCGTCCGACCCGGTCGTGGCCGACGGTGCGGTGCCGGAGGTCGTCCTCGTCCCGTGCGCACCGGAGCCGGACGCCACCGCCGCCGCCACCGGCACCGACGCCGACGCGGCCCGGGCCGCCGCCGAGCGGGCGCTGGAGCTGGTCAAGACCTGGCTGCGCGACGACCGCTTCGCGGACTCCCGGCTGGTGTTCGTCACCCGCGGCGCCGCCGCCCTGCCGGGCGAGGACGTGACCGACCTGGCGCACGCCACGCTCTGGGGCCTGGTGCGCTCCGCCCAGAGCGAGAACCCCGGCCGCTTCGTCCTGGTGGACCTCGACGGGCACCAGGACTCCGTGCGGGCCCTGCGCGCCGCCGTCGCCACCGGCGAGCCCCAACTCGCCGTCCGCGAGGGCGTCGTGCTGGCGGCCAGGCTGGCCCGCGTGCCCGCCCCGGCCGGCGATCCCGCCCTCGGCTGGGACGGCGAGGGCACCGTGCTGATCAGCGGCACGGGCACCCTCGGCGGGCTGCTGGCCCGCCACCTGGTCGCCCGGCACGGCGTGCGCCGTCTGCTCCTGACCAGCCGCCGCGGGCCCGAGGCCGAGGGCGCCGAGGAACTGCGGGCCGAACTGGAGGCGGCCGGCGCCTCGGTGACGCTCGCCGCGTGCGACGCCGCCGACCGCGACGCCCTGGCCGCCCTGCTGGCCGGCATCGACCCGGCCCACCCGCTGACCGCCGTCGTGCACACCGCCGGTGTGCTGGACGACGGGATCGTGAGCGGCCTGACCCCCGAGCAGCTCCACCGGGTGCTGCGGCCCAAGGTCGACGCGGCCGTCAACCTGCACGAGCTGACCGCCGGCCTCGACCTGTCCGGCTTCGTGCTCTACTCCTCCGCGGCGGGCGTCCTCGGCGGCCCCGGCCAGGCCAACTACGCCGCCGCCAACGCCTTCCTGGACGCCCTGGCCCACCGCCGCCGGGCCGCCGGCCTGGCCGGCCGGTCACTGGCCTGGGGCCTGTGGGCCGACCCCAGCGGCATGACCGGCCACCTCGACGCCGGGTCCACCGAACGCTCCGCCCGCTCGGGCGTCGCCCCGATCTCGGCCGAGCTGGGCATGGCCCTGTTCGACGCCGCCGCGGCCGTGGACGAGCCGCTGCTGGTGCCCATGCTGCTGGACACCGCCGCGCTGCGGGCGGGCGCCGCCACCGGCGCCGTCCCGGCCCTGCTCCAGGGGCTGGTCCGTACCCCGGCCCGCCGCGTGGTGGAGGCCGGGACGGAGGCCGACGGAACCGACTCGCTCGCCCGGCGCCTCGCCGGGCAGACCGAGACCGAGCAGCAGCGCTTCCTGCTGGACCTGGTGCGCTCGCTGGTCGCGGCCGTACTGGGCCATGCCTCGTCCGACGCGGTCACCGCCGACCGGGCCTTCCGGGAGCTGGGCTTCGACTCCCTGACGTCGGTGCAGCTGCGCAACCGGCTGAACACCGCCACCGGGCTGCGGCTGCCGACCACGCTGGTCTTCGACTACCCGAACCCCACGGCGCTCGCCGAGTACCTGCGCACCGAGGCACTGGGCGACCGGCTGCGCACCGCCGCCCCGGCCGCCGCCGGGACCGCCGTCCGCGAGGGCTCCGAGGACGCGATCGCCATCGTCGGCATGGCCTGCCGCTTCCCCGGCGGCGTGCGGAGCCCGGAGGACCTGTGGCACCTGGTGGCCCAGGGCAGGGACGCGATGGCCGCGATGCCGGCGGACCGCGGCTGGGACGTCGAGGACCTGTACGACCCGACGGGCAGCCTCCCCGGCAAGTCCTACGCGAACGAGGGCGCGTTCCTCTACGACGCCTACGACTTCGACCCCGCCTTCTTCGGCATCTCGCCCCGTGAGGCGCTGGCGATGGACCCGGTGCAGCGGCTGCTGCTGGAGACCTCCTGGGAGGCCTTCGAGCGGGCCGGCATCGCACCGGCCTCGCTGAAGGGCAGCCGGACCGGCGTGTTCGCGGGCCTGATGTACCAGGACTACAGCCTGCGGCTGCCGCAGGTGCCGGAGGACCTGGAGGCGTACATCGGCAGCGGCAGCTCCGGCAGCGTCGCCTCCGGGCGCGTCTCCTACCTCTTCGGCCTGGAGGGCCCGGCGGTCACCGTCGACACGGCCTGCTCCTCGTCGCTGGTGGCGCTGCACCTGGCGGCGGAGTCGCTGCGCCGGGGCGAGTGCTCGATGGCGCTGGCCGGTGGTGCGACCGTGATGTCCACCCCCAACCTCTTCGTCGACTTCAGCCGCCAGGGCGGCCAGGCCCCCGACGGCCGCTGCAAGGCGTTCTCCGCGGCCGCCGACGGTACCGGCTGGGGCGAGGGCGCCGGCATGCTGCTCCTGGAGCGGCTGTCCGACGCCCGGCGCCACGGGCACCGGGTGCTGGCGGTCGTCCGGGGCACCGCGGTCAACCAGGACGGCGCCAGCAACGGGATGAGCGCGCCGAACGGTCCCTCGCAGCAGCGGGTGATCCGGGCCGCGCTGGACTCGGCCGGCCTGGGCACGGCGGACGTGGACGTCGTGGAGGCGCACGGCACCGGGACGACGCTGGGCGACCCGATCGAGGCCGGCGCGCTGCTGGCCACCTACGGCCAGGGGCGGCCCGAGGACCGGCCGCTGTGGCTGGGTGCGCTGAAGTCCAACATCGGTCACACGCAGGCCGCTTCCGGTGTGGCGGGCGTGATCAAGATGGTGATGGCGATCCGGGAGGGCGTGCTGCCGCGCACCCTGCACGCCGACGAGCCGTCACCGCACGTGGACTGGTCGGCGGGCGCGGTCGAGCTATTGACCGAGGCGCGGCCCTGGCCGCAGACCGGCGCCCCGCGCCGGGCCGGCGTGTCGGCGTTCGGCATCAGCGGCACCAACGCGCACGCCATCGTGGAACAGGCACCCGAGGTCGCCGACGAACCGTTGACGGCTCCGGGCAGCGGTCCCGTGGTGCCGTGGGTGGTCTCCGGCAGGACCGCGGCGGCGCTGCGGGCCCAGGCCGAGCACCTGCGCGCGCACGTCGCCGCCTCACCCGAACTGTCGCCCGTGGACGTCGGCTTCTCGCTGGCGACCGGCCGGACCGCCTTCGAGCACCGCGCGGTGGTCGTCGGACACGACCGCGAGGAGCTGCTGAGCGCCCTGGAGGACACTGCCGGAACGCAGGCCGTCGACGGGCTCACGGCGTTTCTCTTCACCGGCCAGGGCGCGCAGCGACTCGGCATGGGCCAGGAGTTGCACACGGCGTTCCCCGTCTTCGCCGACGCGTTCGACGAGGTCTGTGCCGTTGTCGACGAGCACCTCGACCGGCCGCTGAACGAGGTCATCACCTCCGAC
>NZ_JBEPAM010000098.1:0-10072 GCF_040298605.1 Kitasatospora sp. NPDC001527 | reverse complement strand
GCACTCGGCCGCATGCACACCACCGGCCTCACCATCGACTGGACCACCGTCTTCCCCAACGCCCACCGCGTCGACCTGCCCACCTACGCCTTCCAACGCGACCGCTACTGGTTCGCGACGCCGGCCGTCCCCGACGCCCCGACGGCCGGAGCCCACGGCCTCACCGCCGCGTCGCCGTCGGCCTCCGCGGACGGGCGGTTCTGGGCGGCGGTCGAGCACCAGGACCTGGACGCCCTGGCCGCGATGCTCGAAGTCGACCCCGCCACGCCGCTGAGCGAGATGGTGCCCCTGCTGTCCTCCTGGCACCGCCGGCAGAACGAGCAGGCCGCCATGGAGGCCTGGCGGTACCGGATCGCCTGGCACCCGGTGGCCACCGAGCCGCGCGGCGCGCTGAACGGCACCTGGCTGGTGGCCGTTCCGGCGGCCGGCGGCGAGGGATCCGGCAGCGACGCGCACGCCGCCGTCCTGCACGCCCTCGCGGAGCGCGGAGCGCGGACGGTCGTCGTCGAACTGGCCGAGGGTGAGCGCGACGCGGTCGCCGAGCGGCTGCGGGAGGCCTCGGCCGGCGAGGTGCCGGCGGGCGTGCTGTCCCTGCTCGCCTTCGCCGACGGGCCGGACCCGCGGCACCCGGTCCTGCCGCACGGCCTGGCGCTGAACCTGGCCCTGGTGCAGGCGCTCGGGGACGCGGGGATCCCCTGCCCGCTGTGGCTCGCGACCCGCGCCGCCGTCTCGGTGAGCCCGACCGACCCGGTCGACCGCGCCGAGCAGGCGACCGTGTGGGGCCTGGGCCGGGTGGCCGGCCTGGAGCACCCCGAGCGCTGGGGCGGCCTGGTCGACCTGCCCGCCGCCGTCGACGAGCGCGCCGCGGCCCGGCTGGCCGGGATCCTCGCCGCCGCGGGCGACGAGGACCAGCTGGCGGTGCGTACCGCGGGCGTCTTCGTCCGGCGGCTGGTGCACGCCCCGCTGGGCGCGCCGGCCGACGAGGTCAAGTGGCAGCCGGGCGGCACCGTGCTCATCACCGGCGGCACCGGCGGCCTGGGCGCCCAGGTGGCCCGCTGGCTGGCCCGCACCGGGGCCGGGCACCTGGTACTCACCAGCCGGCGCGGTTCCGCCGCTCCGGGCGCCGAGGAGCTGGCGGGCGAACTGCGCGGCCTGGGCGCCCGGGTGACGCTCGCCGCGTGCGACGTCGCCGACCGGGCGGCGCTGGCCGGGCTGCTGGACGGCCTGGAGGCCGAGGGCTCGCCCGTGCGCGCGGTGTTCCACGCCGCCGGGGTGGTCCACTTCCGGCAGATCGCCGACAGCACGCCGGCCGACTTCGCGGCCATGGCCGAGGGCAAGGTGTCCGGGGCCGTCCACCTCGACGAACTCCTGGACGGGACCCGCCTCGAAGCCTTCGTGCTGTTCTCCTCCGTCGCCGCCGCCTGGGGCAGCGGCGGGCAGGGTGCCTACGCCGCGGCCAACTCCTTCCTGGACGCGCTCGCCGAGCGGCGCCGGGCGCGCGGCCTGGCGGCCACCTCGGTGGCCTGGGGCCCCTGGGCGGACAAGGGCATGATCGAGGGCGACGGCGTGGAGGAGCACCTGAGCCGCCGGGGCCTGCCGCCGATGGCGCCGGAGCTGACGGTGGCGGCCCTGCACGGGGCGCTGGCCCGCCAGGAGACCACGCTGGTCCTCGCCGACGTGCGCTGGGACCGGTTCGTGCCGGGCTTCACCGCCGCCCGCCGCCGCCCGCTCATCGACGAACTGCCGGAGGTCCGGCGGGTGTTGGAGGCGGCCGTGGAGCCGCAGGACGCCGCGCGGCAGGACGCCGGCAGCGTGACGGACGGCCTGGCCGGCCTACCGGAGGCGGAGCGGGAACGGGTGCTGACGGACCTGGTGCGCGCGCACACCGCCGCCGTCCTCGGCCACTCCTCCCCCGACGCGATCGCCGACGACCGCGCCTTCAAGGAGCTCGGGTTCGACTCGCTGACGGCCGTGGAGCTGCGCAACCGACTGAACGGCGCCACCGGGCTGTCGCTGCCCGCCACGCTGATCTTCGACCACCCGGCCCCGGCCCCGCTGGCCCGGCTCCTGCGGGACGAGCTGTTCCCGCCGCAGCCGATGACGGCCGACGCCGTCCTCGACGACCTGGACCGGTGGGAGGAGTCGCTGGCGGAGATCACCGCGGACAGCGGCGCGCGGGAGCGGCTCACCAGCCGTCTGCAGGGCCTGATGGCACGGATCGAGAGCACCGGCGGCAGCGGCGGCACCCCGCAGGGCGGCGCCGCGGCCTCGGTCGAGGAGCAGCTGCTGGCTGCTTCCGCCGACGAGATCTTCAAGCTGATCGACAACGACTTCGGGGCGTCCTGATGGCCAACGAGCAAGAAGAGAAGCTGCTCGACTACCTCAAGCGGGTCACCGCCGACCTGCACCGGACCCGCCGGCGCCTGCAGGAGGTGCAGGACCGGGAGCGGGAGCCGATCGCGATCGTGGGCATGGGCTGCCGCTTCCCGGGCGGGGTGCGCTCGCCCGAGGACCTGTGGGAGCTGGTCGCGGCGGGCCGGGACGCGGTCTCCGCGTTCCCCACCGACCGCGGCTGGGACCTCGACGGCCTCTACGACCCGGACCCGGCCGTCTCCGGCACCTGCAACACCCGCGAGGGCGGCTTCCTCTACGACGCCGGCCAGTTCGACCCGGCGTTCTTCGGGATCTCGCCGCGCGAGGCGCTGGCCATGGACCCGCAGCACCGGCTGCTCCTGGAGGTCTCCTGGGAGGCCATCGAGCGCGCCGGGATCGACCCGCTGTCGCTGAAGGGCGAGAAGGCCGGCGTCTTCGTCGGCGCGACCTCCTTCCAGTACGGGGGCGATCCGGCGCTGGCGGACCCGAGCGTCGAGGGCCACCTGCTGATCGGCAACGTGACCAGCGTGGCCTCGGGCCGGATCTCCTACACCCTCGGCCTGGAGGGGCCCGCCGTCACCCTGGACACCGCCTGCTCGTCCTCGCTGGTGACCCTCCACCTGGCCGCCCAGTCGCTGCGCCGGGGCGAGTGCTCGCTGGCCCTGGCCGGCGGCGCCGCGATCGTGGCCAACCCCGGTGTCTTCGTCGAGTTCAGCCGTCAGCGCGGCCTGGCGCCGGACGGCCGCTGCAAGGCCTTCGCCGCCGCCGCCGACGGCACCGGCTGGGGCGAGGGCGCTGGCATGGTGCTGCTGGAGCGGCTGTCGGACGCGCGGCGCAACGGGCACCCGGTGCTCGCCGTGGTGCGGGGCAGCGCGATCAACCAGGACGGCGCCAGCAACGGCCTCAGCGCGCCCAACGGCCCCGCCCAGCAGCGGGTCATCCAGCAGGCGCTGGCCGCCGCCGACCTCACCACCGCCGACGTCGACATGGTGGAGGCGCACGGCACCGGCACCCGGCTCGGCGACCCGATCGAGGCGCAGGCGCTGCTGGCCACCTACGGCCGGGGCCGGCCGGAGGGGCGTCCGCTGTGGCTGGGCTCCCTGAAGTCCAACATCGGCCACACCCAGGCCGCGGCCGGGGTCGGCGGCATCATCAAGACCGTCCTGGCGATCCGTCGGGGCGTGCTGCCCGCCAGCCTGCACATCGACGAGCCCTCGCCCGCCGTGGACTGGTCGGCCGGCGCCGTCTCCCTGCTGCGCGAGGCCACCGCGTGGCCCGAGCTGGGACGCCCCCGCCGGGGCGCGATCTCCGCCTTCGGGGTCAGCGGCACCAACGCGCACGTCATCCTGGAGCAGGCCCCGGCCGAGGAGGACGCGGAACCCGTCGCCCCCGCCGCTCCGGCCGCCGGCCCGCTGGCGTGGCCGCTGTCCGGCCGCACCGAGGCCGCGCTGCGGGACCGCGCCGCCCAGCTGCGCCGGCACCTGGACCGCCACCCGGAGGACGACCTCGCCGGCCTCGGGGCGGCGCTCGCCCACACCCGCTCCGCGTTCGAGCGCCGCGCGGTCGTCGTCGGCCGCACCCGCGAGGACTTCCGCACCGCCCTGGACGCGCTCGCCGCCGGCACCGCCGCCCCGGGGCTGGCCGAGGGCCTCGCGGTGAACACCACCCGCCCGGTCTTCCTGTTCCCCGGCCAGGGCTCGCAATGGGCGGGCATGGCGGAGGAACTGCTGGAGTCCTCGCCCGTGTTCGCCGCGGTGATGGCCGACTGCGAGCGCGCCCTGGCGCCGTTCGTGGACTGGTCGCTGGACGCGGTGGTGCGCGGCGCGCCGGACGCGCCCTCGACGGACCGGGTGGACGTGGTCCAGCCGCTGCTGTTCTCGGTGATGGTGGCCCTCGCCGCCGTCTGGCGCTCCTACGGCGTGGAGCCCGCCGCCGTGGCGGGCCACTCCCAGGGCGAGATCGCCGCGGCCTGCGTGGCCGGCGCGCTGTCGCTGGAGGACGCCGCCCGGGTGGTGGCGCTGCGCAGCCGGGCGCTGCGGGCGCTGTCCGGGGACGGCGGGATGATGTCCGTCTCGCTGCCGCAGGACGCGCTGCTCGCGCGGATGGCGCCGTGGGGCGAGCGGCTGTCGCTGGCCGCCGTCAACGGCCCCGCCTCGATGGTGGTCTCCGGCGAACCCGGGGCGCTGCGCGAGCTGCTGGCGTCCTGCGAGGCCGACGGCGTCCGGGCGAGGATCATCCCGGTCGACTACGCCTCGCACTCGCACCAGGTGGAGCGGATCCACGACCGGCTGCTGGAGCTGCTCGCCCCGATCGCCCCCCGCTCGTGCGCGACGGTCTTCTTCTCGACGGTCACCGGCGAGCCCGTCGACACCGCCGGCCTGGACGCCGGGTACTGGGCCCGGAACCTGCGCCAAACGGTCCAACTGGAGCAGGCCACCCGCCGGATCCTGGCCGCGGGCCACCGGATCCTGATCGAGGTGAGCCCGCACCCCGTGCTGGCCTTCGCGGTGCAGGAGACCATCGAGGCGGTCGGCGCGGAGGCGGGCGTCGTCGGCTCGCTGCGCCGCGGCGAGGGCGGCCCGGACCGGATGCTGCTGTCGCTGGCCCAGGCGTACGTCCGGGGCGCGGCGGTGGACTGGGCGGCCGTGCTGCCCGCCGCGCACACCCGCGCCTTCGACCTGCCCACCTATCCCTTCCAGCGCCGGAACTACTGGCTGGAGAGTTCCGCCGCGGTGTCCGCGACCGCGCAGGACCCGGCGGAGGCCGCCTTCTGGGCGGCGGTGGAGGGCGAGGACCTCCCGGCGCTGGCCGCCGCGCTGGAGGCCGGCGTCGAGGAGCCCGGGGACCCCGGGGCGGCCGACGCCCTGCGGTCGGCGCTGCCGCTGCTGTCCGCCTGGCGCCGCCGGCGGACCGACGGCGCGGCGCTGGACTCCTGGCGGTACCGGACCGGCTGGCGCCCGCTGCCGGAGCCGGCCGCCGCGCCGCTCACGGGCCGCTGGCTGGTCGCCGTCCCGGCGGGACACACCGCGGACCGGCCGGTCGCGGCCGTGCTCACCGGCCTGGCCGGCCCCGGCGCGGAGCTCGTGCCCGTCGAGATCGCCGCCGGCACGGACCGCGCCGCCCTCGCCGGGCTGATCGGCGCCGCGCTCGCGGACACCGCGACGGCGCCCGCCGGGGTGCTCTCGCTGCTCGCCCTGGACGAGGCGCCCCGGCCCGGCGCCCCGTCGGTCCCCGCCGGGCTCGCCCTCACCCTGACGCTGGTCCAGGCCCTGGGCGACGCCGGGATCGAGGCCCCGCTGTGGCTGGCGACCCGGGGAGCGGTGTCGACCGGCGCCTCCGACCGCCTCGACAGCCCCGTCCAGGCCGCCGTCTGGGGGCTGGGCACGGTGGCCGCCCTGGAGTCCCCGCAGCGCTGGGGCGGCCTGGTCGACCTGCCGGCCGTCCTCGACGAGCGGGCGCTCGCCCGGCTCGCCGCCGTACTGGCCGCTCCGGCCGGCCCGGACGGCGACGGCGCCGAGGACCAGCTCGCGGTGCGCGGCGCGGGCGTGTTCGCCCGCCGCCTGCTGCGCGCCGGCGACCCGGCCCCCGCGGCCGGCTGGCGGCCGAGCGGCACCGTCCTGATCACCGGCGGGACGGGCGGCGCGGGCGCCGCGGTGGCCCGCCGGCTGGCCCGGGAGGGCGCCGAGCACCTGGTGCTGACCGGCCGGCGCGGTTCCGCCGCTCCGGGCGCCGAGGAGCTGGCGGCCGAACTCACCGCCGCCGGCGTCCGGGTCACGCTCGCGGCCTGCGACGTCGCGGACCGCGCCGCGCTCGCCGGCCTGCTGGACTCCCTGCCGCGCGACCTGCCGCTGACCGCGGTGGTGCACGCCGCGGGCGTGCTCGACGACGGCGTGCTCGACACCCTGACCGCCGAGCAGGCCGAGCGCACCCTGCGGCCCAAGGTGACCGGGGCGCTGAACCTGCACGAGCTCACCAAGGACTGCGACCTGTCCGCGTTCGTGCTCTTCTCCTCCATCGCCGGCACCGTGGGCGCCGCCGGCCAGGGCAGCTACGCCGCGGCGAACGCCGTCCTGGACGCGCTCGCGCACCAGCGCCACGCGGACGGGCTGGCCGCCACCTCGGTGGCCTGGAGCGCGCTCGCCGACGGCGGGATGGTCGACGCGGCGGTGGCGGACCAGCTGCGGCGCCGCGGCGCGGCCCCGATGGCCGGCGACCGGGCCGGCGACGCGCTGCTGCGGGCGGTGGGCGGCGGCGAGCCGTGCCAGGTGGTCGCCGACCTCGACTGGGCGCGGTTCGCGCCCGCGCTCGCCGCCGGCCGGCCGCTGCCCCTGCTGCGCGACCTGCCGCAGGCCCGGGAGGCCCTCACCGCCGCGCCGGGCCCGCAGGGCGAGGGGCAGGACGACTCCGAGGCCCTGCTGCGCCGCCTCGCCCAGCTGGACGGCGCGGACCGGCAGCGGGTGCTGCTCGACCTGGTCAGGTCGCTGGCCGCCGTCGTCCTCGGCCACCCCAACTCCACCGCCGTCGAGGCCGAGCGGGCCTTCAAGGAGCTGGGCTTCGACTCGCTCACCGCGGTGGAGCTGCGCAACCGCCTGGGCGTGGCGACCGGGCTGCGGCTGCCGGTCACGCTGGTCTTCGACCACCCCACCGCCGCCGCGCTCGCCTCCTACCTCGGCGCCGAACTGCTGCCCGACGGCGGCTCGCCCGCCGGGCCCGTCCTCGCCGAACTCGACCGGCTGGAGGCCTCCCTGGCGGCGCTGGACCCGGACGAGGAGGCCCGCGCCGCGGTGGCCGAGCGTCTGCAGTCCCTGCTGCGCACCTGGTCCGGCCCCGGCGACCAGCGCGGCTCCGTCGACGACCTCGACGCGGCCACCGACGAGGAGATGTTCGACCTGCTGGACCTCGAACTCGACGACATCGCATGAACCACCGCACACCCACCCACGGCCTTTCCGTCCCACGGTCTTCGAGGAGCTGACGAGTGATGGAGAACGAAGCGAAGCTTCGCGACTACCTCAAGCGGGCGACCGCCAACCTGCGCGTGGCCCGTCAGCGCCTCGACGAGCTCCAGGAGAAGGAGCACGAGCCGATCGCCGTGGTGGCGATGGGCTGCCGCTTCCCGGGCGGCGTCCGGACCCCCGAGGACCTGTGGGCGCTCGTCGCCGAGGGCCGGGACGCGATCACGCCGTTCCCCACCGACCGGGGCTGGGACCTCGACGCGCTCTACGACCCGGACCCGGACCGCAAGGGCCGCACCTACGTCCGCGAGGGCGGCTTCCTCGACGGCGTCGACCGCTTCGACGCCCCGTTCTTCGGCATCTCGCCGCGCGAGGCGCTGTCGATGAACCCGCAGCAGCGGCTGCTGCTGGAGGTCGCCTGGGAGACGCTGGAGCGCGCCGGGGTCACGCCCGGCTCGCTGCGCGGCTCGCGGACGGGCGTGTTCGTCGGCGCCACCGACTTCGACTACGGCAGCAACGTCACCGAGCTCCCCGAGGGGCTGGAAGGGCAGATGTCGCTGGGCGCCTCCGGCGCCATCCTGTCCGGCCGGGTCGCGTACACCCTCGGCCTGGAGGGGCCGGCCCTCACCGTCGACACCGCCTGCTCCTCCTCGCTGGTGGCCCTGCACCTGGCCTGCCAGTCGCTGCGCCGGGGCGAGTCCTCGCTGGCGCTGACCGGCGGCACGACGGTGATGGCCACCCCGACCGGGTTCATCGAGTACAGCCGGCAGCGGGCGCTGTCCCCGACCGCCCGCTGCCGGGCGTTCTCCGAGACGGCGGACGGCACCGTGTGGGCGGAGGGCGTCGGCGTGCTGCTGCTGGAGCGGCTGTCGGACGCGCGGCGCAACGGGCACCCGGTGCTCGCGGTCGTCCGGGGCAGCGCGATCAACCAGGACGGCGCCAGCAACGGCCTGACCGCGCCGAACGGCCCCGCCCAGCAGCGGGTGATCCGGGCCGCGCTGGCCGACGCCCGGCTCAAGCCCGCGCAGGTCGACCTCGTCGAGGCGCACGGCACGGCGACGACGCTGGGCGACCCGATCGAGGCCGGCGCCCTGCTGGCGACGTACGGCCAGGGTCGGCCCGCCGAGCGGCCGCTGTGGCTGGGTTCGCTGAAGTCCAACCTCGGGCACGCGGCGGCGGCCTCCGGCGTGGCCGGGGTCATCAAGACGGTGATGGCGATGCGCAACGGTGTGCTGCCGCGCACCCTGCACGTGGAGGAGCCCTCGCGGAAGGTGGACTGGGAGTCCGGCGCGGTGCGGCTGCTGACGCAGGAGCAGCCGTGGCCGCAGGGCGAGGAGCCCCGGCGGGCCGGCATCTCCTCCTTCGGCGCGAGCGGCACCAACGCCCACACGATCATCGAGGAGGCTCCGGCGGAGGTCACCGACGAGGAGGCGCCGGAGGGCCGGGACGAGCCCGCCGTCGAGGAGTACCCGTCCGTGCTGCCGGGTTCGGGGGTGGTGCCGCTGGTGGTGTCGGCGCGCAGCGCCGCGTCGCTGCGCGCTCAGGCCGAGCGGCTCGGTGCGCTGCTGGCCGAGGGTGCTCCGGAGCTGGGCGCCGTGGGCTACTCGCTGGTCTCCTCGCGTGCGGTGTTCGAGCACCGCGCGGTCGTCCTCGCCACGGACGCCGCCGAGGCGGCCGAGGGCCTGGCCGCCCTGGCCGCCGACACTCCCGCCGACAACGTGACCACCGGCGTCGCCGGCCCCGCCGGCGGCCGGGTCTTCGTCTTCCCCGGCCAGGGCTCCCAGTGGGCCGGCATGGCCGTCGAACTCCTCGACACCTCACCCGCCTTCGCCCAGCGCCTCGCCGAATGCGAGCAGGCCCTGGCACCCTTCGTCGACTGGTCACTCGAAGAGGTCCTGCGCGAGACCCCCGGCGCGCCGACCCTGGAACGCGTCGACGTCGTCCAGCCCGCCCTGTTCGCCGTGATGGTCTCGCTGTCCGCCCTGTGGGCCTCCCTCGGCATCGTCCCGGACGCCGTGGTCGGCCACTCCCAGGGCGAGATCGCCGCCGCCTGCGTCGCCGGCGCCCTCTCCCTCGACGACGCCGCCCGCATCGTCACCCTCCGCAGCCAGGCCATCCGCGCCCTCTCCGGCACCGGCGGCATGATGTCCGTCTCCCTCCCCCAGAACGACCTCCTCACCCGCATGACACCATGGGGCGAACGCATCTCCCTCGCCGCCGTCAACGGCCCCACCTCCATGGTCGTCGCCGGCGAACCCGAAGCCCTGCGTGAACTCCAGGCCGCCTGCGAGGGCGACGGCACCCGGGCGAGGATCATCCCCGTCGACTACGCCTCGCACTCGGTGCAGGTCGAGCGCATCCGTGAGGAGTTGCTGGAAGCCCTCGCCCCCGTCACCCCGCGCTCGACCACCGTGCCCTTCTACTCCACCGTCACCGGCACACCCATCGACACCACCACCCTCAACGCCGAGTACTGGTACACCAACCTGCGCCAGACCGTCGAACTCGAAACCGCCACCCGCACCCTGGCCGGCGACGGATTCGGCGTCTTCATCGAGATCAGCCCCCACCCCGTCCTCACCCTCGCCCTCCAGGAAACCCTCGACACCACCGGCACCGACACCATCGTCACCGGCACCCTGCGCCGCGGCGAAGGCGGACCCACCCGCCTCCTCACCTCCGCCGCCCACCTCCACACCCACGGCGCCACCATCGACTGGCACACCACCTTCCCCACCCACACC
>NZ_JBEPAM010000097.1:0-10285 GCF_040298605.1 Kitasatospora sp. NPDC001527 | reverse complement strand
CGCGTATCCGGGTTTTCCCCCGGGGGGGCCTGGGGGGCCGGGGGGGGCGACCGTAGGGTGCCCCGACGGCGCGACGCATCCGCCTGCGGTAGCGGACTCCCCCGCCGAAGTGCCCCTCCCCCGCTACGACTTCAGGACCACCCGCGGTCGGGAGCGACACGCGGCCTACCGCCGACCGGAGGTGGTTTCCAGACGAACGGCTCAGCTGCGGGCGCGGCTCCTCGCGGATCGGGACGTCCTGGTGAGGGCGCAGCAGCGCCCCCCAGAGGGTCCCACCGCACGGAAGGAAGCAGGACTTCGTCGACATCGCGGCGGCCGTCTACCGTCGCTGAGCGCCGGCAACCGGTGCCGGCGCGGTGTGCCGGGGCCGGCCGTCGACCTCGTCGCGGCGGGAACGACCCGAACGCCCCCCACAGGGCGTCAAGTCCTTCCTGCCCCCCGACCGCTCCCTCGGGTGACCCCAGGGCGTGGAGGCCGGGCCGGGCCGCCGGGGCGCCGCATAGTCGGAGTATCAGCAATACCGTCCGATCATGAGATGAGCCGACTATGCGCCTGCCCCGTCGACCGGCCCTCGTGGTGTCCGTCCCGCTGCTCCTCGTCGCCGCGGGCTGCGGCTCCCCGGCCGCCGGCCCGGGTGCCACACCGACGCCCGCCGCCGCGTCCCCGACCACGACCGGGTCCCCCACCGGGCCGCGCGCGTTCACGCTGGTCGCCACCGGGGACGTGCTGCCGCACACCGAGATCATCCGGCAGGCCAACGAGGACGCCGGTGGGTCCGGCTACGACTTCGCCGGGATGTTCGCCGACGTCAAACCCCTGATCAGCGGGGCCGACCTCGCCATCTGCCACATGGAGACCGTCTACGGCCCCGACGGCGGACCGTTCACCGGCTACCCGGCGTTCAAGTCGCCGCCCCAAGTCGCCCGGGCCCTCAAGGACGCCGGGTACACCTCCTGCGACACCGCCTCCAACCACACCCTCGACGACGGCCCCGACGGCATCCGCCGCACACTCGACGCCATGGACGCCGTGGGCCTCGCGCACACGGGCTCCGCCCGCGACGAGGCCGAGGGCGGGCGGCCCGCGCTGCTCCGGGCCGGCGGCGCCACCGTCGCCCACCTCGCCTACACCTACGGCACCAACGGCATCCCGCTGCCGGCGGGCCGCCCCTGGGCGGTGAACCTGATCGACCGCGAGCGGATCCTCGCCGACGCCCGCACCGCCCGGACCGACGGCGCGGACGTCGTCGTGGTGAGCGTCCACTGGGGCACCGAGTGGCAGGACGCCCCGAACGACCAGCAGCTCGCCCTGGCCCGCGACCTGGCCGCCGCGCGGGCCGGGGACCGCCCCGCCGTCGACCTCGTCCTCGGCACCCACGCCCACGTCCCGCAGGCGTACGAGAAGATCGCGGACACCTGGACCGTCTACGGCCTCGGCGACCAGCTGGCCGGCCACATGTTCGGCTACGACGGTGCCGAGGACCCGCGCGGCAACTGGAGCTCGATCGCCCGCTTCACCTTCACCCCGCCGGACACCCCGCAGCGGCGCTGGACGGTCACCAAGGCCGAGTTCATCCCCCAGGTCACGGACCTCGGCCCGCCCTACCGCGTCCTCGACCTCCGGCAGGCGGCCCGCCGCGCCCCCGAGCGCGCCGACTACACCCGCGCCCTGGAGCACATCCGCTCGGTGGTCCTCAGCCGGGGCGCCGCCTCGGCGGGCCTCACCATGGCC
Organism: Kitasatospora sp. NPDC001527; assembly: GCF_040298605.1. Taxonomy (NCBI): domain Bacteria; kingdom Bacillati; phylum Actinomycetota; class Actinomycetes; order Kitasatosporales; family Streptomycetaceae; genus Kitasatospora; species Kitasatospora sp. NPDC001527. The sequence goes on along the minus strand of NZ_JBEPAM010000097.1, from coordinate 8,554 downwards.
CCCTGAGGTCCGGCGTCACGTCGCCGGGGCCCCTCACGGCGGGCGGGCAGGGCGGCACGGCCGGGGCGGCCACCGCTCGCGCTCCGCGCCGGGCGGCGCGCAGCATGGAGAGGGCGGCCCGCCGGTGGCGGGCGGCGGGATCGGAGGCGGACCGTGGCACGTGACCGGATCATCACCGGCTTCGACGGTTCGGAGCCCAGCCGGGCCGCCGCCCGCTGGGCGGCGCGCGAGGCCGTTCGGCAGGGGCTGCCGCTCGACGTGCTGCAGGCCGGTTCGCGGGGGCCGGAGCGGGCGCCCACGACCGAGGCCGACGCGCTGCGGACCCTCTTTCCCGGCCTGGACGTACGGGTCTCCCAGGCGCCGGACGACGCGGTCTCCGCGCTGGCGGCGGCCTCGGAACAGGCCGTGCTGCTGGTGCTCGGGTCCCGCGGCCTCGGCTCGCTGCGGGGCTTCCTGACCGGTTCGGTGAGCCATCGGGTCCTCGGCGCGGCGCGCTGCCCGGTGGTGCTGGTGCGGGGCGGCGCGGGCGCGCGACGGGCGGAGGAGCCGGGCGGCGTGACCGCGGGCGTGGACCTCGCGCATCCGTGCGATCCCGTGCTCGACTTCGCCTTCCGGACCGCCGCCCGTCGCCGGGACCCGCTCACCGTGGTGCACGCCTGGGGGCCGCCGGCCGGCACCGAGTACCTGCACTTCGGCTCCATCGGCGGCCTGGAGAAGCAGCTGGCCGCCGAAGCGCGGCAGGCGCTCGGCATGGCGCTCGCCCCCTGGCGCGAGCACCACCCGGAGGTCGCGGTGTCCACCGAGGTGCTGATGGGCCACGCCGGGATCACCCTGGTCGACGCGGCCGCCGGATCCGGCCTGCTGGTCATCGGGGCCCGGCACCACCACAACCCGCTGGGCGCCCACCTGGGCCCGGTGGCCCACGCGGTCGTCCATCACGCGCCCTGCCCGCTCGCCGTCGTGCCCCTGCACTGATCCGCCGGCCGCACCACCGGCCGGATCGCCGTGCCGGGCCCCGCCCACCACACCACCGTGGGCAGGGTCCGGCGCGGCGGACGGTCCTGTCGCCGTCAGGCGAGCTTCTGGCAGAGCAGCGCGTACGGCCGCGCCGCCCACAGCTGCCACCAGGGCTGGCCGTAGGCCACCCCCGCGACGAACTCGTCGTCCGCGCACTGGCCCTTGGCGAAGCCGTACGCGAAGTCACCGCCCCCGGCCACCGCGGGGCGGTTGTCGCCGTCGTCGAAGCGGAGCGTACGGGTCGACGCCCCCGGCGGGGTCGCCGACTTCGCGCAGAGCACGCCCATCGTCCGGCCGTTGCGGCTGTAGCCGGACACGAAGGAACCGGCGGGGCACTGGGCCTTGGCGTACCCCGGTGCCCAGTCGGTCGTCACGTAGGTGCCGCCGTGGTCGACGGCGTACGCGCGGCCGGCGTCCCAGAGGTCCGCCTGCGTGACGTCCGTGCACAGGCCGTCGTCACCGCCGTGGCTGAGCCCGATCAGCCGGCTGCCGTCCGGGCAGGACGCCTTGAGGGCGTACGGGTCCCAGTCCGGTCGGGTCTTCAGGTGGGCGGAGCGGTTGTCGTCGGCCAGGCCGGAGCTGAGCGGGGTCCAGTCCACGATGCGCGGCGGGTTCGGGCCGGTGCTCACCGAGGCCAGCCGCCATTCGCGGTGGAAGGCGAGGAAGGGCAGGTCCGCCGAGAGGACCGGGGTGCCGAGGATGGCGAGCTTCGCCATCAGGGCCCCGTTGATGTCGAGTCCGCCGTAGAGCACGGCCGTGCCGTTGACCTCCGGCGCGCTGCCGGCGCCGTCGAGGACGACCGAGCCGCTGACGGCGGCGCGCAGGTACGGCTCGATCGACGCCTTGACGCCGATCGTGTCGTACAGGGCGATCGAGCCTTCGGCGAGCAGACCGGCCTTCGCCGAGGCGGAACCCCTGAGGTCGAGGCGCAGCGGGGTGACGGTGGAGGTCCCGGGGTCGGTGGTGGTGGTCCAGCCCGGGCCCTTGACGTAGTCGGAGTGGACGCCCCACCGGCCGTCGTAGGCCTGCTCGGCGTCGAGGGTGACGGTGCCGTCGGCGGCGATGTCGGCGGAGAGGGTGAAGGTGAGGTTGATGACGACGGGCAGGGGACCCACCATCACCACGGGGCTGGCGCTGTACGTGGCCAGCGGTATCCGGGCGGAGGTGGCGCCCGCGAGGCTCCCGCTGACGCGCCAGTCGGCGTGTGCGCCCAGGCTGAAGCCGATCCGGGCCTGCTGGGGGTCGATCAGGCCGAGGCCGCCCTGGTAGGAGAAGTCGACGGCCGGGGTGAGCGAGACCGAGCCGGAGAGCGTCACCGAGGACCCGTTCGGCAGCGGGACGGTGGCGTCGGCGCTGAGCCCGAGGCTTCCGGAGACGGAGCCCTGGCCGCCGGCCGGCCCGAGGTCGGTGGTGACCTGGACGCCGCCGAGCCGGGGCTGGACCTGGAACGCGCTCGGGCTGACGGCGCTGTGCAGGCTGGTGCTGGTCGCGCCGAGCAGTTCGGGGAGGGTGGCCGGGCGGGTGGTGACGGCCACCGTCCCGTCGGCGGCCGGCTGCACGCCGGTGACGGCGACCAGCGCGCCGTGCGGGGCCGCGGGGGTGGGCGGGCTGTCGATCAGCTGCCCGGGCCGGACGGCGGCAGCGGCAGCGGCGGCGGCGCCGGGGGCTTCGGCCCGGAGGGACGGCGCCTGCGGAGCGGTGGCGGCCGGTGCGAGCACGGCGGTGCCGGTGGCCGGGTCGTAGGAGGAGAGCGCGAGGCCGGGGTCGGCCGTGGCGGTGGCCGGCGCGCCGCCCTGCGCCGGGGTCGCCAGGGTCGCCGCGGCCGTCCCGGACACCGGGGGTGCCAGCGTCGCCGGTGCGCCGGGCGATGTGGCCGAAGCGGCCGTCTCGGTAGTCGAGTTGGTCGTGGTGGTCGTGATGGTGGTGGTGCCGGCAGCGGCGGCCGGTGCTGCCGCCGCTCCGTTCAGGACGGCGCCGCAGAGGAGGAGCACGGTGGTTGTCGCGGCTGCTGACATCGTCAGCTTGCGCACGGTCACGTGGAGGGTCCCTTCCGGTCAACAATGCTGGATCGGGGGTGACTTGTGGCGGGGCGCACGGCCCGGAGCAGCCGCACGCCGCTCCTGACCGACGGGTAACTTAACATTCGTCGACCGCGCCACTGCCCGGTTTCGCATGGTTCCCGGATCGCCATGACCGAGATTTCACGGCCCTGGAACAGACCTTTCCCCCATGGTTAACGCACCGTCAGCACACCGTGCCCGGCGAGCCCGCACACCTCCGGGACCGACCTGGCCGCCGGCGCCCGGGTGCCGGAGGACCCCGGGCCGTGCCTGCCGCGGCGCGGGGCGACCTCGACCGCCGTGTGCATCGCGGCTTCCCTCCGGATCGAGTTGGCCTCCGTCCCGCCGGTGGCGCGGGGCTACGACAGGGGGCCGAGGTCGCCGTTGATGACCGTCTCGGTGGTCAGCGGGCGGTCCCAGAGGGCGAGGATCTCGTCGGCCAGGGCCACGGCGAACCTCGGGTCCTGATGCCCGAAGCGCTGGAACGAGGCGGCCGAGAGGCTGCGCGGCACCGCTCCGGCGTCGAGCAGGACGCGCCAGTCCTCGGGCGCGAGTTCGAGGAACTCCAGGCCCGTCAGCTCGGCGATCTGCAGCGGGTCGGCGAGCGTGCCGGGGGCGGCGCGGAGCGTGCGCAGGCGGGGCAGCCCGACGAGGGGGGCGAGGCTCAGGGGTGCGCCGGTGCGCGACACGATGCTCAGGACTTCAAGCGCCGGCTGGGCGACGGCCTCGATGCTCCCGGCGCTCCCGTCGTGGACCATGGCCGTCAGCGGCGGCTTCTCCCAACGGTGTCCGGTGTACCAGGTGCGTTCGGGGCCGAGGACCAGATCGGTCAGCGAGTCGGCCCACAGCGACGCGCCGACGGCCTGCTCGTGGTCGAGCACGACGATCTGGCCGAGGTGGCCGCGGGGGCCGGGCGTCAGGTCGACGACGACCTGGTCCCCTCCGCCGGTGTCGCCGATGACGATCCACCCCGGGGAGCCGACGAGGTCCTGCACGGCGTCCTCCGGTCCCGTGAGGACGGCCCCCGTCGCCGCGTGCTCCCAGGAGAACGACGAACGCATCGACAGGTCGGCGACGAAGAGGTGCTCCAGGGGGATCGGGTCGAAGCCCACCGCGCCGAGGACGCGCTGCTCGGCCTCGTGGTCGTCCCGCCAGTCCTCCCACCGCGCGCGCGTCACCCGGTGGAGCGCCTTCACCTCCTCGGGCAGTGTCAGCCCCAGGCGCTCCTCCGCGGCGGCGATCTCCTCCTCGGTGGCGCCGATCGCGTCCGGTATCAGGTCGCGGAGCCTGCGCTCCAGCAACTCCGGGTCGGCGGACGGGGCCGGCCGGGCCCCGTCCACGGGTTCGGGCAGGCGCCGCCACGGCTCGGGGACGGCGCCCTCGACCAGGGTCAGCGCGCCCAGCACGCTGCCGACGGCGTCCTCGGTCGCCGCCGTGCGGTCGAACAGCCGGAGCACCACCGCTCCGCTCGCCGGGATCCGGGCGGCGAAGCCCATGTCCGTCATCCCGGCCGAGGCGAGGGCGGTCCTTACCCGCTCGATCGCGTCGCGCGCCTCCCGGTCGTCCGTCAGCGGCACGTCGTCCGTGTCGCGGCCGATGCTCCCCGACACCTGCCCTCCCGGCGCGGCCGCCTCCCGCGCGTGTGCGGTCCGCAGGAGCCGCAGCAGCGGCTCCCAGGTCGTGAAATCGTACGGCGAGGACACGTCGGTCTCCGGGTCGGTGTGGTGATCGCGAACGCCGATGATTCTGCCCGGCGCCTGTGACAGCCCGACGGGCGGAGGCGGCCGTCGAGGGCGGCGTCCTCCTTCACACGAACGGGTCAACCGGCCACCCGCCCCGGCGAGCGCCTGGCGCTACGCTCGCAGCGTGGAGCCGCCGACCGTCCGCCCGGTCCGGGACACCCACGGGGCCGCCGGGCGGGGAAACCGGGTGCCGACGCGGCGATGAGTTTTCCGGCCCCGGCAGGTCTACATCGCGAACCGGGACGACCGACTCATCGGGAGTACAGACATGGGCCTCATCCACATCGAACTGTTCACGACCCTCGACCTCGTCGGGCAGGCGCCCGGCGGACCCGACGAGGACCCGGAGGGGTTCCCGTTCGGCGGCTGGCAGGCGCCCCTGCTGGACGAGGCCACCGGGGCGCAGATCCTGGCCGCGTACGAGGGCACCGACGCCCTTCTGCTGGGCCGGCGCACCTACGACCTCTTCGCCTCCTACTGGCCGCACCAGCAGGAGGGCGAGATCGCCGAGCTCTTCAACCGCGTCCCGAAGTACGTGGCCTCCCGCGGCACGCCGGACCTCCCGTGGGCCGGGTCCACCCGGCTCGGCCCGGACCTGGCGGGCGCGGTGCGCGAGATCCGGGACCGGCACCAGCACGTGAAGGTCGTCGGCAGCCTGGACCTGGTGCAGTCCCTCCTGCGGGAGAAGCTCTTCGACCGCCTCGACCTGTGGGTGCACCCGATCGTGCTCGGCGTCGGGAAGAAGGTGTTCGACGGCGGCGCGGTGCCCACGAACGTCACGCTCCTCGAACCGCCGGTGGCCGGCCCCACGGGCACCGTGTACCTGCGCTACGGGCTCGCCGACGGCACGCCCGCGACGGGCGACATGAGCGCGCCCGACCGCGGTCTCGGGCACGACGGGGCCCGGTGATCCGATGACCACCGTCCATGTCAACGGGACGGACCTGGGCGTCGAGTCGTTCGGCGACGACGGCGCGCCGCTCGTCCTGCTCGCGGGCGGGCCGACGATGCTCTCCTGGCCCGACGCGCTCTGCGAGCGCCTCGCCGCCGGCGGGCGGCGGGCGGTCCGCTACGACCTGCGCGACAGCGGGGAGTCGACGGCGGCCGATCCGCAGGCACCCGCCTACACCCTGCGCGACCTCGCCGCCGACGCCGCGGCCCTCGCCGACGCGCTCGGCGGCGCTCCCGCGCACCTCGCGGGGATCGGTGTCGGCGGGATGGTCGCCCAGGTGGCCGTGCTCGACCATCCGGACGCGTTCCGCGCGCTCACCCTGGCCGGCACCCGCCCGGTCGCCCCCGGCCCGCCCGACGGCGACCTCCCCGACCACGACCCGGCGACGATGAGCCGGCTGTTCGCCCGTCCGCTGCCCGACTGGAGCGACCGCCGGGCGGTCGCGGAGTTCGCGGGCGCCGCCGCGGAGATCCTCGGCGACGACCCCGCCGCCGCGCGCGCCGTCGCCGCGCGCGTCTGGGACCGCACGCCCGGCACGGCGCCCCCGGTCCAGATGGCCAACCAGATGGGCCTGGTGTTCTCCAGGCTCGACTGCGCGCCCCGCTGGCGCGAACGCCTGCCGGGGATCGCCGTCCCCACGCTCGTCGTCCACGGCCGCCGCGACCGCTTCTTCCCCCTCGGCAACGGCGAGGCGATCGCGCACGCGGTCCCCGGAGCACGGCTGCTCGTGCTCGACGGGGCCGCCACCGCGATCCCCGCCGCGGCGGTCGGCGAGATAGCCGAGGCGATGCTCGGACTCGGATAGCGGGCCGCGGGTTTCGCCGAATTCCGGCCGGACGGGCGACGGTCCGTCGACATCGCTCGAATTCCCTTTCATCGCCATGGTCCGGCCGGACCTCCGACTCCTCCCGTTCGCCACCGAGCGCTGCACCAAGGGCCGGTCAGGTCAGCGGGCCGACCGGCATGACGGAATTCAAAAAGCCCGCCGATTTCGTTTTTATACCTTGCTACCGTCTCCTCCACACCACCCGAGCGGAGGATGATTCACGTGTTCACGCTGGAAATGATCGAGGAATCCCGCATCGCCTATTCGAGGCGCACCGGCCCCTATGGCGAGGCGAACGGGATCCGGATGGAGGAGCTCAAGTCCTGGGCCGCCGCCCACGGTCTGCTGCGAGCCGACTCCGCCGTTCTGGGCATCGCCCATGACGACCCGTCCCGCACCCCGCCCCACGCCTGCCGCTACGACACCTGCCTCGTCGTTCCCGAGGACACCGCGGTGCGAGGACCCGGGATACAGGTGGCCCGCCTCGCCGGCGGGCGCCATGCCGTCCTCACCGCCGCCCACACCCCCGAGGGCCTCGCGCGGGCCTGGGCCGGGCTGTTCGACGGTCTCGCCGCCCAGGGCCTCGCGTTCGACGCCACCCGGCCCGTTCTGGAGCGCTACCGCCCCGCGCTGCTCGCCCGGCACCTGTGCGAGATCTGCGTCCCCGTCCGCTGATCCGCACCCGTCCGTACACCCGGCCGGGCACCTCGCGCCCGGCCGGGGCTGGACACCGCGGTCGCGGCGCGATCGACTGATCCTCACCGGCTCGCAGGCGGAGCCGGCCACCGGCCCACCGCACCCCCGAGGAGCCGCATGCCCCGCACCGACACCCACCGCCACCGGGTCGGCGTCCTGCTGCCCCGCGACCTGCCCGCGCACGAGCTGGTCCCGTACGCGCGTCGGGCCGAGGAACTCGGGTTCGACGAGGTGTGGGTGGTCGAGGACCTCGGCTACCGCGGTGGCATCGCGCAGGCCGCGACCCTCCTCGCCGCCACGGGGCGGATCACCGTGGGAATCGGCATCATGCCGGCCGGCGCCCGCAACGTCTGCTTCACCGCCATGGAACTCGCCACCCTCGCCCAGCTCCACCCCCACCGGCTGATCGCCGGCATCGGCCACGGCATGCCCGACTGGATGCGCCGGATCGGCAGCTGGCCCGAGAGCCCGCTCACCCTGCTCCGCGAGTACGCCACCGCCCTGCGCGCGCTGCTGCGCGGCGAGCCCGGCCCCGCGGACGGCCGGTACGTGCGGTGCGAGGGGGTGGTGCTGACGGAGGTCCCGCACGCCGTTCCGCCGGTGGTGCTCGGTGTGCGCGGGCCCAGGTCGCAGGCCATGGCGCGGGAGGCCGCCGACGGGCTGCTGCTCGCCGAACCGTCCGCCCCCGCCTACATCACCGCCTCGCTCACCCGTCCCGGCGCCGCCGCAGCACCGGAGCCGGAGGTCGTCGTGTACGACATCGCCGCCGTCGACGACGACGAGGACGCGGCCCTCGACCGCGCCCGGACCGGACTCTCCGCGATCGGCGAACCCGACTGGGCGCCCCACATCGACCCGCTGCCCTTCGCCGCCGAGCTGCGCGCCCACCGGGCCGCGAGTTCCGGTCCCGAGGAGTTCGCCCGCACCCTTCCCGCCGACTGGGTGCGCGCCCTCGGCGTGACCGGGACCCCCGCCCAGGCGCGCGCCGCGATCGCGGCCCGGCACGCCGCGGGCGCCACCTGCGTCGTCCTCTCCCCCGCCGGCCCCGATCCGGTGGCCGCCCTCGACTCCCTCGCCCGCGCCCTCCCCGATCGCCCCTGACCGCCGCCGGGCGGGACCTCGTACGGGCGACGGGAGACGGGGCGCGGTACGCGCGGTGGGGCGGCCGTTCCGTACGGGGGCGGCCGCGCGGGCCGGGCCGCCCCCCCCCCCCCCCCCCCCCCCCCCCCCCCCCCCCCCCCCCGGGCCCGCAGGCGCTCAG
>NZ_JBEPAM010000096.1:0-12981 GCF_040298605.1 Kitasatospora sp. NPDC001527 | reverse complement strand
GGGGCCCCACCCCCCGGCGTCGCGGGGCGCGGGCCGGCGGCGCCCCGCCCGGCGCCGCCGGCCGCCCGCGCACCACCCGTCACCCCTCCTTCACCCGCCACCGCGCACCCCTGGGAGTACCGCATGTCCGCCATAGCCGGCTGGGTCGACTTCTCGCACGAGACCGCCGACGGGCAGGCCGTCGTCCGGGCCATGACCACGGCACTGGCCCGGCGCGGGCCCGACGGCGAGGGGCAGTGGAGCTCCGCGCACGCCGCCCTCGGCCACCGCCGCACCGCCCGCGACCCGCACCCGCAGCCGCTGACCGCCCCCGGCGACACCGGCCCGCGCGCCGTCCTCTCCTTCGCCGGCCACCTCACCAACCCGCGCGAACTGCGCGACCGGCTCACCGCCGCCGGGCACCGCGCGGTCACCGGCGGCGACGCCGAGGCCGTCCTCCAGGCCTACCTCGCCTGGGGCGAGGACTTCGTCACCCGGATCGAGGGCGGCTACGCGCTCGCCCTGTGGGACCCGCGGCGCGAGGAACTGCTGCTGGTCCGCGACCGGATGGGCGTCAAACCGCTCTTCTACGCGACCACCCCGGACGGCGTGCTCTTCGGCTCCGAGCCCAAGGCCGTCCTCGCCCACCCCGGCTTCCGGCCCGCCCTCGACGCCGACGGCCTGCGGGACATCCTCTCCGTCGCCCGGGTGCCCGGCCACGCCGTCTTCCGGGGCCTGCGCGAGGTCCTGCCCGGCGCGCTGCTGCGGGTCACCCGCGCCGGCGCGACCGAGCGCCGCTACTGGCACCTGCGGGTCGCCGGGCACGCCGACGACCTGGACACCACCGTCGACACCGTCCGCGCGCTCCTGGAGGCGGCCGTCGCCCCGCACCTGGACGGCGAGGAGCTGCCCTGCTCGCTGCTCTCCGGCGGCCTCGACTCCAGCTCGCTCACCGCGCTGGCCGCCGCCCTCGCCCGCCGCCAGGGCCGCGGGCCGATCCGCTCGCTCGCCGTCAACGACCAGGAACCGGGCACCGACGGCGCCGCTGCGCAGGGCAACGAGGACCACCTCTACGCCCGCCTGATGGCCGACCACGCCGGTACCGAGCACGGCGAGATCTCGCTCGCCGGCCTGGACCTGCTCGACCCCGCGCTGCGGGCCTCGGTGCTCGCCGCGTACGACATCCCGATCAACAAGGGCGACCAGTACGCCTCGCTGCGGCTGCTGTTCGGCGAGGCGCGCGGGCACGCCGCCGTCGCGCTGTCCGGCGAGTGCGGCGACGACGTCTTCGGCGGCTACAACTGGAACCGGCTGCCCGAGTGGATCGCCCGGCCCACCTTCCCGTGGGTGGCGGAGGGCCGCCCGCGCTTCCTGGGCACCGACGTCGTCTTCGACGCCGACCTGCTCGGCAAGCTCGACCTGGCCGGCTACGAGCGGGACTGCCACCGCGCCGCCGTCGCCGAGATCGCCGCCGCCGACGCGCTCGACGACCCGGTCGAGGCCCGCTACCGCGAGGTCACCTACCTCGCGCACACCCGGCACACCCGGGTGCTGTTCGACCGGCTGGACCGCCTCGGCACCGCCGCCGGGCTCGACATCCGGGTGCCGTTCGCCGACCCCCGGCTGGTCGAGTACACCTTCAACATCCCCTGGGCGATGAAGGCGTTCGACGGGCGCGAGAAGAGCCTGCTGCGGGCGGCGATGAAGGACCTGCTGCCCGAGCCGGTCGCGATGCGGGTCAAGACGCCGTACCCCAACCTGCGGGACGCCGGCTACGACCGGGTGCTGCGCGAGCGGCTGGCCCGGGTCGCGCTGGACCAGGACAGCCCGCTCGCCCCGCTGCTCGCCCCCGGGCTGCGCAGCGCGGTGGCCCGCGACGGCGCCGACGCCCTGGTCGAGGGGGTCGGCCGGGCCGCGCTGGAGACCGCCCTGCAGACTGACGCCTGGCTGCGCGCGTACCGGGTCGAACTCGACCTCTGAGCCCGGCCGACACCCCGCCGACCCCGAGCACCCGCCCGCCCCCGCGGACGTCCCGAAGGAGCCCCATGGCCGCGACCCTGGCCGCGCCGCCCGCCCCGCCCGCCCGACTGTGGACCCGCAACTTCGGGCTCTACTTCACCGCCCGCACCATGGCGGTGCTGGGCGACACCATGATCCCGGTCGCGACGGCCGTGGCGATGCTCGCCCTCGGTTTCGGGGTGGGCGCGGTCGGCGTCGCGCTCGGCGCCTGGATGGGCGCCTTCGCCCTGTTCGTGGTGTTCGGCGGGGTGTTCGCCGACCGGTTCCACCCCCGGCCGCAGATGATCGCCGCGGACGCGCTGCGCTGCGCGGTCCAGCTCGGCCTCGCGGTCTGCCTCTGGAGCGGCCACCCGCCGCTGTGGCTGCTGGTCGGCGCGTCGGTGCTCGGCGGGCTCGCCACCGCGATGTTCCAGCCGGGGCTGACCAGCCTGGTGCCCCAGGTCGCCGCCGACCCCCAGCAGGCCAACGGCGTGCTGAGGGTCAGCCAGGGCGTCGCCACGATGGCAGGTCCGGCGCTCGCCGGCACCCTGGTCGCCGCGGTCTCCCCGGCCTCGGTCTTCGCGGCGACGGCGGCCACTTTCGTCTTCAGCGGGCTCTGCCTGGCAGCCCTGCGGCTGCCGCACGTCGAGCCCGACCGCACCGCCTCCACCCTGCAGAACCTGCGCGAGGGCTGGACGGAGTTCCGCTCCCGCTCCTGGCTGTGGTCGGTGATCCTGATCTGGTGGGTCCTCGGCGTCGCGGTCTGGGGCCCGATCACCCCGGTCGGCGCGGTCTCCATCATCGACGCCCACGGCAAGGCGGCCTTCGGCTGGGCGGAGAGCGCCTTCGGCGTCGGCTGCGTGCTCGGCGGCCTGGTCGCGATCCGCCTGCGCCCGGCCCGCCCGCTGTTCGGCGGGGCGGTGGCGATGCTGCTCTTCCCGCTCATGCCGCTGTCCGCCGCCCTGGTGCCGGCGGTGCCCCTGCTGATGCTCGGCTACCTGGTCAGCGGCATCGGGTGGGCGTTCTGGGGCGTCCAGTGGGCGACCTGCGTCCAGACCCGGATCCCCGAGGACAAGCTCAACCGGGTCGCCGCGTACGAGATCGCCGGATCCATCCTGGCCGTCCCGCTCGGCCAGGCGGTCGCCGGGCCGGCCAGCGAACTCGTCGGCGTGCACCGGCTGCTGCTGCTCGGCGCGCTGGTCGGCCTGGGCTGTGCCCTCGCGCTGATCGCCGTCCGGCCCGTCCGCCGGCTGGACCGGAGCACCGGCTGAACCGCCGCCCCGGCGACGCCATCCACTCCCACCCACGACAGGAGACCGCCCATGCGCCACCGCCTGACGGTGATCGGCAGCGGCTACCTCGGCATCACCCACGCCGCCTGCATGGCCGACCTCGGCCACCAGGTCCTCGCGCTGGACATCGACGAGGACCGGGTCCGCTCCCTCAATCAGGGGGAACTCCCCATCCACGAGAAGGGGCTGGAGGAGCTGCTGCGCCGCGGCCTGGCCGCCGGCCGGCTGCGCTTCGGCACCGACCCGGAGGAGGCCGCCGCCTTCGCCGACCTGCACTTCCTGTGCCTCGGCACACCCCAGCGCAAGGACTCCGGCGCCGCCGACCTCTCCCAACTCGACGCCGCCGTGGACGCGCTGGCCCCGCACCTGCGCCGGCCCTGCCTGGTCGTCGGCAAGTCCACCGTCCCGGTCGGCACGGCCGAGCGGCTGGCCGCCCGGCTCACCGCCCTGGCACCCGCCGGGGAGGCCGCCGAACTCGCCTGGAACCCGGAGTTCCTGCGCGAGGGCCACGCCGTGCAGGACACCCTGGCGCCCGACCGGATCGTGCTCGGGGTGCGCCCCGGCCGGGCCGAGGGCCTGTTGCGCGACCTCTACGCGCCGCTCGGCGACATCCCGACCGTGGTCACCGACTACGCCACCGCCGAACTGGTCAAGGTCGCCGCCAACGCCTTCCTGGCGACCAAGATCTCGTACATCAACGCGATCGCCGAGGTCTGCGAGGCGGCCGGCGCCGACGTGGTGCGGCTGGCCGACGCGCTGGGGTACGACGAGCGGATCGGACGGCGCTTCCTCGCCGCCGGACTCGGCTTCGGCGGCGGCTGCCTGCCCAAGGACATCCGGGCCTTCGTCGCCCGCGCCGAGGAGCTGGGCGCCGGCGAGTCCCTGGAGTTCCTGCGGCAGGTCGACGCGATCAACCTGCGCCGCCGCACCCGGGCCGTCGACCACGCCCGGGAGCTCGCGGGCGGCTCCTTCACCGGCCGCCGCGTCGCCGTGCTCGGTGCCGCCTTCAAGCCCGAGTCGGACGACATCCGCGACTCGCCCGCGCTCGACGTCGCCACGGCGATCGCCCGCGAGGGCGGGCGGGTCTCGGTGTACGACCCGGCGGCCCTGGACAACGCCCGCAAGGCCTGCCCCGACCTGGGCTACGCGACCTCCGCCGCCGAGGCCGCCCGTGGGGCCCACGTGGTGCTGGTGCTGACCGAGTGGCGCGAGTTCGTGGAGCTCGACCCGGCCGAGCTGGGCGAGCGGGTCGCCGTCCGCGCCGTCGTCGACGGCCGCAACGTGCTGGCCCCGGAGGCGTGGCGCGCGGCCGGCTGGAGGTACCGCTCGCTCGGCCGCCGCTGACCGGGACCCGGGGCGCCCTGGCCAGGTGGCCGACCCCCATACCGGGGCGCCCGAGGTGTGGGCCGCCGCCATGGGGACGGCGCGGCGGGATCCGTAGCCTGGCGCCCACTGGAGCCTCGGCGTGGAGGAGTGGGCGCGGTATGTGGAGAAGAAGTGGACGTGGCGGGCGCGCGGGCGCGGGCTGGCTGCTCGCGGGTGTGCTGGCGCTGATCGGCGCGGTCGTCCCGGCGGTGCCGGCCTCGGCGGCGGTGCCGGCCCACCTGACCCTGGAGGCGACCCACACCAGCGTCGCCAACGGCTGGGACCGCGTCGAGCGCTACCTCGACACCACCACCGGCTTCCGCCAGGAGCAGTATCCGCCGGACGGCCGGGGCAACCAGGACGGCCAGCGGCTCACCTTCTTCGGCGGCGTCAAGCAGCCCTACTCCGGCCGCTTCCTGCTCTACTCCGCGCCGGGCTGGAACACCGGCGCGCACCAGGTCCCGGTGCTGCTGGTGCACGGCGCCAACGACAACCCGGACCGGGCCTGGGCCAACCCCGGCGAGGGCGGCGCCTACGGCTGCGGCTCCGTCTCCTGCCCGAACACCGGTCTGATGCAGTACCTGTCCGGCCGGGGCTACCGGGTCTTCGCGGTCGGCTTCGCGCACAAGCAGGGCGACAACCTGCTGCAGGCCCAGGCGGTCGGCGACGCCGTCGCGCTGATCCGCGCCAAGCTCGGCGTCCCCCAGGTGGACGTGGTCGGCTGGAGCAAGGGCGAGATGTCCGCCCGGTCCTACGTGTCCTCGGTCAAGCCCTCCTGGGGCCGCCCGTACGCGGGCGACGTGCGCAAGCTGATCACCATCGGCGGCCCGAACGGCGGCTACGACTACCCCTTCGCCCACGGGTGGGCGCACGACTTCTCCATCTGGCCGCAGTGCGGCGGCCAGATCAACGCCCCCGCGCCGCACCTGCGGATGACCTGCTACGGCACCTACACCGCGCACCCGGAGTTCTCCTTCGCCCCCGCGAGCGGCTACGACGTCTACCCCGGGCAGCGCCAGATGCTGGCCCGCTGGGACTCGGTCTTCGGCATCGACCAGACCCAGCAGGACTGGTACACCACCTACTACGGCGGGCAGGGCTTCTACACCGAGGGCGGCGGCATCCAGGCCGCGATCGACGCCGGCTCGCTGATCGCCCCGCTGCACCAGGCCGGGGTGCCCGCCTCGGTGACGACCTACCTCATGGCGGGCGGCGCGCCCACCGTCGTCGGCATCTTCAACGAGAACCGCGCCCCCAGCGACGGCGTGGTCTTCGTGTCCAGCGCGCTGGACACCACCGGCATCGCCACCGTCGGCGGCACCGCGGTGATCACCCTCGCCAACCACCTGCAACTCGGCTGGGACGGCGCGGCGAACGCGCAGGTCGCCGGCTGGCTGAACTGAGGAACCGCCGGATGATCACCGACCGCCTGATCGCCACCGACCGCCTGACCGTGAACCACGCCGAGATCGAGGGCCGCACCGGGGAACCGGTGGTCCTGCTGCACGGCAACGTCTCCTCCGGCGTGTTCTGGCACCCCACCATGGCCGACCTGCCCGAGCGCTACCGCCCGCTGGCCCCCGACCTGCGCGGCTTCGGCGACACCGAGCCGCTGCCGGTGGACGCCACCCGGGGCCTGCGCGACCACAGCGAGGACCTGCTCTCCTACCTGGAGGCGCTGGCCCTCGGCCCGGTGCACCTGGTCGGCTGGAGCATGGGCGGCGGCGTGGCGATGCAACTGCTGCGGGACCGGCCGGAGCTGGTCCGCTCGCTCACCCTGGTCAACCCGGTCTCCCCGTACGGCTTCGGCGGCACCCACGGGGTGGACGGGAAGCTCAACTCGCCCGACGGCGCGGGCTCCGGCGCGGGCGGCGCGGCCCCGGAGTTCGTCCGGCTGCTGAGCGCGGGGGAGCGGGGCGCCGACTCGCCGTTCGCGCCGCGCTCGGTGCTGGACACCTCCTACGTCAGCGAGCCGCTGGCCGAACCGGACCGCTACGTGGCCGCCATGCTGTCCACCCGGACCGGGGAGGACCACTACCCCGGCGACAGCCGTCCCAGCGACACCTGGCCGGGCTCCGCACCCGGCGGGCGGGGCGTGCTCAACTCCATCGCGCCGGTCCACTTCCGGATCGACGACCTGGAGCGGGTCGAGCCCAAGCCGCCGATCCTGTGGATCCGCGGTGCGGCCGATGTGATCATCTCGGACACCTCGCTCTTCGACCTCGCCCACCTGGGGGCGCTCGGCGTGGTCCCGGGCTGGCCCGGCGAGGACGTCTGCCCGGCGCAGCCGATGGTGGCGCAGACCCGCGCCGTCCTCGACCGCTACGCCGCCGCCGGCGGCCGGGTGCGCGAGGTGGTCGTCGAGGGCGCCGGGCACAGCGTGCACCTGGAGCGGCCGAAGGAGTTCCTGGCCGCCCTGGTGGAGACGCTCGCCGGCGCGTAGCGGACGCCGGGCCCGCTCGGCGGCCCCGGACTCGGTGGCCCCGGACGAGGAGGTCGACCCTCCTCCGGGGCCCGGTGGTGCCGCCGGCTCGGTGGTCCGCACCGCTCGACCGGCGCGGCGAGCCGTGCCGCCCGTTCCGGGGCGATGCCTCGCACGTCGTCGGACACGGGAACTCCTCGGGGGAGGCGGGCGGTGCGGGGCGAGCTGCGGTGCCCGCGTCCCGGGGGCCCTGCTCTTCCGGACGTGGTCACCCGTCGGCCGGCGGCAGCTCGCTCGGGAGGTGGGCGTAGCCGGCGTGGCCCGGCCGGGCCTGGGCGAGGGCGTGGCGGAGCCGGGCTGGCGGGGTGCGGTGGATCGTCGGATAGTCGCGTTCGCCCAGCTCGGGGCGGACCGGCCAGGCCAGCCGTTCGCGCTCCAGGTCGTACCGCGTGTCGACGCCCTCGCGGTTGCCCCGGGCGTCCAGCCGGGCCCAGCGGCCCTCCAGGTGCACGGCGTTGAGGGCGTGCAGGGCGAAGCCGCCCTCGCCGTCCTCCAGGCGCTGGTAGCACAGGCCGGTCGGCACGCCCTGGGCCCGCAGCAGGGCGGCGAGCAGGTGGGACTTGCCGTGGCAGATCGCGTTGCGCGCGGCCAGCACCTCGGAGGCGCGGTACGCCCCGCTGTACGCGCCCGCGTCGGCGGAGTGCCGGACCTGGTCGCGCACGAAGCGGAAGGCCGCCTCGGGGGAGGCGAGTTCGGCGGCCAGCAGGCGCAGCTCGGGGTGCTGGTGGTCGATCACCTCGTCCGCGGCGAGGTAGCCGGTGAGGTCGTCGGTCTCCGGTCGCAGGATCATGCCGCCCACCGTGCCCCGGACGGCGGTACGTGCGGGCGGAATTCCAGCATCCGGACCTGCGGGGCGGGGCCATGTCAATGCGAGGCTGCGGCATTCGCTCGTTCGAGCGTATCTGACTTCACGTCAGTTTACCGGTGCCGCTCGGGAGCAGGATCCGCGGGGATGGCGCCCCCCGGGTGCCCTGTCTGCCTCGAAAGGGCGGTTCGTATGACTATTGCTGGTGGAGACCCGACCCCGTCGGTCACCGAGGCGACCCTCGGTGACATCGCCACCCACGGCATCTGGCGCGGCGCGGGCCTCGACATCAGCCCGTCCGTGCTCGCCGTCGCGGGCGCCCTGCTCGCGGCCCTCCAGGGCACCGCGCCGGCCGGCGCGCTGCCCGAGGAGTTGCGCGAGCTGGTGGAGGGCGTCCGGCAGCGTGCCGGCGCAAGCATCCAGCAGGTCCCCGTGACGGAGGACCTCAGCCTCTCCGCGTTCCTGATCAAGCAGAACACCCCGGAGCGGCGTCCGGTGGTGATCGTCCCCGCCGGCTGGAACCCGTACGGCTGGCTGCCGTTCATGGTCGGCTACCTCACGCTGGCGGCACGCGGCTACCACGTGCTGGCGTACACGCCGCGGGGCATGGGCCAGCCGGGCAAGTTCTACTCCTCCGACGGGTTCATCGACGTCGCCGGGCCGAACGACTGGGCGGACGGCTCAAGGGTGATCGACCACGCGCAGGCCGAGTTCGCGCCGAGCAAGGTCGGGTTCATGGGCCTGTCCTACGGTTCCGGCATCAGCCAGCTGGTCGCCGCGCACGACGAGGGGGAGCGGGTCGCCGCCGTGGCCGCCCTGAGCACCTGGGGGAACCTCGCCACCAGCCTCTACGACAACGGCACCCGGCACTCGGAGGCCGTGGAACTGCTGATCAGGTTCACCGGCGCCGAGGAGGGCAAGGAGGCGGAGAAGTTCGACGAGGAGACCTGGCGCATCCTCCAGTCCTTCCGGGCCGGCGAGGACATGGACGAGGTGGTGAAGTGGGGCACCCGGCGCTCCCCGGAGACCCATGTCGGCCGCACCAACGCCCGGGGCATCCCGACCTTCTACTCGAACACCTGGCACGAGAGCCTGTTCCCGGTGGGCGAGGCGATCGCCACGTTCGAGCAGCTCACCGTGCCGAAGCACCTGAACCTGTGGATCGGTGACCACGGCGCCCCGGAAGGCCTCGGCATCACCGGCTTCCCGGGCGGCGTGCCCTTCGTCGGCTCCCTGACGCCGGCGCTGGAGGCCTACGCCTGGCTCGACCACCACCTGCTCGGCGAGGCCAACGGGGTTCCGGACTGGCCGGTGGTCAACAGCCAGGTCATGTTCACCTACGAGACCGCCCCCGTCATCGGTGGCGGCCGGCGGATCACCAAGGCGGCCCGGCGCGAGCCGCTCGGCTCCTGGGCCGGGGCCACCACCGGCGTCGAGGCCTGGTACCTGAGCGGCACCAACGGCAACGGCGACGGCACCCTGTCCGACAAGCCCGCCGCGGGATGGAGCCGTGACTTCGTCGCCGGGCACCTCACCACGGCCACCGCGATGGACGGCGTCATGGAGACGGGGCAGAAGGAGTGGTTCGGCAGCCCCAAGGCGTACGACCCGGCCGGCTTCGACCGGACCCGTCTGCTGGTGTGGTCCACCGAGGAACTGGCCGGCGGCCGCCGGATCCGCGGCGCGGCCACGCTGCGGCTCGCGGTCCGGGTCGAGGAGGGTAACGCCGCGACCCTCGTCGCCTACCTCTTCGACGTGGCCCCGGACGGCACCGCCCGGATCATCACCCACGAGCCCCGCACCGTCGAGGGTCTGACGGCCGGCACGGACAGCATCGTCGGCTGGAGCCTCCAGCCCGCCGCCTACGACCTGGCCGACGGCCACCGCCTCACCCTGGTCGTCAACAGCTCCGACAAGCTCTACGCCTTCACGGGCACGAAGGACAGCACCACCACCATCACCTCGCTCACGGGGGAGGAGGCCGTCCTGGAGCTGCCGCTCGGCTGAGCGACGCTCTGACCGGCAGGTGCGAGGAACGGTGCGACGGCGCTGGTACGACCGGGTGACGGCCCTTCGGCCGTTCGGTGTGCCGGGGCGCCGTCGCACCGGGCCCGCCCGGTGCGCGGGCTACGTTCGGGTGCGTGACCGGCAACAACGCGGTCCTGGCGTTGATGGTCCTCACGGCGCTGGGCTTCGACTTCACCAACGGCTTCCACGACACCGGCAACGCGATGGCCACCTCGATCGTCACCGGGGCCCTGTCGCCGCGCGTCGCGGTCGCCGTTTCGGCGGTGCTGAACCTGGTCGGCGCGTTCCTGTCGACCGCCGTGGCGGCGACCATCGCCAACGGCCTGGTCTCCAGCGGGGAGGTGACGCTGACCGTGGTCTGCGCCGGTCTGACCGGCAGCATCCTGTGGAACCTGGCCACCTGGTACCTCGGCATCCCCTCCAGCTCCTCGCACGCGCTGATCGGCGGGGTGATCGGGGCGACGGTGGCGGCGGCCGGCTCCTCGGCCGTCAAGTGGCAGGGCCTGGTCTCCAAGGTGATCGTGCCGGCGGCGCTGTCGCCGTTCATCGCCGGCATGGTGGCCGTGGTCGGCACCCTGCTGGTCGCCCGGATCACCCGGGAGGTGTCCGAGCGCCCGCGCGAGCGCGGGTTCCGGCTGGGCCAGATCGGCTCGGCCTCCATGGTGTCGCTCGCCCACGGCACCAACGACGCGCAGAAGACCATGGGCGTCATCACCCTCGCCCTGATCGCCAACGGCACCCTGGCGCCCGGGGCGAAGGCCCCGGACTGGGTGATCGCCTCCTGCGCGCTGGCGATCGCCCTCGGGACGTACGTCGGCGGCTGGCGGGTGATCCGCGCCCTGGGCAAGGGCCTGGTGGAGATCGCGCCGCCCCAGGGGATGTCCGCCGAGTCGGCCTCGGCCGCCGTGATCCTCTGCTCCACCGACTTCGGCTACTCGCTCTCCACCACGCACGTGGCCACCGGATCGATCCTGGGCTCGGGGGTCGGGTGGAAGGGGGCCGAGGTGCGCTGGCACCTCGCCCGCCGGATGGTGACGGCCTGGCTGTTCACCCTGCCGGCCGCCGCGCTGGTCGGCGCGTTGGCCTACTGGCTCGCGAACGGGATCGGCGGGACGGCCGGTGTGGTGGTGGTCTTCGCCGTGCTGGTGCTGGCGTCGGTCGCCTTCTTCATCGCCTCCCGCCATCCGGCGGTGACACCGGAGAACGTCAACGCCGCGTGGACCGGTTCGGTGATCCCGGAGCCCGCCCCGGACAAGGTGGCCTCGTGAACACCTGGATCAACCTGCACGCGGTGTGGAAGATCGTCGTGGTGGGCCTGCTCACGGGGGCCGGCCTGCCGGCGCTGTTCGCCCTGGGCCTGCGCCTGCTCAACCCTCCCGCCCCGGCCGGCGGACCGGCTGCCGGGCCGGCTGCGGGGGCGGCCGACCGGCCCACCGCCGGACCGGTCGGCTACGCCCTGGCCGTGCTGATCTTCGCGGTGGTGCTCGCGTCGATCGGCTGGGGCATCTCCGTCATCGTCAACCACCGCTGACCGTCCGCCGGCCCCGGTGACCGGCAGGGTGCCCGGCGTCAGGGTTCCGTCAGGGCAGGCCGGCCGGGCTTGCCCCGCGGGGTGCGGCTGGCTTTGATGAGGGACGTGAACCGCTCGACACGCCACCACGACCGCCCGCCGCATCCGCGGCGACGGGTCGTCGCCGTCGCGGCCCTCACCGCGGTCCGGTAAGCCCAGGCCTCCCCGCCCGCTACCGGTCCCGGACGGCCGGCCCGCGCGATCCGCCGGGTCCGGGCCGTTCCCGGCCGTCCGACCCCGCGCTCCCGCCGCGCACGTCCGCGGCGGGAGCGCGGGGTCGGCCGCCGGCTCGCATCACCTCTCGCACCACACCCGCACCCGCCGGCGCCCGCCCGGGCGCGTCCACCGACGCGCCCGGGCGGCACCCCGGTGGTGCCCTTCACCCCTGGATGGGTCATGTCCGACGCAGTTCTGTCCGCCTCCACCGCCCTCGTCACCGGCGCCTCCTCCGGGATCGGCTGGGAGACCGCCCGGCTCCTCGCCGGTCACGGGGCCACCGTGCTCGTCCACGCCCGGACGGCCGCCGAGGCCGGGGACGCCGTCGAGCGGCTCGTCGCGTCCGGCGTCCGGCGCGACCGGCTCGTCGAGCTGGCCGCCGACTTCACGCACCTCGCGGAGATCGCGGTGCTGGCCGGTACGGTGGTCAAGCACCACCCGGCCCTCGATCTGCTGGTCAACAACGCCGCCGTGCTGGCCCCGGAGCGCTGCACCCTCACCGACGACGGCAACGAGGTCTCGCTCCAGGTGAACTTCCTCGCCGCCCACCTGCTCGCCAAGCTGCTCCGGGCGCCCCTCGCGGCGGCCGGCGGCGCCCGGATCGTCAACGTCTCCTCCTCGCTGCACCGCACCGCCTCGATGAACTGGTCGGACCCGCACCGGATCAGGAAGTACTCCCGGGTCGCCGCCTACGCGCAGTCCCAGCTCGCGCTCACCATGGACACCCGCGACATGGCGCCCGAGGGCTCCGGCATCACCGCCGTCAGCCTCAACCCCGGCCAGTGCGCCACGGCGCTCCTCCCGCTGTACGGCAGGGTCGGCGCCCCGGCGGCGGAGGGCGCGCAGGCCGTCGTCCGGCTCTGCCTGCCGGGGACGGCGCTGGTCAACGGCGAGTACTACGACGGCGGCGACCTCGCCGCGACCGCCGCGATCGCGCAGGAGGAGCGCTCGCAGCGCCGCCTCGCCAAGCTCGCCGACCAGCTCGTCGCCCGCGGCTGACCCGGCCGGACCGCCGCGAGGGGTCCGTCAAGATCGACGCCGGGGGCGTCAGGGAGACGTCAGGGAGGCCTGGCACCGGGCCCCGGCCGCCTAGTGTCGGTGGTGCAGAAACGGTCCGCCCCTCGGTCGTGGGGGCCGCAGGGGCGGACCGCGCCGAATCCCGGCACCGGCGGTTGTGCCGGGGCCGGGGCCACCTTCGGCGGCCAGTGAAAACAGGGGAGGGGAGCGCGCGGCCGGTCGACGGCCG
>NZ_JBEPAM010000095.1:0-14128 GCF_040298605.1 Kitasatospora sp. NPDC001527 | reverse complement strand
CTCGGGCTCGGGGGCGGGCGCCCCGGCCAGCCGGCGGTGCACCACCTCGGCGACCACCCGTCCGCCGGCCGCCCCCCGCGGACCTCAGGCCAGCAGCTTGTCCTTGGCCTTCTGGTACTCCTCCTCGGAGATGGACCCGGAGGCCTTGAGGTCGGCCAGCTTGGCCAGGCCCTCGACATGGCTGGGACCGGGCGGCGCCGCCCCGGGCTCGGCCCCGGGCGTGGTCGCCGCCGCGTCCCGGATGTAGGCCTTGAAGGCGGCGTCCGCCTTCTGGGCCTGGGCGATGTCGCGTTCACCCATGCCCTTGCCGCGCGCGATGACGTAGACCAGCACACCGATCAGCGGCAGCAGGATCACCAGGAGCATCCAGCCGGCCTTGGCCCAGCCGCCCATGTCGTGGCTGCGGAAGATGTCCGTGATGATCTTGAAGAGCAGGAAGAACCAGAGGATCCAGAGGAACAGCTCCAGCATCGTCCAGAAGATGTTGAGCAGCGGGTAGTTGTCCATGACGGCTCCCGTCGGTGCGGGCCCGAGACGGACCCGAGTCCCTTCGAGTCATATCACCGGATATCGGACACCGGGGCCCGCTGCTGCGCCATTCCGGTGGTCTTCGGGGAGCAGGGGAACAGCGGCGGCTCAGGGGAACAGTGGCGGCTCAGCGCGGACGCGACCGCAGCTCCAGGGCCAGGCCGATCAGCTCGCCCCACCACGCCTCGTGGCCGCGCAGCAGCAGTTCCCGCGCCTCGGCCGGGTCCGCCGCGCGGACCTCGACCACCTGCTCGCCGTCGTCCGGGTTGGTCGGGACGGAGTCCACGGTGACCTCGGCCCAGCCCCAGAGCCAGGCCTTCTCCGGGTGCGGCTGCCACGGCCGGTAGGGCACCGGGTCGTCGGTCACGCAGCGGTGGGCGCCCAGCCAGACCGGCTCGCCGAGCAGCCGCGCGCCGGCCTCCTCGCGCAGCTCGCGCACCAGGCAGGAGGCCACCGACTCGCCGTGCTCGCGGGTGCCGCCGGGCAGGAACCAGTGGTCGCGCTCGTCGCGGCAGAGCACCACCCGGTCGTCGGCGGTGAAGCCCACCAGGTGGATGTTGGTGACCAGCTCGTCCGGCGGCAGGACGGTGGAGAACTGCGCGTCGTAGCGGCCCCAGGCCCAGTACTGGGGGGCGTGCAGGGCGGGGAAGAGCGCGGCCAGCTCGGCGGCCCGGCCGGCCTCGGCGGGGCGGGGCGGTCTGGGGATCAGCGGGGCCCCGGCACCGTCCGGTGGCGTGGCGGTGCCCGTGGTGCCGGTGCCGCCGGTGGGGCCGCCGGGCCCGGAGGTGTCGGCGGTGCCGGAGGTGTGGGTGGCATCCGTGGTATCGGTCATTCGGTGATCGTAGTCCCGGCCGGATGCGGCACGGGGCCCGTCCGGTGAGCGAGCGTCAGCTCCGTGGCGTCGAGAGCGCGCGACCGGCGCGGGACCACCGCTTCCAGCGGCCTTCCGGCCCAACTGCCCAGCGAGATCTCGGCGGTGATCCCCGGGCCGAAGCCCGCGATCAGCCCCTGGGTGCCGTCCTCGACCCCGCCCTCCTCGAACATCCGGGCCAGCGCGTCGAAGACCACGGCGCTGGCGATGTTGCCGCGTTCGGTGAGCGTGGCGCGGGAGAACCGGAACGCGACCGGCTCCAGGCCGAGGAACTGGCAGAGGTCGTCCAGGATCCGCGGGCCGCCCGCGTGCACGATGTAGAAGCCGAGGCCGGAGACGTTCCAGGCGTGCTCGACGGCCAGCGCGCGCAGGGCGGGGGCGAGCATCTCCATCGTGCCCGGGACGCGCTTGTCGAGCTGGAAGTGGAAGCCGGTGTCCTTGACCCCGTAGGAGATCCAGTTCTCGGTGTCCGGCACCAGGTGCGAGCCGTTGCGCTCCAGGTGGACGCCGGTGCCGCCGCGGCCGCGCAGCACGACGGCGGCGATCGCGTCGCCGAACAGGCCGTTGGAGAGCAGCGAGCCGACCCCGATGTCGGTGGGCTGGTAGCAGAGCGAGCAGAACTCGCAGGCCACGATGAGCACGTTGGCGCCGGGATAGGCGCGGCAGAAGTCGTGCGCCCGGTTGACGGCGGCGCCGCCGGCCGCGCAGCCCAGCTGGGCGATCGGCAGCTGCCGGGTGTCGGAGCGGAAGCCCATGGAGTTGATCAGCCACGCGGTCAGCGAGGGCATCATGAAGCCGGTGCAGGACACGTAGAGGATGAGGTCGATGTCCCGGGCGGCGAGCTCGGCGTGGCCGAGGGCGCGCTCGACCACCTCGGGGACGCGGCGCTTGGCCTCCCGCTCGTAGACGGCGTTGCGAACGGTGAAGCCGGGGTGGTGCAGGGTCTCCTCGATGGGCTGGACCAGATGTCTGGTCCGTACCCCGGTGTTCTCGATCAGCCGTAGGGCGAGGCCGAGTTGCGGGTGGTCGGCGTGCAGGGTGCGGGCCAGGTCGAGGGTCTCCTCGAGCGTGATGACGTGCTCGGGCACGGCGATGGCGGGTCGGCAGAGTGTGGCCATGGGGAGGTCTCCGAGGGGCAAGTGGCCGAGGGGGCGCGGCCGGGTGCGGCGGGGGGTGGCGCGGCGCGGTCACCGGACGGTGGTCACCAGGCGACCGGCAGGGTCTGCGGGTAGCGCCAGATCGAGCCGGTCTGCCAGTCCAGCTCGGCGGGCGGTACGGCCAGCCGCAGCTTGGGGAACCGGTTCAGCAGAGTCCCGATGGCCACCTGGAGCTCCATCCGGGCCAGGTGCGAGCCGAGGCAGTGGTGGGTGCCGTAGCCGAAGGTCATGTGGGTGGGCGCGCCGCGGTCGAGGTCCAGCTCGTCGGGCCGCTCGTACACCGCCGGGTCGCGGTTGGCGGCCAGGTAGGAGACGTGCACCGGCTCGCCGGCCCTGATCAGCACGCCGCCGAGCTCGACGTCCTCGGTGGCGACCCGGGCGATGCCGACGCCCTGGCGGAACGGGATGAAGCGCAGAAGCTCCTCCAGGGCGCGCGGCAGCGTGTCCGGCTCGGCGCGCAGCTTGGCGAGCTGGTCGGGGTGGGTGAGCAGGGTGTAGGTGATGTTGGAGAGCTGGTAGGTGCTGGTGTCGTGGCCGGTGACCAGCAGGACCATGGCCATCACGGCGAGTTCGTCGTCGTCCAGCAGTTCGGCGCCGTCCCGGGCGGTGGCGAGCGCGCTGATGAGGTCCTCGCCGGGCGAGCGGCGGCGGGCGGCGGTGAGCTCGGCGAAGTAGGCGCGCAGCGCGGCCTTGGCGTCGACCTGGCCGGCGCCGCTGCCGGGGCCCATGGACATCATCGCGACGGCGTGGCCGCGGAGTTCGGCGCGGTCCCCGGCGGGGATGTCGAGCAGCTCGCAGATGGTGGTGAGCGGGAGCCGGGCGGAGAGGAAGCGGACGAGGTCGGCCGGGGCGCCGTGCTCGGTCATCTCGTCGAGGAAGCCGTCGACCACGCTCTGGGTGTGCGGGCGCAGCCGTTCCACCTGGCGGTTGGTGAAGCCCTGGGCGACCAGGCGGCGCAGCCGGTTGTGGGCCGGCGGGTCCATCAGGTTGATCGACTCGACCTGCGCGATCGGGGCGGGCGTCATCCGGGGCAGGTCGCGGCCGATTCCGGCGGCGCGGCTGAACCGGCGGTCGGTGGTGACCACCCGGACGTCCTCGTAGCGGGTGGCGAGCCAGGCCTCGCCCTCGCCGTGCGGCAGACGGATCCTGGCGATCGGCTCCTCGGTCAGCAGGCGCTTGAGCAGGGGGTCGAACTCCAGGCCGTCGGTGTGGTTGAAGGGGCAGTCCCACACGGGGGCGGAGGTAGTCACGGGCTGGTCCCAGGGGCCGGATTCTGCCGCCCGGACGAGGTTGTTCGGGCGCGGACGTGCTGATGTTGCCCCCAACGGCCCGGGAAAGCGGGGACTCGGCTGATAGTTCCCTCGATCGAGGGAGATTGACGATTGTCATGCGATATGGGGGAGTTGAGGGCGCCGTCCGCGGCCTCTTCCGGGGCGCCGCACCGGCACGCGGCGGCGCCCCGACCGGGCCTGCGGCTGACCGGGCGAGCGCGTCGGCGGGCGTGCCGCGGGGCGGCTCAGCGCGCGGTGCGCGGGCCCACGCCGTACAGGACGGTGTCGACGATCCGGGCCGCCAGCGTGTCCGGGTCGCCCTCGGCGGGCCCCGCGCCGCCGTCGCCGTGCAGGACCTCGCCGATGAGCGCGTAGTAGACCCGGCGCACCCACTCCAGGTCCGCGTCCGGGGCGATGAACCCTTCGTCCCGGATCCGGCCGAGCAGGTCCCGGCAGCGGCGGGCGATCGCCTCGTGCGTCCGCGCCGCCTGCTCGCTCTGGACGACGGCCGGCCCGAGGGCGAAGCCCCAGGCGGCCTTGACCCGCAGCACGTTGGCCGTCGCCCGGTGCAGCGCGACCAGCGGCGGGGCGGTGTCCGGGCGGCCGTCCTCGACCGCCTCGGCGAGCTTGGCGGCGGCCTCGGCGGCCAGCGCGTCCACCAGTGCCTGCCGGTTGGCGAAGCGGCGGTGGACGGTGGTCCGGGTGACCCCGGCGGCCTCGGCGATCTGCTCCATGGACGCGCCCGGGGTCTCGGCCAGGACGCGCTCGGCCGCGGCGAGGATCGCGCGGACACTGCGCTCGGCGTCGGCGCGCAACGGGCGTGCGGGCGTGCTGCTCATCGTGTGCCTCCAGCTCTGGCGTACCCGGGGAACGGTACAGCGGGGAAGCGGCTCGACGATTAAGTGGAACAAAGGTGTCGCATTTTTTCGATTATCCGATACTCTCGTGTCACAGATAGAGAGACAAGGAGCACCACCGT
Organism: Kitasatospora sp. NPDC001527; assembly: GCF_040298605.1. NCBI lineage: Bacteria > Bacillati > Actinomycetota > Actinomycetes > Kitasatosporales > Streptomycetaceae > Kitasatospora > Kitasatospora sp. NPDC001527. The sequence continues at coordinate 9,322 of NZ_JBEPAM010000095.1, read as the reverse complement.
GCGCACCGCCACCACCGCTCTGATCACCGGCGCCTCCTCCGGCCTGGGCGCCGAGTTCGCCGCCCGACTCGCCGCGCGCGGCCACGACCTCGTCCTGGTCGCCCGCTCCGCCGACCGCCTGCACGACCTCGCCGAGCGCCTCGGCAAGGCCCACGGCGTCACCGTCCACGTCCTCGTCCAGGACCTCTCCGCCCCCGACGCCGCCCGCCGGGTGGCCGCCGAACTCGCCGACCGGGGCCTGAGCGTGGACCTGCTGGTCAACAACGCCGGCTTCGGCACCTGCGGCCGGTTCGAGACGATCGACGGGCAGCGCGACCACGAGCAGCTGATGGTCAACGTCGTCGCGCTCGTCGACCTCACCCACGCCCTGCTGCCCGGCATGCTCGCGCGCGGCCGGGGCGCGGTGGTCAACGTGGCCTCCACGGCGGGCTTCCAGCCGACCCCGTACTTCGCCGTCTACGGCTCGTCGAAGGCCTTCGTGCTCAACTTCAGCCTCGCGCTGCGCCAGGAGTACCGCCGGCGCGGCATCCGCGTCCTGGCCCTGTGCCCGGGGCCGGTGGAGACGGGGTTCTTCGACGTCATCGGCACCCGGAAGGCCGCCGTCACGGGTGCGTTCACCACCGCGGAGTCGGTGGTCCGGGCGGCGCTGCGGGCCCTGGACGCCGACCGCTCCTACGTCGTCCCCGGCCGCTCCAACGCGATCGGCGCCCACCTCGCCCCGCGCCGCCCGCGGGCCCTGGTCGCCGCGATCGCCGAGCGGATGTCGCGCGGCGTGCGGGACGCCATGGCCTGAGGCCCGCGTCCCGGGGGCTCAGCGCCAGTCGGCGGTGTCGACGGCGCTCATCACGCCGCCCGAGGCGTTGTAGAGGACGAGCATCCGGGCCGGGTCGAGCGGCCCGGCCCAGGCCAGGTAGGCACGGATGATGGCGCGGCTGCGCGCGTCCACCGCGTCCGGGTGGTCGGTGGCCAGGTAGGTGTTGACGTGGTCGTCCTGCTTCACGGCCCGGTTGAGCGCGGTGACGTGGCCCACGACGGCCGCCCGCTGCTCCTCGGTGCCGTGCTGCTCGACCCACCGGGTGAAGGCGGCGGTGCTGTCCTCGGCCCCGGGCATCGAGGGCATGACGGAGGGCGCGTGGGCGGTCGGCCGAGGAGCCGGCCCGGGCGCCGGCGCACCGCCGGTCGGCCGGAAGGCGACGGCGATCAGGAGCGCGGCCACGGTGCTCACGCCGATCGTGAGCGCACGGTGCTTCATCGGGTGCCTCCCCCGGTCGGAACGCCAAGCGACTCTAACAGTCCGCCAGTTCGGGGGTCGGTCGGGGGCGAACCCCGCCGGGGACCGGCTCCGCCGCCGCTGCCCTCCCGGGGCTCCGCGCCGGAAACGGGCCGGCGAAAAATCGCTTGACCTGGTTGCGGGTCGGCGTTGCACTGGGCCGGGCACCATGCGTCGTGGTGCCGGTGACCTGGGGAGGCGGCAGTAGCGATGGAGATTCGTTCCACGACCGAACGGGACCGCGAGGTCTTCGTCAGGACGATGCACGCGGCGTTCGGGCTCTTCCCGGGGGAGACCACCGAGGACGGGGGCGGGGCGTGGTGGTCGGCGTTCGAGCTGGACCGCGGGGTGCTCGCCGTGGCGGTGGACGGGCGGCCCGTCGGCACGGCCGGTGCGTACTCCTTCGAGCTGACCCTGCCGGGGGAGGTGATCGTCCCGGTCGCCGGGGTGACCGCCGTCGGTGTGCTGCCCTCGCACCGGCGCCGGGGCGTCCTCAGCGCCATGATGCGCCACCAGCTCGCCGAGTTGCGCGAGCGCGGGGAGTTCCTGTCGGTGCTGCTGGCCTCCGAGGCCCTGATCTACCGCAGGTTCGGCTACGGGCCGGCCACGTACACGGGGCGGCTGACGGTTCCGCGTCACCGGGCCGCCCTCGCTGAGCCCCGGGCCGGGGGCGGGGGCGGGGACACCGGCTCCGTCGAGGTGCTGCGGAGCACCGAGTGCCGGGAGGTCCTGGAGGAGGTCTACGACCGCTACCGCCGTGCCCAGCCGGGCGCGATCTCCCGGCCGCACCGCTGGTGGGCCCTGCGCGCGGGCCAGCCCCCGATCTCCCCGGCGCCGCGCTACGTCGCCGTGCACCGGGACGCCGACGGCGTCCCGGACGGCTACGCCAGTTACGCCCTCAGCGACCCCGACCCCGTGACCAGGGCGATCACCCTGACGGTGGACGAGACCATCGCCCTCGACGACACGGCGTTCACGGCCCTGGCCCGCTACGTGCTCGGCCACGACCTGATCACCGAGGCCGTCTTCAAGCACGTCCCGGCCTCGCACCCGCTGCGCTGGCAGCTGGAGGACCTCCGGGCCGGCGCGACGGGCCTGGAGATGGACTGGCTCTGGGTGCGGCTGCTGGACGTGCCGCGCGCGCTGACCGCGCGCGGCTGGTTCGCGGACGGCGAGCTCGTCCTCGACGTCGGGGACTCCTTCCTCGGCGAGCACGGCCGCTGGCTGCTGACCGTGCGGGACGGCAAGGCCGAGTGCGTCCCGACCGACCGGGACCCGGACCTGTCGCTCGACGTCAGCGACCTGGGCTCGGTCTACCTCGGCGGTACCACTCCCAGCACCCTGGTCCGCGCCGGCCACATCCGCGCCCACCACGCCGAGGCCGCCGCGCTCGCCGACGCCCTCTTCCGCACTCCCCGGCCCCCGCAATGCCTGCACTGGTTCTGACCGGCGGGCCGCCCGGTGGACGGGTGCGTCACCGGGCGGTGCCGGCTCCCGCCGCGGCCGCCGCGGCCAGGTAGGCCAGCACCAGGGGCCGCTCGTCGCCCCGTCGGGCGGCCACGGCCAGCCGGGACGGCGAGACGCCCCGGACCGGTGCGGCGACCACCTCGTCCCGGGCGACCAGCGGGGCGTTGCCGGCGGCCGGCAGCACCACCCCCTGGCCGTTGGCGGCCGCCGTCTCGGCGTCCTCCCAGGCGGCGAGCATCCCCCGGGCGTGCGGCAGCAGGGCCTCCCCGACGGTGGTCAGCCGCACCGCCCGCCGGTCGCGGTGGAACAGCGGTGCGCCGAGCTCCGCGTACAGCGCGACCAAGGCGGCGCTGGAGCAGCTGTCGGAGGGCCTCGCCGACGAGGTGGCGCCGTTCGGCATCAAGGTGCTGATCGTGGAGCCCGGCGCGTTCCGCACCAACCTCTTCGGCAAGGACGCGGCCCACTTCTCCGAGGAGCACCCGGCCTACACCGAGAAGGTCGGCGCCACCAGGAAGCTGGTCCGCGACGGCAACGGCGCCCAGCCCGGCGACCCGGCCAAGGCCGCCGCCGCCATCCGCCTGGCCCTGGACGCCGAGAACACCCCCCTGCGCCTCGCCCTCGGCGCCGACGCCACAGACGCCCTCCTCGCCCACCTCGACGCCGTCCGCGCCGAACTCACCACCTGGGAACAGACCTCCCGCGCCACGGCCTTCGACCCCCGGTGACATTCCCGGGGCGGTGGCCCGCCGTTCCACTGCCAGGTGTGAAGAGCGAGCGGGATACGACGCTTGCCTGACGCAGGGTTGCCTTGGCCCTCACCATGGGACCGGCCAAGGCAAGTGCCACCTCGCAGACAGAGCGCAGGAGGACCCATGACGCTACGGTTCGTTGCCAAGGATCCCAACAGCCCCGATGGCGAGTCGCCCACCATCTGGGTCGACGAATCCACGGCCGACCTGGTGATCCAAGGCTGGAAGGTCGACGAATCCACGGCGGCCGAGTGTCGGAGGGCCGGTAGCATTCCCGAACACGAGGCCGTCGGCCGGGGCGTGGCGATCCGTCGCGCCCGGATCGTTTCGGAGCCGGTCAGCGATTACATCCGGTACGAGTACGACGTGACGTTCCCGAACGTCGTGGCCGGCGAGCAGGTGCGCTGGCTCCCGCGCCGCCGCGCATCCGACCTGGCCCTGCCCGGGAACGACTTCTGGTTGTTCGACGACAAGCTCGTCCGGTGGGGGTACTTCTCCGGAGACGGCGACTCGCTGGGCGGCGAACTCACCGAGGATGAGGCCGCGGTGCAGCTCTGCCGCGGCGCCTTCGAGGCGGTGTGGACCCGGTCCGTTCCGCACGACGACTACCGAGTCTGAAACCGGGGGACGGGGCGGGATCCGGACGACGGTCGGCAACAGCATGTCCTACACGCCGTCCTCCAGCGTCGTCGCGGCTCGGAAAGCCCTGGCGACCCGTCTCAGCGACATCCGTGCCGATGCCGGTCTCACCAGCAGCGAGCTGTCCGAGCGCTGTGGCTGGCACAAGTCCAAGACGTCCCGCCTCCAAGCAGGGCTGTCGGCGCCGACGGAGAGTGACATCAGGGCCTGGTGCCACGCTTGTGGTGCCGCCGACCGGATCGACGAGCTGATCACTGCCTCGCGCACGGCCGAGACGATGTACATGGATTGGCGCCGGATGGAACGGGCCGGCCTGCGCCAGGCGCAGGAGGCCGTCCGTGACATCTATGAGCGCACCCGTGCCTTCCGGGTGTACGCGAGCAGGGTTGTTCCCGGCATGGTCCAGACGCGTGAGTACACCACGGCGGTCCTGCAAGCCGTTCAGCGGTCCCGCACGGTCATCGACGATGTGGTCGCAGCCGTTGACGCGAGGATGGCGAGGCAGGAGATGGTCCTCTCGGGTGGCCGGACCTTCGCACTGGAGCCGTCATCGCAGTTCCACGCCATCGCTTTCTGCCCGACCGGATCTGGGTGGAGAGGGACGACGGCGGACTCGTGCCGTGCGAGCTCCGAGACGAACCGGAGCGGTGGTGCGAGGCCGCGTACGCGAATGCCCCGGTCGTGACGCAGCTCAATGACGGGGCGGAGGCCGATGCCGAGGAGGACGCTCTGCCGTCCTCCTCGGCATCGTCGCCCGCCATGGTGGTGCGGATGCTGGAGGACCTTGACCTTCGGGAGGGTCTGAGCGTCCTGGAGATCGGTACCGGGACGGGCTGGAACGCCGCTCTGCTCGCGCACCGCGTCGGTGGCGAGAACGTCACCTCGATCGAGATCGACGCGGCCCTCGCCCGGCATGCCCGGGGGGGGCTGCACGCGGCCGGCTCGGGAGTGGAAGTCGTGTGCGGCGACGGATCGAGAGGATGGCCTGGCCGGCAGCCGTACGACCGGATCGTTGCCACCTGCGCCGTGCGACGAGTACCAGTGGCTTGGATCGAACAGACCAGACCCGGTGGTGTCATCGTCACTCCGTGGGACAGCCCGATGCTGGACTGGGGGATGCTCAGGTAGGTGGCCGGGGAGGACGCGACGGCGGAGGGACGCTTCAGCGCATACTCATCGTTCATGCTGATGCGCAAGCAGCGGACCGATCTGCGGATCTTCCGTGATGTCGTCCACGACGACCAACAGCCTGTGGAGGGGCGGACAGCGCTCTCCCCCTGGCAGGTCGGCGGTGACGACTGGGAGGCGCGCTTCGCGCTCGGCCTGCGGTTGGGGGACGTCTGGACGGCGTGGGACCACGAGCCGGAGGTCGAGGGCGTGGCATCGCGGCTCTGGGTGGCCACCACGGACGCCCGGTCCTGGGCTGCCGTGGACTCGGACGGCGCGGCGGGCGACCGGTACACCGTCTGGCAGTACGGGCCGCGTCGGCTGTGGGACGAGGTGCAGGCGGCGTACGACTGGTGGGAGGCTGCGGGATCCCCGTCGCCGGATCGGTTCGGGCTGACGATCAAGGGTCAGGAGCACCTGGTCTGGCTGGACGAGCGGGCACAGGAGGTCCGTCGGCTCCCTTGAGAAGCCGCGAATCGCGTGGACGGCCCGCCGCTCCAGGGCTGGAGCGGCGGGCCGTTCGGTGTTTCAGGCCTCGACGGTGGCGGCGAAGGTGATGAAGGCCTGCCAGCTGTCGGGGGTGAAGGTGAGGTGGGGGCCGCTCTTGTCCTTGGAGTCGCGGACGAGGATGGCGGTGGCGGTCTCGGCCACTTCTACGCACTCAACGCTTTCGTTGCTGCTGTAGCTGCTCTTGAACCACGTAAGCTCTGACATGCTTACCGCTCTCCCAGGATCTTCTCGATCAAGGCGAGTGACTCCGTCAGATCCAGAGCCTGCGCCCTGATGCTGCTGTACCGTGCGTTCATGATACGGACCTGATCGTGGTCGATGATGAGTCGGTTGACGTGCTGCACCTCTACGAAGGCGACCGGTGGCTTGTCCTTGGGCGTGATGATGCTGAACGAGCCCCCCATGCCCGCGTGGTGAGTCCGCTCGAACGGCATGACCTGGAGCTCAAGGCCTCGCATTCGGCCGACCTTGAGTAGGTGCCGCAGCTGCTTCTCGTGGATGTCCCAGCCGCCGACGGGTCGCCGAAGCACGCTCTCGTCGATGACCCAGCTCATCAGGGGGAGCGGCGTGCGGGTCAGGATCTCCTGACGCGCCATTCGGGCCGCCACCCACTTCTCGACCATCTCCTCCGGAAGCACGGGCCTGCGCATCTCGAACAGGGCCCGCGTGTGATCCTCGGTCTGCAGCAGCCCCGGAACGCCGAGCACGCTGTAGCTGTTGAGTTCGATGGCCTTGGCTTCTTCTTCGGTGAAGGCCTTCGAGAAGGCGGGGTGCCGGGTGCTGACCCGGATCTTCGCCTTCATCACGTCGTCGGCGATCGCCTTCAACAGCCCGCCGGCACCGAGCAGTTCGTCCGCCGCGTTGAGGAACTCCACGCGCGGCGTCCGCCGGCCGCGCTCGATCGCGCCGATCAGGTCCTCGCTGTACCCGAGCCTTTCGGCCATCTCGCGCTGCGTCAGTCCGGCGCGCTCGCGCAGGATCTTGATGATCTTCCCCACCGCGCTGTAGAACTCCGAGACCCCCTCGGCGTCGCCCACCGACTCGTCGTTCTCGAACACGCTTCCCGTGATCCCGCCCACCGTGAACCACCCCATTCTCGTATGACCGCGCCTTCGAGCGATTTCCCGCAACCGGCCCGACAAGCCACTGTCCGCGCGTGCACAGGCACTCTGCGTACCTGGCGATTGCGTGGTCAGCGTACGGCTGACCCTCCAGGCTTTGTCACATGAAGTCCGAATTTCCCCTCGACAACCCCACCCCGCGCGCCCACGCCGCACTCCTGACTTCCACCCCCAGGGGCGCCGCCGCCGGGCGTCGGATCGCCAGACAACAGTTCGCCACCTGGGGGGTCAACTCCCTTTCCCCGGAGGCCTATCAATCGGCGCTCCTCATCGTCGCGGAGTTGGCCGCGAACGCCTCGATCCACGGGCGCGTGCCGGGGCGCGGGTTCGAACTCGCGCTCTCACTCACCACCGTGCGCCGTTCGCGCACCTCCGTGCTCCGGATCGAGGTGTCCGACCCTCGCGGCGACCGGCAGCCCGTCCTGCCCTCCGCCGGCGGCTGCCCCGGCGAGTCGTGCTCCGGACGCGGCCTCACCCTCGTCGACGCCCTCGCCGACCGCTGGGGCACCGTCCCCCGCGAGCCCAACTCCAAGACGGTCTGGGCCGAACTCGACCTCGCCCCGGTCCATGCCGACGTCCTCTGAGCTCCCCGCCACCCCCACCACGGTCACCGTGCTGACGGTGCTCCCGATCGCCCTCCTGCTCGCCCTCGCCGCGTGGGTCTTCCCCCACCCCGCGGAGCGTCCACCCGCTGCTCCCGGTGCCACCGCGACCGCGGCCCCCTGACCCCCCCGCGCAGGAAGTCGGCCCCACCGACTTCCTGCGCTCTCACCTCGCCGCGGTCTCCGTCCTCACCCAGTCCAGGTACGCGGTGCTGCCCGCCACCACGGGGACGGCGACGACCTCCGGGGTGTCGTAGTCGTGGTGCTCGTTCACGAAGTCCGCCAGAGTGTCGGCGAGTTCGGCGCGGGTCTTGAAGTCGATCCGCCACTCGGCCGCGTCCTGGACCTCGCCGTCCCACCAGTAGACGGACTGGATCCGGTACACCTGCGCGCACGCCGCGAGCCGGGCCCGGACCACGGCCGCCGCCAGCGCCCGGGACTTCGCCTCGTCGTCATGGGTCGTGGTGATCACGAGAAGGTCGCTCTTGTTCGTCGTCATGCAGAAAGCCTAGGAGCGGCGGTAACCTACTCACTCACCCAGCGGGGGACACACCCAAAGCCATCCTGAAATCGCCTTTTCTGACGCGTGCCTGACGATCCGTCGTGTCGCGGCACGCTCTAGGGAGTACCTATGTCCCGGAGCCGCAAGCTCCACCGCCTCAGCAGCCCCGACACCGCCGAGCGCCGCGCGCAGCGCATGCTGTTCCGGCATCTGCGCGACGACACCAACGCGAACCGCGGCCGGCTGGCGCGGCGGGTGCGCGAACTCCAGCTCCTCTTGGAGATGGACCCGATCGAGTTCGAGGGGCTGATAGCCCGGCTGATGGAGTCCATGGGCATGCGGGTCGAGCTCACGGCCCGGTCGAAGGACGGCGGGGTGGACGTCCGCGGCATCGACACCGACCCGTTCCGGGGCGGGAACGTGATCGTGCAGGTCAAGCGGTACCGGGACACGGTCACGCCGTCGGCCGTCCGCGACCTCTTCGGCACGCTGCAGCACGACCGGGAGGCCACCAAGGCCGTGCTGGTCACCACCAGCAAGTTCGGGCCCAGCTCGCACCAGTTCGTGTCCGGCAAGCCGATCACCCTGATCAACGGGGCCGAGCTGGTCGGTCTGCTCAAGCACCACGGCTTCCACGAGATCTTCGCCCCCGCCTACGGGGAGATCGAGGAGGGCGCCGGTGCCGCGCAGCCGGCGATCGAGGTCGCCGCCGAGCCGGCCCGGCTCCTGCTGCACTGGACGGGGGAGGAGGAGTACGACATCGCCGCGCTCGTCTGCCAGAGCAACCGCGCCCTCTCCGACGACCACCTCGTCTTCTACAACAACGCCTCCACGCCGGACGGTTCGGTCCGTCTGGTCACGGGCTACGAGGACGCCAACGCCTGCCTGATGGTTGACTTCGAGGCTCTCCCCGCCGAGGCCGACCGGCTCGTCGTCATCGCCGCCGCCGACACCGAGAACCATCCCGGCGCCACCATGGCCGGGTTCGCCGGACCGGCGCTGATCCTGGAGGCCGGCGCCGACCAGGACGCCGCCGTCGTGCACCTGGCCGACGGCGCGGAGTCCAACATCGCGATGCGGCTCGGCCGCTTCGACCGCGACGACGCCGGGAACTGGGACTTCACCCCCGCCCTGGCCGGCTACCCGGGCGGTCTGCGGCAGGCCGTCGTCGCCTACGGCCTGGAGGTCGCGGACGAGGAGGCGGTGGCCGCGGGGGCGTAGTGCCCGGCCCGCCCGTACAGGAAGTCGGCGGGGGCCCGGTGAGTGTGGGGGGGGGCCGCGCGGACCCAGGGGTG
>NZ_JBEPAM010000094.1:0-14168 GCF_040298605.1 Kitasatospora sp. NPDC001527 | reverse complement strand
CCTTTTTTTATTCATCCGCCGACCACCGATATCTACACGAACAAACCAACACTCTTACCCTCCACCACGCTCTTCCGATCTCTCGAAGCCCGCCACCAGAAGCACGGAGTGGGAAGTCGGTTCGACCGACTTCCCACTCCGTTGCTTTCCTCGTTGCTTCATCTGGCGAGGCGGAGACGGGTGATGCCGGGCTTCGGGGGAGGCCTCGAAGCCCGGCATCACCGGTGGAGCGGGGGTGGGTCAGTTGTGGGCGTGGAGGTCGGCGTTCAGGCCGCCCCAGGAGCCGGAGCGGGCGATGACCTCGACGGCGCCGGTCTGCGAGTTGCGGCGGAAGAGGAGGTTGTCCTGGCCGGACAGCTCGACGGCCTTGGCCACGGCGCCGTCCGGGGTGGTGACCCGGGTGCCGGCGGTGACGTAGAGGCCGGCCTCGACGACGCAGTCGTTGCCGAGGGAGATGCCGATGCCCGCGTTGGCGCCCAGCAGGCAGCGCTCGCCGACGGAGACGACCTGCTTGCCGCCGCCCGACAGGGTGCCCATGATCGAGGCGCCGCCGCCGATGTCGCTGTGGTCGCCGACCACGACGCCCGCGCTGATCCGGCCCTCGACCATCGAGGTGCCGAGGGTGCCGGCGTTGAAGTTGACGAAGCCCTCGTGCATCACGGTGGTGCCCGCGGCCAGGTGCGCGCCGAGGCGGACGCGGTCCGCGTGGGCGATGCGCACGCCGGACGGGGCGACGTAGTCGGTCATCCGCGGGAACTTGTCGATCCCGTACACGGCGAGCTGCCCGCCCTGGGCGCGCACGGCCAGCCGGGCCTGCTCGACCTTGTCCACCGGGACCGGGCCGATGCTGGTCCACGCCACGTTGGCCAGCAGGCCGAAGATCCCGTCCAGGTTCAGGCCGTGCGGCCGGACCAGGCGGTGGCTGAGCAGGTGCAGGCGCAGGAAGGCGTCGTGCGCGTCGAGCGGCTTCTCGTCCAGCGAGGCGATGGTGGTGCGCACGGCGACCACCTCGACGCCACGGCGGGCGTCGGCGCGCAGCGCCTCGGCGGCGCCCGCGCCCAGCTCGGCCTCGGCCTGGTCGGCGGTCAGGAGGACGGTCCCGGCCGGGCCGGCCTCGGCGGTCAGCACGGGGGCCGGGTACCAGGTGTCGAGGACGGTGCCGTCCGCGGCGATGGTGGCCAGACCTGCGGCAACGGCGCCGCTCACGGGGGTGGTGGATTCTGCAGTCACATCGTGCACGTTAACGAATCCGGGCCGCCGGTGCCGAACACGCTCACCGTCCGGACGGGCACGTCGGCCGCGGGCCGCGACAAAATGCGGTGCTGGGGGAGTCGCTCCTGGGCGATACTCCGACGGGTGTTCATGTCGATCTCCACCACCGGTATCGCCGACAGCCCGGCCACTGACCTGGGCTTTCTGCTGCACAAGCACCCCGACCGGGTCCAGCGCTTCTCCACGGCGCACGGCGAGGCGCACGTCTTCTACCCGGAGGCGGGCGACGAGGCCTGCACGGCCGTGCTGCTGCTCGACGTCGACCCGATCGCGCTGGTCCACAAGGGCCGTGGCAAGGGCCGCGCCGGCTCGCCCGACTTCGCGCTCGCCCAGTACGTCAACGACCGCCCGTACGCGGCGTCCTCGTTGCTCGCGGTGGCGCTGCGCACGGTCTTCCGGACGGCCATGAAGGGCGTCTGCGAGGCCCGCCCCGGGCTGGCCGACCGGCCCCGCCCGCTGCGGATCTCGCTGCCGGCCGTGCCCGTCGGCGGAGGCGAGGGCGGCGGCCAGGGCGGCGGCGTGGCGCTGGCGGTGCGGCTCTTCGAGCCGCTGGGCTGGCGGGTCGAGGCGTCGGCGGTCCCGCTGGACGAGAAATTCCCCGAGTGGGGCGAGTCCCGCTACGTCCGCCTGGAGCTGTCGGCGGAGCTGGCCCGGCCGGCGGACGCGCTGCAGCAGCTGTACGTGCTGCTGCCGGCGCTGGACGGTGCCAAGCACTACTGGGTCGCCCCGGACGAGGTCGACAAGCTGCTCGCCGCCGGCGAGGGCTGGCTGGCCGGCCACCCGGAGCGGGCCCTGATCACCCGTCGCTACCTGTCGCGCCGCTGGTCGCTGACCCGGCGGGCGATGGAGCGCCTGGAGCTGGCCCGGCTGGCGGAGGCCGACGACCGCGAGGCCGACGAGGTCGACAACGCGATCGACGACAGCACGATCGACGACGCCACGGCCGACGACAACGCGGAGCGACCGGAGCGGCCCGAGCAGCCGGAGCAGGCCGAGGAGCGGCCGCCCTCGCTGGCCGAGCAGCGCCGCACCGCGATCCTCGCCGCGCTGCGCGAGGTCGGCGCGGCCCGGGTGGCCGACCTCGGCTGCGGGCAGGGCGAGCTGATCGGCGCACTGCTGGCCGACCCGGCGTTCACCGAGGTGCTGGGCGTCGACGTGTCGGTGCGGGCGCTGTCCGCGGCCGCCCGCCGGCTGCGGCTGGACCGGATGCCGGAGCGCAAGGCGAGCCGCGTGCGCCTGGTCCAGGGCGCGCTGACGTACACGGACGCGCGGCTGAAGGGCTTCGACGCGGCCGTGCTCTGCGAGGTGATCGAGCACCTGGACCTGCCGCGGCTGCCCGCCCTGGAGTACGCCGTGTTCGGCGCGGCCCGGCCGCCGGCGGTGGTCGTCACGACGCCGAACTCCGGGTACAACGTCCGGTGGGAGAGCCTGCCGGCCGGTCACCTCCGGCACGCCGACCACCGCTTCGAGTGGGACCGCGCCGAGTTCCGCGACTGGGCCGGGCGGGTCGCCGCCGCCTACGGCTACACGGTCGACATCCGTCCGGTCGGCCCCGAGGACGCCGAGGTCGGCGCCCCCACACAGCTCGCCCTGTTCCGCCTCGGTGACGGAGCTGGCACCGGAACCACCGGAACCACCGGAACCACCACCACGACGCCCGAAGGGGGCGAGACCCGATGACCGACGAGACCCGGACCGAGACCGGCGAAACCGAGACCGGCGAAACCGGGCCGACGGACGCCGCGTCGACCGCCCCCCGCCGCCTGCCGGTGACGGACGTCTCCCTGGTCGTGCTGATCGGCACCAGCGGCGCGGGCAAGTCCAGCTTCGCCCGCAAGCACTTCCTGCCCACCCAGGTCGTCTCCTCCGACTTCTGCCGCGGCCTGGTGGCCGACGACGAGAACGACCAGTCCGCCTCCGCCGAGGCCTTCGACGTGCTGCACTACATCGTCGGCAAGCGCCTCGCCGCCGGCCGGCTGACCGTCGTGGACGCCACCAACGTGCAGCCCGAGGGCCGCCGGCAGCTGGTCCGGATCGCCCGCGAGCACGACGTGCTGCCGATCGCCATCGTGCTGGACGTCCCGCCCGGCGTCTGCGCCGAGCGCAACCGCTCCCGCCCGGACCGCCGGCTGCCCGCGCACGTGGTGCCGCGCCAGCACCGCGAGCTGCGCCGCTCCCTGCGCGGCCTGGAGCGCGAGGGCTTCCGCAAGGTGCACGTGCTGCGCGGCGAGGCCGAGGTCGAGGCCGCCGAGATCGTGCCGGAGAAGCGCTTCAACGACCTGCGCCACCTCACCGGCCCGTTCGACATCGTCGGCGACATCCACGGCTGCCGCTCGGAGCTGGAGACCCTGCTGACCCGGCTGGGCTGGACCCTGGTCCGGGACGACGCCGGGCGCCCGGTGGACGCGGTGCACCCGGCGGGCCGCACGGCCGTCTTCGTCGGCGACCTGGTGGACCGCGGGCCGGACACGCCGGGCGTGCTGCGCCTGGTGATGGGCATGGTGGCGGCCGGGCACGCGATCTGCGTGCCGGGCAACCACGAGAACAAGCTCGGCCGGGCGATGGACGGCAGGAAGGTCACCGTCTCGCACGGCCTCCAGGAGTCGCTGGACCAGCTGGCGGGCGAGTCCGAGGAGTTCCGGGCCGAGGTGCGGGCGTTCATCCGCGGCCTGGTCAGCCACTACCTGCTGGACGGCGGCGCCCTCGTGGTGTGCCACGCCGGCCTTCCGGAGAAGTACCACGGCCGGGCCTCCGGCCGGGTGCGCTCGCACGCCCTGTACGGGGACACCACCGGCGAGACCGACGAGTACGGCCTGCCGGTGCGCTACCCGTGGGCGGAGGAGTACCGGGGCCGGGCGCTGGTGGTCTACGGCCACACGCCCGTCCCGGCGGCGTCCTTCCTCAACAACACCATCTGCCTGGACACCGGCTGCGTCTTCGGCGGCAGCCTGACCGCGCTGCGCTACCCGGAGCGGGAGCTGGTCGGTGTCGAGGCCGAGCAGGAGTGGTACGCGCCGGTGCGGCCGATGCACACCGACGCGCCGGGTGCCCGGGAGGGCCGCCCGCTGGACCTCGCCGACGTGGCGGGCCGCCGGGTGGTGGAGACCTCGCTGCACGGCCGGGTCGCGGTCCGGGAGGAGAACGCGGCGGCGGCCCTGGAGGTGATGAGCCGGTTCGCGATCGACCCCCGGCTGCTCGCCTACCTGCCGCCGACCATGGCGCCGAGCGCGACCTCGGGCCGGGCCGGCCACCTGGAGCACCCCGACGAGGCCTTCGCCGCCTACCGGGCGGAGGGCGTCGAGCGGGTGGTCTGCGAGGAGAAGCACATGGGCTCCCGCGCGGTGGTGCTGGTGGCGCGGGACGCTGCCGCGCTGGAGAAGCGGTTCGGGGTGAGCGGGCCGGGCGCGATCTGGACCCGCACCGGCCGGGCGTTCCTCGGGGACGGCGCGCTCACCGCCGCGCTGCTGGACCGGGTGCGGGCGGCCGCCGAGCGCTCCGGGCTGTTCGAGGAACTGGGCACCGGCTGGCTGCTGCTGGACGCCGAGCTGATGCCGTGGTCGCTGAAGGCGGTCGAGCTGCTGCGCCGCCAGTACGCGGCGGTCGGCGCCGCGGCGGTCGGCGCCGCGGCGGGCGCGGCGCTGCCGCAGGTGCTGGCCGCGCTGGAGCGGGCCGGCGGGCGCGGGCTGGACGTGGCGGCGCTGACCGGGCGCCAGCGGCAGCGCGCCGCCGACGCGCAGGCGTTCACCGAGGCGTACCGGCGGTACTGCTGGCCGACCGAGGGCCTGGCCGGGATCCGGCTGGCGCCGTTCCAGGTGCTGGCCGCCGAGGGGGCGAACCTCGCGGTGCGCCCGCACGACGAGCACCTCGCCTGGATCGACCGGCTGGTCGAGGCCGACGAGGCGCGGACGGGCGACACCGGCCCCGGCCCGCTGCTGCACCGCACCGGCCGGCTGGTGGTGGACACCACCGACGAGGCGTCCGTCGCCGCGGGCGTCGCCTGGTGGGAGCGGCTGACCGGGGCGGGCGGCGAGGGCATGGTGGTCAAGCCGCTGGCCTCGCTGGTGCGCCGAGGGGCGGGGGAGGGCCGCCCGGGCACTCTGGTGCAGCCCGGAGTGAAGGTGCGCGGGCGCGAGTACCTGCGGATCATCTACGGTCCGGACTACACCGAGCACCTGGACCGGCTGCGCCGGCGCTTCCTCGGGCACAAGCGCTCGCTGGCGCTGCGCGAGTACGCGCTGGGGCTGGAGGCGCTGGACCGGCTGGCGGCGGGTGAGCCGCTCTGGCGGGTCCACGAACCGGTCTTCGCCGTCCTCGCCCTGGAGTCGGAGCCGGTGGACCCGCGCCTGTGACGGGTGGGGCGGGCGGAAAGCAGAGATGCTGCATATAAATTCTGAGCATCGTATAGACTTGCTGCTTTCCGCCCGTCGTCGTCACCGTCATCATCACCGTCACACCCAGGAGCCCGGCATGGCGTTCAACCTCCGGAACAGGCACTTCCTCAAGGAGCTCGACTTCACGCCCCAGGAGTTCCGCTTCCTGGTGGACCTCGCCGCCACGCTCAAGGCCGCGAAGTACGCGGGCACCGAGCAGCCGCGGCTGCGCGGCAGGAACATCGCGCTGATCTTCGAGAAGACCTCCACCCGCACGCGCTGCGCCTTCGAGGTCGCCGCCCACGACCAGGGCGCCACCACCACCTACCTGGACCCGGCCGGCTCGCAGATCGGCCACAAGGAGTCGATCAAGGACACCGCCCGGGTGCTCGGCCGGATGTTCGACGGCATCGAGTACCGGGGGCACGGCCAGGCGGTGGTAGAGGAGCTGGCCGCGTACGCCGGGGTGCCGGTCTGGAACGGCCTCACCGACGAGTGGCACCCCACCCAGATGCTGGCCGACGTGCTCACCATCACCGAGCACACCGCCGAGCCGCTCACCGAGGTGGCCCTCGCCTACCTCGGCGACGCCCGCTCCAACATGGGTAACTCGCTGCTGGTCACCGGCGCGCTGCTCGGCATGGACATCCGCATCGTCGCCCCGCGCGCCCTGTGGCCGGACGAGGAGGTGCAGAAGGCCGCGCGGGCGCTCGCCGAGACCAGCGGTGCCCGGATCACCCTCACCGAGGACGTCGCCGAAGGCGTGGCCGGGGCCGACTTCCTCTACACCGACGTCTGGGTCTCGATGGGCGAGCCCAAGGAGGTCTGGGCCGAGCGGATCGCGCTGCTCAAGCCCTACCAGGTGTCGATGGAGACGGTGCGGGCCACCGGCAACCCGCAGGTGAAGTTCCTGCACTGCCTGCCGGCCTTCCACGACCTGGGCACGGCGGTCGGCCGGCAGCTGTTCGAGGAGACCGGCATGGCCGAGCTGGAGTGCACCGACGAGCTGTTCGAGTCGGCGCACTCCGTCGTCTTCGACCAGGCCGAGAACCGGCTGCACACCATCAAGGCCGTCCTGGTCGCCACGCTCGGCGGCTGACGCGAGCGGCTCCTACCGCGCCGCGTCCGCCGCCTGCGCCCCGTCCGGGTCGTCCAGGTTCACGCAGGCGACCCGGTCGGCGGCGCCGTGCGCCCCGGCCGGTTCGCCCGCGTGCAGGACCAGCGAGCGGGCCTCGCCCGGCCGGGGCCGCCAGGCCACCGCCGCGGCGGCGGTGCCCTCGCCCCGCCCGTCGGTGCGCAGGGCGAGCCGCAGCTCGTTGCGGCCGTTGGCGTACGCGGGGTCGGTGGACGGGCTCACCGGGTCCACCACGTCCTGGTAGTGCGGACCGGACGCGGCCGGGTCGGCCCCGCACCTGCCGGTGTGCAGGTGCACCGGGAACTCGTGGCCGGCGGCCACCCCGGCCAGGCTCACGGTCAGGACCGTCCGGCCGGGCAGCGAGCGGTCCACCACCACCCGCACGTGCGAGCCGTACGGCACCAGGTCCGGCGCGTGGCTGATCGCGGACGGCGGCACGAACGCGGTGGCCGGGTCGAAGTCGGCCTCGGTGACCGAGACCGGGGCGGCGGCGGCCAGCAGGGCGAGCGGGAGCAGCGCGGCGGCGAGCGGAGCGGGCATCGGCGAACCTCTTCGGGTGGGGGGCGGGAGGCCGGACGCTCCGTTCAACGGCGCGCACCGCCCCCCGGACACGCCCGCGCTAGCCGTCGGCCCGGCGGATCCCCCGGATCTCGCAGCGCGGCCCGCTGGCCCGCATCAGCCGCAGGTCTGCGGTGACCAGCGGCGCCCCGAGCCGCTCCGCCACCGCCACGTAGGCGGCGTCGTCCGGCGTGAGGTTGTCCTTCAGCTCCCAGATCCGCCCGAGCAGCGGCTCGACCGGGACCTTGCGGATCGTCAGGCCCGGCAGCTCGGCGGCGAGCTCGCCGACCCGTTCGGCGGTGAGTTCGCGCGCCAGGTAGAGGCCGCGCAGCGACTGCATCACCTCGATGACGACGTGTTCGGGCGCCGCCCAGTCCCCGTCCGCGGCCAGTTCGGCGCGGGCCGCGGCCCCCCGTTCGCCTTCGTCGGCCAGCGCCAGCACCAGCGCGGACGCGTCCACCACGATCATCGGTCGGCCCCCGTATCCGTTCCCGTCCCGTCATTCCGGGGTCACCGTACCGGGATGGGGTCGCCGGCCGGGGCGGAGGGGGCACCGGGACCCGGGTCCTCGTTGGAGTAGGGCTGGACGGCCTGCTCGGCCTGCTGCGCGGCCTCGGGGGTGATCCACTCCTGGAAGCGGGTGTCCATCGCGATGGCCTTGATCTGGTCGAGGGTGAGTGGCAGCCCGCTGCGGATCTGTTCGGGGGCGGCCGCGCCGGCCACCGTCGCCGTGTTGTTGACGTTGACCCGGACCTGGGTGCCGTCCGGGCGCAGCAGGTCGACGGTGCGGAAGAGCCGCTCGCCCTGGGCCAGCTCGGTGATCAGCAGGCGGCTGCCGTCCGGGAGGGCGGAGTCGGAGCAGTACTGGTACTGGTTGGTCGCGTTGGCCCCGGCGCAGGTGTAGTGCTTGTCGTAGAAGGCGGTGACCAGGTCCTGGTCGGAGCCCGGCTGGGCGGTGGTGAGGAGGGTGAGCGGGGCCTGGTTGGAGCCCGGCTGGGCGGTGGCGAGGAAGGTGAGGCTGCCGGAGGCGCCGACCATGGTGACGGAGACGGTGGCCGGGCCGTTCCCGTCGTCGTAGAGGACGGTGCCGCCGCTCTGCACGCTGGGCCGGGCCGGTCCGCTCACGAACGCGTGGTCGGCGTAGTAGATCATCGACGTGATGACCGCGGAGCGGCCGGAGTAGCCGGAGGTGGTGGCGCCGGCCGGCAGGGTCTGCAGCAGGGTGTGGACGGTGGCGCGGCCGGTCATGGCGACCTTGCCGGCGTTGGCCCCGGTGCCGGGCTGCTGCTGCTCGGGGCCGGACGAGGGCTTCGGCAGCGGGGCCGGGAACGCGCCTCCCGCGGCGGGTGCGACGCCGGGCCCGTCGCCGGAGTGCAGGCCGAGCGTGCCGCCGACGGTCAGCACGGCGACGGCGGCGACCGCGCCGGCCACGGTGGCCCGGCGGCGGCGCCGGATGCGGCGGCCGTGCTCGGCGGCGCCGGCGACCAGCGGTCCGAGGTCGGCGCCGACGCCGTCCATCGCCCGCTCGAAGGTGTCGGTGAGCCCCTGGGTGTTCCGGGGGTCGTTCGGTGCGTCCATTGCTGGTTCCTCGGTTTCTTCGGGATGAGCCGGATGAGCCGGATGAACTGGACAGGCAGGATGAGCCGGATGAATCGGGTGCGGTGGACGGTGCGGGGGCGTCAGGGGGCGGTGAGCTGCTCGGCGGCCTGGTCCCCGAGCACGCCGCGCAGCCGTCCGAGGGCGCGCAGCGCCTGGCTGCGCACCGCCCCGGGGCTGAGACCGAGTTCGGCGGCGGTCTCCTCGACGCTGCGGTCCTCCCAGTACCGCAGGACCAGGACGGCCCGGTCCCGGGGTGACAGCTCGGCGAGCGCGGCGAGCAGGGTGACCCGCAGCGCCGGGTCGCCGGCCGCGGGGTCGGGGCTGCCGGGAGGTTCCGGCAGGTCGCCGGGGGCGGGCCGTTCGCCACTGCGCCGCAGCCGCCGGTGGGAGAGGTGGGTGCGCACGAGCACGCCGCGGGCGTAGGCCTCCTGGTGCTCGGCGCGGCGGACCTTGGGCCAGGCGGCGTAGAGCTTGGCGAGGGTGGTCTGGGTGAGGTCCTCGGCGAGGTGCCAGTCCCCGCAGAGCAGCAGGGCGGTGCGGAAGAGGTGCTGTCCGCGGGCGTGGGCGAAGGCCTCGAACTCGGCGTTCTCCGCGGTACGTCGCGTCTTCCCGATCACGCTGTTCCCTGCCCCTCGCGTCCCGCGGACGGCGCCCGTCCGTCCCCTGTACCCGGATAGACGCGTGAGCCGGGGGCGCGCGTTACGGGGGGTTCGGCGGGGGTTCGGGGAGGATGCACCCGGTGGAGGCAGGCTGGAGGTGGTGCCGACGTGGCGGACTTCGCGGCATGCACTATGGTTTATCTCGACATCGAGATAACTCCGCCTTACGATATATCTCGACATCAAGATACTTGCCGAGAGGCGCTCACCGGCGGTGCGGGCAAGGTCAGCCTAAGTAAGGGTGACCTTACCACCGTGGCGGCCGGAAACCGCGCGAAGCACCTAGAAGGAGTCAGTCGTGTCCGCGAACAGCTTCGACGCCCGCAGCTCGCTGCAGGTGGGCGACGAGTCGTACGAGATCTTCAAGCTCTCCGCCGTCGAGGGCTCCGAGCGGCTGCCCTACAGCCTCAAGGTGCTGCTGGAGAACCTGCTCCGCACCGAGGACGGCGCCAACATCACCGCGGAGCACATCCGCGCCCTCGGCACCTGGGACGCCGACGCCCAGCCGAGCCAGGAGATCCAGTTCACCCCGGCCCGCGTGATCATGCAGGACTTCACCGGTGTGCCGTGCGTGGTCGACCTCGCCACCATGCGCGAGGCCGTCAAGGAGCTGGGCGGCGACCCGGCCAAGATCAACCCGCTGGCCCCGGCCGAGCTGGTCATCGACCACTCCGTCATCGCCGACAAGTTCGGCACCCCGGACGCCTTCGTCCAGAACGTCGAGATCGAGTACGGCCGCAACAAGGAGCGCTACCAGTTCCTGCGCTGGGGCCAGACCGCGTTCGACGAGTTCAAGGTCGTCCCGCCGGGCACCGGCATCGTCCACCAGGTCAACATCGAGCACCTGGCCCGCACCGTCATGGTCCGCGGCGGCCAGGCGTACCCGGACACCTGCGTCGGCACCGACTCGCACACCACCATGGTCAACGGCCTGGGTGTGCTGGGCTGGGGCGTCGGCGGCATCGAGGCCGAGGCCGCGATGCTCGGCCAGCCGGTCTCCATGCTGATCCCGCGCGTCGTCGGCTTCAAGCTGACCGGCGAGCTGCCGGCCGGCACCACCGCCACCGACCTGGTGCTCACCATCACCGAGATGCTGCGCAAGCACGGTGTGGTCGGCAAGTTCGTCGAGTTCTACGGCGACGGCATCGGCGCGATCCCGCTGGCCAACCGCGCCACCATCGGCAACATGTCGCCGGAGTTCGGCTCGACCTGCGCGATCTTCCCGATCGACGCCGAGACCATCAACTACCTGAAGCTCACCGGCCGCGACGAGCAGCAGCTCGCCCTGGTCGAGGCGTACGCCAAGGAGCAGGGTCTCTGGCACGACCCGTCGCACGAGCCGGTCTACTCCGAGTACCTGGAGCTGGACGTCTCCACCGTCGTCCCGTCGATCTCCGGCCCGAAGCGCCCGCAGGACCGCGTGGTCCTCGCCGAGGCCGCCGAGAAGTTCGCCGAGGCGCTGCCGGCCTACTCGGCCGAGGCCTCCAAGCCGACCACCGTCACCGCCCCCGACGGCGCGTCGTACCAGATCGACAACGGCGCGGTCGTGATCGCCTCGATCACCTCCTGCACCAACACCTCCAACCCCTCCGTCATGCTGGGCGCCGCCCTGCTGGCGAAGAAGGCCGTGGAGAAGGGCCTGACGGTCAAGCCCTGGGTCAAGACCACCCTGGCGCCCGGCTCCAAGGTCGTCATGGACTACTACGAGAAGGCCGGCCTGCTCCCGTACATGGAGAAGCTGGGCTTCAACCTGGTCGGCTACGGCTGCGTGACCTGCATCGGCAACTCGGGCCCGCTGCCCGAGGAGGTCTCGGCCGCGGTCAACGAGTCCGACCTGGCCGTCGTCTCGGTGCTCTCCGGCAACCGCAACTTCGAGGGCCGGATCAACCCCGACGTCAAGATGAACTACCTGGCCTCCCCGCCGCTGGTGGTCGCCTACGCCCTCGCCGGCAACATGAACGTCGACATCACCAAGGACGCCCTGGGCCAGGACGCCGACGGCAACGACGTCTTCCTCGCCGACATCTGGCCGTCCGAGCAGGAGGTCGCCGACACCGTCGCCGGCTCCATCGACGAGGCCATGTTCGACAAGGGCTACCAGGACGTCTTCGCCGGTGACCACCGCTGGCAGTCGCTCCCGGTCCCGACCGGCAACACCTTCGAGTGGGACGCCGAGTCCACCTACGTCCGCAAGCCCCCGTACTTCGAGGGCATGGCCAAGACCCCGAGCCCGGTGACCGACATCGCCGGCGCCCGCGTCCTGGCCAAGCTGGGCGACTCGGTCACCACCGACCACATCTCCCCGGCCGGCAACATCAAGCCGGGCACCCCGGCGGCGCAGTACCTGACCGCCAACGGTGTCGAGAAGCGTGACTTCAACTCCTACGGCTCGCGCCGCGGCAACCACGAGGTCATGATCCGCGGCACCTTCGCCAACATCCGCCTGCGCAACCAGATCGCGCCGGGCACCGAGGGCGGCTACACCCGCGACTTCACCCAGGCCGACGGCCCGGTGTCGTTCATCTACGACGCCTCGCAGAACTACCAGGCCGCCGGCACCCCGCTGGTCGTCCTGGCCGGCAAGGAGTACGGCTCCGGCTCGTCCCGCGACTGGGCCGCCAAGGGCACCGCGCTGCTCGGCGTCAAGGCCGTCGTCGCCGAGTCCTACGAGCGCATCCACCGCTCGAACCTCATCGGCATGGGCGTCCTGCCGCTGCAGTTCCCGGAGGGCGAGAACGCCGACTCCCTCGGCCTGACCGGCGAGGAGACCTTCTCCATCACCGGCGTCACCGAGCTCAACGAGGGCCGCACCCCGGCGACCGTCAAGGTCGAGGCCGTCGGCGCGGACGGGACCGGCAAGGAGTTCGACGCGGTCGTGCGCATCGACACCCCCGGTGAGGCGGACTACTACCGCAACGGCGGTATCCTGCAGTACGTGCTGCGCAGCCTGATCAACGGCTGAGCACCGCGCTGAGCGCCGAGGAGGCCGGACCGCACCCGCGGTCCGGCCTCCTTCGCTTTGCCCGCCCGACGCCCGCGCTTTGCCGGTCTTTTGCATAGTGCGCCGACCCGGTCGGACCCCTTGTGCGGTGAGGGCGCGATGGGCTAAACCTCTGTCCCAGCTGGTCCAGACCAATTGACGCTGCTTCAGAGAATAGGTCCGGTATGCCCATTCGCCGCCCCGCCCTGCTCGCCGCCGCCACCGTCGCCGCGCTGCTCGCCTCCACCGCCGCCACCGCCACGGCCAGTGCCGCCGACGGCGCCAAGGGCCCCAAGCTGAAGGGCCAGCGGGTCGGTTACTTCACCTCGTGGGGTGCCGACAGCACCGCCAAGCGGGTCCAGCAGACCGGCCAGGCCGGCCGGCTGACCGTGATCAACTACGCCTTCGGCAACGTCTCCGCCGAGGGCACCTGTTTCGAGAGCAACGAGGCCGGCCAGGGCGACGCCTGGAACGACTACCAGCGCCCCTTCTCCGCCGCCGACTCGGTGGACGGCGTCGCCGACGCCCCGGGCCAGGCGCTCAAGGGCCACTTCAACCAGCTGCGCAAGCTCAAGGCGCAGAACCCCCAGCTCAAGGTCGTCATCTCGCTGGGCGGCTGGAGCTGGTCCAAGTACTTCTCGGACGCCGCCGCCACCGACGAGGCCCGCAAGAAGTTCGTCTCCTCCTGCATCGACCTCTACATGAAGGGCGACGTGCCGCGGCTGGCCGACTCCCCGGAGGGCGGCGCCGGCGTGGCCGCGGGCGTCTTCGACGGCATCGACGTCGACTGGGAGTACCCGGGCGGCGGCGGTGACGCGGGCAACGTGGTCCGCCCCGAGGACGGCCGCAACTTCACCCTGCTGATGGACGAGTTCCGCGAGCAGCTGGACGAGCTGGCCGACGAGCGCGCCCGGGCGGGCAAGGGCAAGGGCAAGAAGCCCGAGCACTACCTGCTGACCGCCGCCGTCGCCGCCAACGAGACCGTCGCCGACCGGCTGGAGCTGCCCGAGCTCGCCGAGTCCGTCGACTGGCTCAACCTCATGACCTACGACCTGCACGGGCCGTGGGAGGGCAAGGGCCCGACCAACCACCACTCCCCGCTCTACTCCGACCCCACCGACCCGGACGCGCGCCAGCGCAGCTCCGACAAGGCCGTCGACCACTACGCCCAGCGCGGTCTGCCCTCCCAGCAGACCGTCCTCGGCACCCCGTTCTACGGCCACGGCTGGACCGGCGTGCCGGCCGGCAACCGCAACGGCCTCCACCAGAAGGCCACCGGCACCGTGCCGGACCTCACCTACAAGGAGCTCAACGCGCTGCCCGGCTCCACCACCTACGTGGACCGCGACCACGGCGCGTCCTGGAAGTACGACGGCACCACCTTCTACAGCTTCGACTCGGCCGAGGTGCTCACCGAGAAGGCCCGCTACGCCCGCTGGAACGACCTGGCCGGTGTGATGGTCTGGGCGCTGGACGGCGACGACGCGCAGGGCAGCGCGATGGCCGCCCTGGACAAGGGTCTGCGCGGCAAGTGACCCGGCGCTGACCGGTCGTGAGAACGGCGGGGCCCGCCGCGACACGCGTCGCGGCGGGCC
>NZ_JBEPAM010000093.1:0-14678 GCF_040298605.1 Kitasatospora sp. NPDC001527 | reverse complement strand
GGGGGCGGAAGCGGAGCTTAAGCTCCCGGCTGGCGCCGGGAGCGGCGATGCTGACGCACCGCCAGGTGCGGGGGTGCCGGCTACGCCGTCACCGTGCGTGGTGTGGCCTCGGCTACGCCTCGGCAGGTGGGTGCGGGGTTGGGGGAATTCGCCGGTGGCGAATTCGTGGGTGTGTGCGGGTTGTTGTGGGTGGGGGTTGGGCGTCGCTGCGCTCCGCCTTTCCGGTGGCTTTCTCCCGGGCCTACGGCCCGTCAATCGTTCTGCTTTCCGGTCTTTGCTGGGCCGGTGTTTTCACGGCCCTACGGGCCGGTTTGCTGGCAGGGTTTCCCGGGCTGCGCCCGGGGGTGAGCGTTGACGATGTGACGCGGAATTCGGGTAGTAGGCCATCCCTCCGGGCGGGCGGGGTGCCGGCCGGGGCCTGCGGCCCTCGGCGTTGACGATGTGTCGCGGACTTCCGGTATCAGTCACAACCCCACCCCCGGGGGGCCTCCCCCGGTCCCGGCCGGTGGCCGGTCCGCCGCCTGGTTGCTGGGCTGGCGGCCCATCCGGTGCCCCTGGGGCGGGGCCTGCGGCCCTCGGGAGCAACCTCCGGGCCACCCGGTCCGGCTCGGCCTTCCCAGCCCCAGTGGCGGGCCCTCACGGGCGCCCTGGACGGCGGTCCCTGACGGGCCCCCGACCGCAGACTCCCGGAGGGAATCCGAAGCGAATCCGGTGGCGTTTCCCCGACTTCCGTACAACCCTGTCCTACCGACCCCCGGACGGGCTCGGGACGGGCGCGGGACATGAACAGGCAACCTTGCGGCAACCGCCCATCCAGGCCCTATCCGGTCGCACTTTCGGCGGGAATCTGAATTACCTTCCACTCCCTTTCAGGCGGCAATCGGAAAGCCTCGCGGGGCGCAGCGGCGATGAATCGAATTCAGGCACACCGGAAAGGGGCCTACGGCCCTCGCCACCGACACGGCGACCGCCCTTCCAGACCGCCCAGGAAATCCCGTCCGGCGTCAACGGAGCAATTCCCGGAGCAGCGACACCAAACCGAACACCGAGCCAGGACGGCGGCCAGGGCGGGCCCCGAGACGGCCGAGCAACCCAGGGGCCAGGACGGGCGGCCAGGGCGCAGCAGCAGGACGGCGGGGCGCGGCACCGGGCGACGCGGGCAGCCGGGCGCGGGCCGCCGAGGCCGGCCAACCGGCCCAGCCCGGCGCAACACGAAGTGCAACACACCCACCCGCCCCCACTCCCAGCCACATAACACCTGGTCAGACCCGCAACACAGCCCCGCGTTGCACCCCACCGCAACACCGCGTTGCACCCCCACCCGCCCCCGCCGCCGAGCACCCCGCCGCCGAGCACCCAGCCACCGAGCACCACCACCAGGACCAGGCCGCCGACAAGGCCGGCCTTCCCGGGCGGCCGCCGTCCCGGCCGTGCCCCGCCGCCCCGGACAGCGCGCCCCGGACGGCGGCCAGGACCGCCAGCACCTGGCGGTCGTCGGCACCCGGAAGCGGCCACCACCCAGCAGCAGCCGCGGCCCCGCCCCGACACCCTGTCCCACCCACCTGTCGCGCCCGGACCACACACAGGGGAACAGCGGTATCCGCCCACGTCACAACACACGACAGCACCCCACGCGACAGGCAACGCGACAACACCCGCGACAACCCCCACCCACCCCCGGGGAGCACTTCGGCGATTCACACCACCTGACACACCATCAGCAAGGACGATCAGAATGCCCCACCCGACACACCAGAGGAGCAGCCCATGAGCGACACCGACCCGACCCTGCCGACCCCCGTCGTCGAAGAAGCCGACGGAGTCATCCTGACCCCCATCGACGGCCAGGACGTGACCGTCACCATCGCCCCTTACCCCAACATGGAGGCCGGCGACCAAATCCAGCTGTTCTGGAACGGCCGCAGCGCCCCCGTCCAGCACCAGGTGACAGACGCACAGGACGGGGAGCCGATCAACATCACCATCCCCCTGAGCACCATCCAGGCCGCCGGTGACGGGACCTTCTACCTCCACTACACGATCCAGGACCAGGCCGGCAACACCAGCAGGTCCGCCCCCACCCAGATCACCATCGAACAGCCATAGACCCCAACACCCCGACCGTGGTCGGCCCCGAACCACTGGGGCCGACCACACCCAGAGCCGACAGCACGGCGTCGCCAGGAACAGCCAGGGCCCGGACGGCACGGAGGCCCGGCAGCTCCACCCCGGACGAAACCGAACACCCACCCCGCCACCGCAATTCCGACCCGAATTCAGACCACAATCGGCAGCCAATCCGTAAAAACAGCCGAACGGAATTACTGGCGGAATTAACACCCCAAAACAAGCCCACAACACCGGACCGACCCCTCAGCGCGCCGACCCGACCCCCAACCCCACACACAGTCACCACCCCGAGCGAGTGGACGGCGCCAACCAGACACCCCAACAGGTCCAACCAAAGGTCCAGACAACCCACCGTGCGAGGCCATTTCACGCCCAAACCGGCCAACAGGTCACACCCTGCGGCCCTTCGCCGGGTAGAGCTTGGCGTGCAGCACGCGGTCTTCCCACCAGGGGTCATCCGGGGTGGAGACCAGTGCGGCCATCTGCTCGCGCTTGGTCGGGACGGGCAGCACCAGCGGGCCCAAGTCCTCGACGGCGCGGTCCTGCAAGCACTCGGGACACTCAAGCCGATCCGGGCCGGCCTTCTCGGTCAGCTCCAGCTTCGAGCTCTCCTTCCCGCCGATCGAGCCCCGGCACGTCCAGCACGGGCGCAGCACGGCGTTCGACCCCCGGGCCGCTTCCAGCGGCGAAGCGGCAGCGACCGGGCAAGGCTCCACAGTAGACGGGACGGCGGCAGGTCGGGCCGTAGGTCAAGGATGAACAACGGCACGGCCCGACGCCCGGCGACGGCGGCTCAGCCTGTCGGGCCGAGGCGGCTGAAGGCCCACCGGAGTACTTCCTGGTCGACGTGGGTGCGGCCGGTGCGCTGGAGGGCTGTGTGGGTGTGAGCGGTCAGGCGAGCCCAGTTGCGGAAGTTGCCGTGGGCCGCGTGCTGGTCGGCGAAGGCGATGTCGCCGGGGTCGGCTTCGGCCCAGATGGGGTGGTAGAGCGGGATGACGCCCAGGACCTCGTCGGAGGTGAGGCGGGCGAGGCGCTGCCAGATGAAGATCCTGGAGGAGAGCATCGGTTCCTTGCGCAGGGTCTGGTAGCAGCCTTCTCCGCCCACGAAGACGACGGCGAGCTGGG
Source organism: Kitasatospora sp. NPDC001527 (assembly GCF_040298605.1). Taxonomy (NCBI): domain Bacteria; kingdom Bacillati; phylum Actinomycetota; class Actinomycetes; order Kitasatosporales; family Streptomycetaceae; genus Kitasatospora; species Kitasatospora sp. NPDC001527. The sequence continues at coordinate 11,423 of NZ_JBEPAM010000093.1, read as the reverse complement.
TGTAGGCGTCGTCCCAGAGGTAGCGGACGTACTCCAGCTGGTCGCTGGAGAGCCATTGGGCCTCGTCCAGGACGAGGGTGCGAGGGTGGGAGGAGAGCGCGGTCTTGAGGAGGTGGTCGAACTCGCTGGCGTAGCGCGGGGGCTGGCCTGGTAGGCCGAGGCTGGTGAACAGCTCGTGGCGCACGGCGCGGGTGGTGGGGCGGGCGTGGAAGGTGATGCGGTGGATCTCTTCGCCGGGTTCGAGTTCGCGCAGGCAGCTGGTCACCGCGACGGTCTTGCCGAAGCCGGCGCCACCGTGGATGCACATCATGGCGCGGGCGGCGATGGTGTCGGCGAGGTTCTCGCGCACGGTGAGCAGCGCGCGGGTGGCCACGAGGCGGGCCTGGGGAAGGGTGACGTACTGGTCAGTGGGTGCGGGCGGCAGGCGGCGGGTCACGGGGTGTCCTCGCGGTCGGTGGGCGGGGCGGGCCGGGCGGCGGTTCTCACGGTGGCCGGGGTGGGCCAGTCGGCGGGTGGCGGGGCGGGTGGGATCAGGTCCGGCAGCGCCAGCGCGGCGAGGTCACTCTCGTGGTGGCGGGACAGCTCCCGTGCCGCCTCGGCGGCGGTGGCGGCATGCAGGCGGCGCGGTGCGGTCGGGGTGGTGGCGGGGGCGAAGCGCTGGTGGCGCAGGTGCTCGGCCGTCTTGGCTTCGGCCCGCAGGCGCTGGGCGCGCCGGGTGCGGGCGCGGCGCAGCGCGCCGAGTTGTTCGGGGGTGGCGTGGTCGGCGAGGTGGGCGGTGCCCAGGCGGTGACCGGCGGGGTCGCAGATTTCGATCTCGTGGGTGTGGTGGGGCATGAACCGGACCTGGACTGCGCGGCCGGCCTGGCCGGTCATCCAGTCGGCGAGGTAGTCGCGGTTCTTGAAGCGGACCCCGTGGCTGGTGATGACGCGGGGTCGGCCGTCGTCTTCGAGCGTGAAGGACCACAGGTCCGTGGGCGGGATGTCGGTGATCGGTGTCGGGTCCGTCTGCCACGCCTGGAGCGGGGTGTGGCCGTTCAGGCCCTGTGGGTGGTGTTCGGTGTTCCACCAGGTGACGTAGGCCAGGACTTCGGCGGTGAAGTCCTCGAACGACAGGGCGGGTGCGGTGGGGAGGCGGTCTGGGCGGCGGCGGGGCTGCTTGGTGCGGTAGCCGGGCAGGGCGGCGAACAGCATCCTGGCCGCGCTGCGGTTCAGGTGCTCGATGCTGCCCTTCAGATGGGGGCTGTAGGCCGGCAGGTCGTCCACGGTCGTTCCGAACGCGTCGAAGGCCGCGGTGACGGTGCGGGAGAGGAAGTCCTTGCCGCGGTCGATCCGCACCGTCTCCGGCCGGCCCCCGACAGGCCCGTACGCCCCGGTGCGCAGCACCGCACAGCGCAGCGCCGCCAGGATCGACGCGCGCGACGGGCAGCCCGGGGTCACCGCCACCCCGGTGATCGCTTTCGTCGCGCAGTCGATGAACCAGGTGACGTACGGCCGCACCAGCTGCCCGTCGGCGACGACGCGCAGCGGGGCCTGGACGTGGTCGCCCTCCCAAACGTGGTTGCGCCAGGTGCGGGGGCGTTTGCCGAACACGTCCAGCGCGCGGGCCGCCTCCGGGCCACGGCGGTACCCGGCCCGCTCCCCCGCCGTCAGATCGCGGCGCACCGCGCGCAGGAACGTCGCCAGCGACGGAACCCGCTCCAGCACCGGAACGGCCGTCGGCGGCGCGCCGCCGGGGATCGCCGGGCCGGCCGACCGAGGCGGGAATGACGGCGTGGTGGCGTCACTGGTGGTGGTACCGGCTCCGGCGGCCGGAGTGTCGGCCCTGGTGGCCGAGTGGGCGCGGGCGACAAGCTCGCGGTGGACCGCGGAGGCGTTGCCGCGCCAGTAGGCCAGCAGCACCCGGACCTCAGGAGTGATCTCGAACCGATCGATGCGGCGCGCCCCGGGATCGTCCGCGCTGGCGGGTGCGGTCGTGGCGTCGGCCAGCCACCGCCACACCGTCCGGTCGGAGACCGCCAGGCACTGCGCCGTGGTGTGGACGTGCCCGCGGGTGAGTCGGCCCTCGGCACGCAGAGCGAGCAGACGGCGCACCGCGGGAACACGCAAGGCCTTCAACGACACCGGGTCCAGGACGGGCTCGGCCCCGGTCGGCGCAGGCGCCGCGACGGTGGTGGTGGCGTCAGGGGCGGGGGTGTTCACCGGTGTCCTTTCCACAGCGTGGCGGTCGGCACGGCAGCGCGGTGGCGACCAGGGTGGCGGGGGTCATGGGTTGGGGCCGAGCCGGGAGCACGCCCTGGACAACAGCGCGCCATCGGCCCCGGTACCCGGGCGCTGGTCCAGCGCCGCGTAGGCATGAGAGGTGATCTTCGCCCAGGTCCGAAAGTTCCCCCGCGCACAGGTCTCGTCCGCGTACAGGAGGTCGGCGTCGGCCGCGGTGTGCCACAGCGGATGGAACAGACGCAGCACGGCGGGAACCTGGGATGCCTCCAGGCGCGGGACGTGCTGCCAGGTCAGCACCCGCGAAGCCAGCGCCGGGGCCCGGGCCAGCGTGCGCTCGGCCCCGGCCCCGCACAGCACCAGCGAGGTCTGCGTGGCGGGAGCGTCCGCGAGCAGCCGCAGGTAGTCCAGCTCCGGGGCGGCGATGCGCTGCACGTCGTCGATCAGCACCACCCCCGGGGAGCTGAAGGCGTCGATGAGCGCGCGGTCGGCCGCATCCGTGCGGTTCGTCAGCGCGGTCGCCGGCAGGCCGAACGCGGTCAGCAGCGCGGCACGCAGCTGCGGCAGAGCCGGCTTCACCGCCACCTGCGCCTGGCGAGCCGGCACACGGCGCGGCAGCAGAGCCAGAGCCTGATGGATCGCGACCGTCTTGCCCTGCCCCGCATCCCCGTAGACGCAGGCGATCCCCCGCGCGGCGACCGTGTGTGCGAGTGCTTCCGTCACCTCGCCCAGCTGGCTCGTCGCGACGACGTGGGCGCCGGGAACGTACAACCGCACTCCCAGCGGCACGACCCCCGCGGAACCATCGGGCACAACCGCCTGCACGGGTTCGGTGGCGGGCGGGGCCTGGCCGGCCTCATCGACCGTGCCTGGCAGCGCCAGCTCCGCGAGCGCGCGGTCGTACACCGCCGACTCCACCCGACCACGCCCATGGCGCACGCCCTGCAGAACACGACCGGCCCGCTGTTCCCGGCGCACCGCCCGGTGCAGCGTCCCCAGCGATGGCACCGGCCTTGGGCCGTTCCCCGCCTGTGCGGTCAGTTCCCGGTGCAGCGCGGCGACGTTGCCGCCCAGCTCGGATAGCCGGTCCCACAGTTCGTCCGAGACCGTAAACCCCTTGCGGCGCGGAGCCATCTCCACCCGGCCCGTTTCCCGGGCCTCGGCCAGCCACCGCCACACCGTCCGTACCGACACCCCGGCCGTCTCGGCCGCGATCCGCACATGCACCGACGACAACTGCCCGACCTCATCCACCGCAAGCAGACGCCGGACCACCACCTGGCGGGTGAGCGCCCGCTCCCCCGAACGAGACACCAGCGGGTCCTGCGGCCTGGACGCCGCAGCAGCCCTGGAGCTCGGATCGGACGACACGGGCAAAGGCGCAACGGTCATGAGTACCAGCCCACTCCCCCACCGGGGCCGGTCGCACAGGAACGAGCGTCCTCATGTCAGCCACAGTCCTGGTGTGCTACGCCGAATCAGCGCGTCATGACAGCGAGATGGTCACCCCATGACAGCCAGGACCTGTGACGTCCCCAAACGAAAGTCGAGATCAGCAGCCCTCCCTTCTGATTTCAGGCGCTGCTGACCAACCCGCTGACACCACCCCACCCACTCACACTCCCGGGGGGTCGTAGTGGCTGGCTTCCTCCGAGGGATATCCCGCTCCCCTGACAGCCGTCAGCCCTGTTTCCTCCCCCGCCCCGCCGCACCGCCGGGACCGGGACACGCGGCGGCCGAACACCCCTGCACCACCACGCAGACGGCCCGCCGCACCCGCACCCGACGACACCGGAAGATCCGCCCGCCACACACCCCGGGACCACCGCGTCCACCACGCGGTCCACCCCCGAAAATCCCCGCACCCCGGAACACAATTTCCCGCGTAATGTAACGTTTTGCACATACTTGCTACACCCATCTACGCGGAGAAAACCCCCGCCGCACCCCGCCCCCGCACCCCGGCCAGAACCGGACACAGCAAGCGGGACACGGCGCAGCACACCCCGGGGGAAGCAGACCGCGCCACACGGACACCCCGCGCTCAAACGGGCGGCCTGGCGGCCGCGCAGGGGGCCGCGGCCTGGCGGCCCCGGCAGCGGTGGGCGGGCGGCATCCGCGGTGGTGTCCGTCCCGCGCGAAGCTCGCGCCGGGACCCGGGGCGGGGCCTGCTATCCGCTCGGCTTCGAACCCTCCCCCGGGCCGCCCGCCGGGCCGGGGCGGGACGTGACCTTCCCCCGGCCCGCACCACCCGCCCCGCCCCGCGCCCCGGGCCGGTCGGCCACCGGGCCGCTTCGCGCTCGCCCGCGGTCAGCCGGGGGTGCGCAGCGGTGCGGTGCGGTGTGGCAGCCGCTGCGGGTTTCGGCGGCCGGTCAGGGCTTGCGGTTGAGGAGGAGGGCGAGGACGGTGCGGGCCTCGCGGCGGCGGGCGGGGGTGGGGGCGGTGATGGCGGTGATCGCGAGGCCGGTGAGGGTCAGCAGGTAGCCGGCGGCGGAGGTGGCCAGGGCGAGGATCGCGGGGTCGCGGGTGGGCATCAGGGGTCTCCCGGGTTCGGTGGGGGGCCGGGCCCGCGCGGTGGCGGGGCCCGGCCGGGGCGGTGGGTCAGTGGGTGGCGAGTTCCTGGAGCTGGTGGGCGATGTCGCCGGTGGGCAGGGTGAACGGCCCGCACATCTCGTCGACCGCGCCGGGCAGGCCGGCGAGGGCCTCGCGCAGGGCGGGGTCCGGGCTCGGCAGGGCGGTGGCGTCGGGGATCGGGGGCGCGAGGAGAACCGCCAGGTGCGGGTAACCGGGCACGTCGGGGGCGGTGGGCTGCAGGGGCTGCGGGGCTGTGTCTTCGCCGAGGCGGGTGGCCTGGTGGAACCAGTGCTCGGCGTCGCGCAGTTCACCGGCGCGCACGTGGTGGAGGTAGAGGCAGTAGGCGGCCAGGGACTCCCCGGCGCCGGCGGCGAACTGCCACCACCACTGGGCGTGGTAGGGGCGGCCGGTGAGGTCGAAGAGGCAGCCGAAGACCAGGCCGCCGTGCGGCTCCCAGCGTGTCACCAAGCCGTTCACCGACATGCCGGCGCCGGGCTCGTGGATGACGCCCTTCGACAGGGCCTTCAGGTCACGGGCGGCGTCGTCGATCAGCATCCCCACCGGAACCCGCGGCCCGGCCGCGGCCGAGGAGGCCGACGTGGCGGTAACGGCGGGGACGGGCGCGCTCCCGCCGGGCGGCGCGGCGGGGGACGGCATCGCCCGGCGGGCGGCCAGGCGGTCGGCGATGTAGCGGCGGCCGGCTTCCAGGTCGTAGCGGGGCCGGGCGGCGGGGCCTGGGCCCGCGCCCTCCAGCAGGCGGTCGATGTCCTGGATCACCGGGACCACTCCCGGTCGTGCTCGGCGGGGCCACGGCGCAGCAAACGGCGCGGCGGACATTCCCGTGCGCGCTGGCCGGCACCGCAACCGCCGAGACCGGCGCAGCGGTGGAGAACCTGCGCCTGGCGGCCGACGAGCGACCGGCTGTCACCGAACTGCCGGCTGCCGTCCCCGCCGCCGACCCGCCTCAAGGGCCTCCTCCAGGACGGACCTGCCGTCCCGGCCCGGGCCCGCAACGGCCACCGAGGCCTACCCGCCGTACCCGCCGCGTGTGCCTCGGGATTGGCGGCCTGGCTAGGCCGAGAGCCGTCGTGGCCGGGGAAGGGCATGCCCCGTTCGAGCTAATGTCCCCGGATTCTCCGCGCGGCCGCGCCACCCGCGGCCGTCGTGATCACGGTCGCGCCGGCGCGGCGGAAGCCGCCCGTGACGGGCCCGCGGACAGCAGTACCGACCGGCACACGCCACCGGAACCAGCAACCGGACGAAGGCCAGCCCCCCATACCCCCACCGCCGCAGCAGGCGCAGCGGGCCGAGTGGCACGGTTCCCGCCTGCGGTGGCGGCTGGGCCAAGGACAGCGCGGGAATTCTGCGGATCACCGCGGCACGTGTTGCCTTCCCATGGAACGCTGAGCCCGTGACCGTGACGAACAGTGCCTGGCTTCGCAGTGACCACCTGGTTCCCGGCAAGGAGGTCTTCCGCAGCGAACGCAGGTTCCATCTCCTGGCCTACACGGCGAGCCACAGCCAGCTCCTGCTGCGCAGCGTCGCCGGCCCCGACGAACCCGGCGAGCCCGAGACGACGATCGATGTGCTGTTCAAACCCGTCGGCGCGGTGAGGATCCGCACCGGCTACCGCGGCCTGGCGGTCCGATACGCCACCGCGGCCGAGAGTCGGCGGGTCAGGGCCGACCACAGCGCCGCAGACCTTGACGAGGACGACCGGGTCTTCGTGCTGGAGAGCCAGGGCGAGTGCGACTACGTGGTCGCCATGGCCTTCGGTTGGCGGGAAGGGGTGCTCGAACGGACATTCCAGAGCCTGTTCGTCGATGTCCGTCCCGACAGGCCGATCTGGCCGACCGCGCCCCTGGACGGTGTCGACGCCGGCCTCACTCTCGCTCCGGCCCGGGAGCTCCTCGGCGCGCTGGCGGCCGGACAGGACGCCCTGGTCCGCCGCGAGCGCCACCGCCGCGTCCACGTGGTCATGACCCGGGTGCTCCGCCACGACGGGCCCCATGTCAGCGGCGCGGGCGTCTTCCTGACCGCGGCCGACGCCGAACAGGCCCGCGCCGTGATCGCCGCGAAGGACATCGAGTGCTGGATCGAAGAACTCCCGATCGCCGTCTGACCAGGAACCCCGGACCTGCGGAGAAAGGGAAGGAGGACGCATCCACGGCACGCTCCGAAACCGGTCGGCAGCCGACGCCTGTCGGCCCCTGCAGCAGGATAGCCGCGGCGCGGCGGAAGCAGGGTGAACGCCTCCTGCGCGGGCGCGGTACCCAACGCCAGGACGAGGGCCGGGAACAGCAGGAGCGGCAACCCATTGAACGGGCTGCCCACGGAGGCGGCGGGGCCGGGCGGCAGGCGGGAAAGGCGCACCGCACGGTGCCGGGGCGGGGCCGCAGGGCCCGCCCAGGGGGGTCGTGGGGACGGGGGCGGGGGTGGGCATGGAACGTGGGTTCCTTTGCGGACAGGGGGCAGGGAGCCTGGTGTGACGCTCCGTTGTGTTCGGTGTCCGGAGCGTGGTGATGGGGGCATCATGTCGCTCGAACAGCCGATTGTTCACCCTCCGAAGGCAAAGAGTTCCGGAGGGTTACATTCCGAGGTTTAGAAGCCGACCCGGCATCCAAACCGACCGATCCCGCCGGATCCCGCCACGAGCACGCCCGCCCGGCCGCGCGGAGGCTTCAAGAAGTAGCGGCCCAACCGGCCCGGCCCGAACAACCCGGCGACCCGCCCGCACGGCCCCTGGGCACCGGCCGCCACCGATACGACCGCCCGAGCCCGCTGCGGACCGGCCGCGGGGCACGACCGCAGGCCGGCCGGGACACCCGCACGAGAACACGGCCGGCCCGCCGGCCCAGCTGCGCGGTTGGATCCGTGCCAACGCCGGCCGCTTCGTCCCCGACGGCCCGGAGGGGTGAGCGGCCGGCTTGATCGTTCGAGAATTCCCGCACTATTATCGTGCGGAAATAGTCGAACGATTGAAGGTGGTGCCGATGTCGCCGTCACGGGTGTATGAGCATCCCGAGGTTGACGAGATCGCGATCCCGCGGGTGCTCTTCGCGCTGAGCGAGCCGCTGCGGCTGTCGATGGTGCGGGTGCTCGCGGAGCGCGGCGAGGTGGACAGCATCGAACTGGGGCCGGACCTGCCGCGGTCGACGCTCACGCACCACACCGGCCTGCTGCGCGAATCCGGGGTGGTGTTCGTCCGAGCCGAAGGACGCAAGTGCATGATCCGGCTGCGCCAGGACGACCTGGAGACGCGCTTCCCGGGCCTGATCAGCACGGTCCTCAACGGGTACCAGGAGGCCACTCCCGCCGAGGAGGACGCGTGATCCGCCGCCTCTGGCCCCTTGTCGCGGCCGCGATCGCGCTGGGTGTCGATGCCTACGTCCTCGCCGGAGTGCTGCCCTCGATCGCCGGCTCGCTCGCCACGACGGTCGCGGCGGTAGGCCTGGGCGTGACGGGCTTCACCGCGGCGTACGCCCTGGCCGGGCCGTCGCTGTCGGGAACGCTGGTCCGTGGGAGTACCGCCAGGGCGCTGCTGATCGCGCTGGGGGTGTTCAATCTCGGCAACCTCATCACCGCGCTCGCGCCGGGGATCGAGGTCTTCCTCGCCTCGCGGGTGATCGCGGGCGCCGGTGCCGGTGTGCTCACCGCGGTGGCGACCGCGGCCGCCGCCGCGATGGCCGCCGACCACGAACGAGGGCGCGCCATGGCCATGGTGACCTTCGGGCTGTCCACCGGGACGGTCGCCGGAGTGCCGGTCGGGATGGTCATCGGCAACCAGCTGAACTGGCGGTGGACGATGGGCCTGGTCGTCGCCGTCGGCCTCCTCGGCATGGGAGCGCTGGCCGTCAAGGCGCGCACGATCCCCCCACTACCCGCTTCGCGCGGTCCCGCCTTCGCGGTGCTGAAGTCGTCGAGGACCCTCATCGGGGTCGCTGCCGCGTTCCTCCTCGGCGTGGCCAGCCTCGGGCTCTACACCTACCTGCTGCCCATGGCCGAGGCCCGGGGAATCCAGGGCTGGGGCTTCGCGCTGGTGTGGGCCTGGGGCATCGGCGGAGTCGCCGGCTCCGCCCTGGTCGGCAGGTCTCTGGACGCCTACGGGCCCCGTGCGCTGCTCATCGTCCTGCCCGCCGCGCTGCTCGGGAGCTTCGCCGCCCTCTGGGTCTTCACCTCCCCGGCCGTGTGGCTCGTCGCGGCGGCGTGCTGGGGAGCGGCGGGATGGGCCGGCGTCCCCACCCTGCAGCAGGCCCTGACCAGGGACCGGCCCGAGCAGGCGATGCCGGTCGTCGCGTTCCAGATGGCCGCGATGTACCTCGGCTCCGCCGCGGGCGCCGCCGCGGGCAGCGGTCTGCTCGCCGGCCACGTCGATCCGGGTGACCTGCCCGCCTGGGCGCTGGTGCCCGCGGCTCTGGCCCTGCTCCTCGCCGGGCGGCTCGGCACCGCCGGGCTCCGGCCTCGTACCCGCCACCGCATCACGCACCTCGCCTGCGAGGCCGCGGACTGAGGCCTGTCCGACTCCCTGATCCTCCGGCCGCTTCACGGAGCCGGAGGATCAGGAGGCGGTAGGCGGCGTCGGTGGTCTGCCGAGCCTGGTGGGCGGCCTCGCGGGCGCATTCAGCGACGTCCCGGCGGTGGCGCTCACGGCACAGCGCGTGCTGGAGGGCGGTGTCGTGGTCGGGGTCGTAGCGCTCGGCCCCGGTCTCGACGGCGTGGTCGCGCACGCGCTGCCACTCGGCCAGGCCGTCGGCCGCGGTGGCGTAGGCGGCCTCGTCGCCGACATCGGCGTACCGGTCGGCGGCGCGTTACTTGTCGTAGGCGGACGGCGATGACCCTGCGTTGTTTCCAGATGTCGCCATCGACCGCCACCAGTCGGCGCCAGCCATCATTTCCCTGATCTGGGTTTCGGTGAGCGCAGGATGAGCCTCGGCGGCGTGTGCCTTGATATTTCCGAACAGCTCCTCGTCATCCGCGCCGGTGAAATCGATTCTGCCGTGCGCCGGATCTACGCAGTGGAATCCGCGCATTGCTCCTCCTTCAAGAAGTGTTATTTCATTCTAGGCCACGGCGTTTTAACGCGCGCGCCCAGGGACATTCCCGCACGCTCGCCCATGCATTGCGTCAGGCCGTGGAGTCCGGGCAAGGGCCCGATCCACCACTGCAGCAGGCCCCTGCCAAGGATCCGAGCAGCCAAGTCACTGGGGTCGCCACCAGAACTCCGGCGGGCAAGCGGGTAGCCAGATCCTGCGACCACCGCCGCACTCGAACCGGCCATTAGCCCCCCAATGCCCAGATGATGCACATTCGGAAAGAACGCCGTAGCAGCGCATCAATTTCCATTTCCCCCGTTAGCGAGAATTACAAGAAATACCTTCTCGGATACTTCAGTGAAACCCGCTGACGGGACATCCCCCAGCTGAGGGTCTGCGGCAGAAAGCGCGTATCCAAGTCACCGGTCTCGCCGGTCCACCGACGCCGACCAAGCTCGTCAGCCGCTGACCGAGTGGTCCAGACAAGATCGCGATCAAGGCCATTTCCCCCACCACGGCTACTCAGGTCACACCCGACGGCCCCTCGCCGGGTAGAGCTTGGCGTGCAGCACCCGGTCCTCCCACCACGGATCGTCCGGAGCCGAGACCAGGGCTGCCACCTGCTCGCGCCTGGTCGGGGCTGGCAGCACCAACAGGCCCAGCTCCTCCGTCTCCCGATCGGCCGCGCACTGCGGGCACTCCAACCGGTCAGGGCCCGCCTTCTCCCGCAACTCCAGCTCCGAGCCCGCCTTCCCTCCGATCGAGCCCCGGCACGTCCAGCACGGGCGCAGCGCGGCGTTGGCCGTGCGGGCGGCCTCCAGCTGTTCTTCGGCCTCCCGTTCCAGGCGTTCCTCGCGGTCCTGGTGGCAGGGCCGGCAGCGGCCGCCGGGGCGGCGGGTCCACTCAACCTGTCGTCCATCGGGGCCGTACTCCCAGGTGCTCTCCTCCTCAGGAATGTCGCCGCAGTCGATGCAGACCAGGGAGTCCATCAGCTCCTGGTGGACCCGTTGCTGCTCGTCCTCGCGGGCGGCCTGGCGTAGGTCGCAGGCGGCCCGGTTGTTCGGGTTCTCCAGGGCCTCGATGAGGGAGTGCCGGCCCAAGCGGCCGAAGCGCCACCACACCGGCCCGAGCGGCCCGTACTCGGCCAGCAGCTCCAGAGTGGTCGCGACGACGGGCACGGCCTCGTCGTACTCCCGCCAGCCGTCGTCGTTGTCGTCGCGGTGCACGGTGCACCACCGCCCGCCCCAGGCCTCGGCGGAGAGCTCGGCGACCCTCTCCTGGCGGTTGGCCAGCGCGAGGGGGCCGGCCTCGGTGACGACCAGGGCGACGGGCGGGTACCCGGGCCGGGCGTGGCCGGGCCAGGTCCGGCGCCACCAGTGCACCATGCGGTCGGCCGGCTCCTGGTCGGCGAGGGCCGGGTCGTTGTCGCGGACCTTGGTGCGGAACAGCTCGCGGTAGGCGGTGAACTTCGCGGCGACGTCGGCCGGGGCCATGGTCGAGCGGTTGGCTCTGTCCGTGAGAACGGGCAGCGGATGTACACCGGTTTGGGAGGCGGGCAACACCCGCGGGGATTCGAAATGTTCACGGGTTTTGACAGCA
>NZ_JBEPAM010000092.1:0-15167 GCF_040298605.1 Kitasatospora sp. NPDC001527 | reverse complement strand
CGGGGTCCGGCCGGTTACCTTGGGGACGGAGCCCATGCCCATGACCGCGAGCGGGCTCGGCGCGCGGCCGCGGCTCAGCCGGCGAGGGTGTCGGTGCGGACCTCGGTGAGGAAGGCGTCCAGGTTCGCCACCGTGCGGGCGATCTGCTCCTCCACCGGGAGCGACTCGTTGGGCCGGGTGACCGAGGCGGAGTTCTTGCGCCCGCGCACGTAGAGCGAGCAGGCGAGGTCGGCGCAGAGGTAGGTGCCGACGGTGTTGCCCTCGCGGCCCGCCGCGCCGGCCCGGCGGGCCGTGAGCAGCGCGACGCCGGAGCCCGCGTGGGCGGTGACGCACAGCGAGCAGACGTTGGTCTTGGTCAGGCTCCGCCGGAACGACGGCACCCGCAGGGTGACGCCGACCAGCGCGCCGCGGTGCTCGGCGACCAGGTAGGCGCGGTCGGGCGCGCCCTGGTCCCGCCAGCCCAGGAAGTCGAGGTGCTCCCAGGGGAGTTCGGCCAGCCCGCGGGGCAGGCTGAGCCGCCGGGCCTCGCCCTTGGAGCAGTTGACGAAGGACGCGCGGATCTCGGTCTCGTTCAGGGCTCGCATGCCCGGCAAGCTAACACCGGACCACCGGGCGCGTCGCCCGGTTTTTCCCGGGCCGCCCGTCCGCCGGTGGCCCGGGACGTCAGGCCACCGGGTGCGCGACCTGGACGGCGAGGCGCCGCGGGGCGTCCGCGCCGATCCCGGCGAGCAGGTCGTCGAGGCCGAGGAACACCTCCCAGGGCTCGCGCCCGGCCGCCTGCGCGAGGCGGGCCACCACCCGGTCCTCCAGGTCGCGGACCCGGCTGTCCTTCCAGGCCTTGTCGGCCAGGCCGACCAGCAGGTCCTCCAGCGTGGTGCCGGGGTCCGTCCAGCTGCCGTGGGTACGGGCGAAGCGGGCCAGGCGCTCGGGGACGCCGCGGGCGAGCAGCAGCCCGTACCCGGCCCGCTCGTGTAGCGAGCCGGGGACGGAGAGCTCCTCGCGGTGGACGACCTTGCCGATGTCGTGGGTGGCGGCGCCGAACAGCACGGCCTCCCGGTCCACCGGCACGCCGTACCCGGCGCAGCCGTCCAGGACGGCGGCGGCGACCTCGTGGACCAGCCCGAGGTGGGCGACCAGCCGGGGCGGGGCGCCGACCTCGGCGAGCAGGGCCGCGGCGGCCGCGGGCAGCGGCGCGATCCCGTCGGTCACGCCCGCTTGAAGGCGACGCCCGCGTACGCCGAGACGTCCTGCCAGCCCTCGGGCAGGTCGGTGGTGCGCACGTGACCGGCGTCCGGGCGCCAGAGCGGGAGCTGGACGAGGCCGGGGCCGGCGAACTCGAAGTCGCCGAAGAAGGGCTCGACGGCCGCGCGCGGGCGCAGCACCAGCGGGGCGCTCGCGCTGCGGTACACCCGGGTGCCCTCGGCGGCGCTCTCCCGGGAGGCGAAGTCGGGGCTGCCGTGCGAGAGGATCAGCGCGCTGCCGGGGGCGAGCGCCTCGCGCAGGGTGCGGACGATCCGCTCGGCGCCGTCCTCGTCGCGGATGAAGTGCAGGACGGCGACCAGCATCAGGGCGACCGGTTCGCCGAGGTCGACGGCGCCGCGCAGGGCGGGGTGGGCGAGGATCGCCTCGGGCTCGCGCAGGTCGGCCTCGATCACCGAGGTGTGGCCGGCCGGGTGGCCGGCGAGCAGGGCGCGCGCGTGGGTGGCCACGATCGGGTCGTTGTCGACGTAGACGACCCGGGCGTCCGGGGCCACCCGGCGGGCGACCTCGCTGGTGGAGCCGACGGCGGGGATGCCGGTGCCGATGTCGACGAACTGCCGGATGCCCCGGCCGGCCGCGAACTCGACGGCGCGGCCGAGGAACTCGCGGTTGGTGCGGGCCAGCAGCCGCAGCGCCGGGTAGGCGGCGATGGCGGCCTCGGCGGCCTTGCGGTCGGCCTCGAAGTTGTCCTTGCCGCCGAGGTAGTAGTCGTACATCCGGGCCGTGTGCGGGACCCCGGTGTCCAGTTCGGTCGGCGGCTGCCAGTCCCCGGCGCGCGCCCACTCCCAGTCGGTGCCGGTGACGCCGCGCGCCGCCGTCCTGTCCTCGGTCATCTGCCGCCCCCTGGTGTTCGCGTCCGTCCGGGGTGCCCCCGCCGGACGGTTCCTGTCGCTTCCGCCCCGCTCCCGGCAGGCGGCCGGTGGCGGCCCCCACCGCACGGTGCGCCGTGATCGTAACCGACGAAACGCCATCGAAACAGCGGCAGTTCAGGTTTCCGCAGCATCCGAACCATGGTGTGTGTGCACGTCAACACCGTGTGCGGGGTGGCCGGTCCCGGCCGAGGCGAGCGGTCGCCGCCGGGGTGTCGCCGTCCCTATGCTGGCTGCCGATGACTGCCGACCGGCGCACCGTCCTGCGCACCACCGTCAAACTGGCCGCGCTCGCCGCCGGCGGCCTGCTCACCGCCTGCGGCGACCCCGGTCGCCGCCGGGCCGACCCGGGGGTGTTCGCCGCGCGTCCGGAGGCGGTGGACCCGTCGGGCACCGTGGATCCGGCCTGGGCCGGCGGCGAGGGGCCCGCCTCGCCGGAGCCCGCCGGGACGACGGCCGCCGCCTCCCCCGCACCGGCCGCGACCGCCACCGCCCCGCCGGTGCTGCCGCCGCTGGCGCCCGGCACCCCGGTCGAGGTCGCGTACGGGCCGCGCACCGGCCGCGGCGTCGCCCTGACCTTCCACGGCAGCGGCGATCCGGCGCTCGCCGCCGCCCTGCTGGAGATCGCCGAGCGGCGCGGCGTCGGGCTCACCGTGATGGCCGTCGGCAGCTGGCTCGACCAGCAGCCGCAGATGGCCCGCCGGATCCTGGACGGCGGCCACGAGCTGGGCAACCACACCCAGAACCACCAGAACATCTCGACCATGCCACCGGACCGGGCACGGGCCGAGATCGCCCAGTGCGCGGAGCGGCTGCAGCGGCTCACCGGCTCGATCGGCCGCTGGTTCCGCCCGTCGGCGGCCCAGTACGCGACGCCGATGGTGCGGGAGCAGGCGAAGGCGGTCGGGTACGAGCACGTGCTCTCCTTCGACGTGGACCCGCGCGACTACGCCGACCCGGGCGCCGCCGAACTGCAGCGCCGGGTGCTGGGCTCGGTGCGCGGCGGCTCGGTGGTCGCCCTGCACCTGGGCCACCGCTGCACGGTCGACGCGCTGCCGGGCATCCTCGACGGCCTCGGCAGGGCCGGGCTGACCCCGGTCACCGCGAGCCGCCTCTTCGCCTGACCCCCGGTCGGCCGCCGTTCGGAGCGTGCGATGCTTCCGGGATGCGGTACGTCATCATCGGGGCGGGTGCGGTGGGCGGCACGATCGGTGCCCGGCTGCACGGGGTGGCGGCGCCGCTCAACGAGGCCCTGCAGCGGCTGGCCGGGGAGTTCGCCCGCACCGGCCGGGCGCCGGGCTCGCTCACCGAGCGGGAGCTGGCGGAGCTGCGCGCGCCGTGAACCGGACCGCGGCGACCCGGGCCGTCGTGCCCCGGACCGCCGCGCCCCGGACCGCCGCGCGTCAGGCCATCGGGTCGTCGGGCCCGTAGGGGCGCAGCCGCAGGGTGCGGGCGTCCGCCACGCGGATCTCCTCGGCGCGGCGGACGAGTTCCTCCAGGTTGTCGCGTCCGGCGTGCAGGAAGCGCCCGTGCAGCGCGTCGAAGCGCCCGCGGGCGGCGTCCACGACGACGGCGACCATGTACGGGATGGAGCCCCAGCTCGTGGTGTCGCGGAACATCGGCATGCCCGCGGTCATGTCGGTCTCGACCGCGCCGGGGCTGATGTCCAGGATCACCACGTGGTGCTCGGCGAGCGGGTCGGCGAGGTTGTCGGAGAGCTTGAGCAGCGCGCCCTTGGAGGTGGCGTACGCGGTGTACTGGCCGTCGGGGCGCAGCGCGAAGCCGGAGTTGAGGTTGACGACGCGCCCGCGCCGGCGGCGGACCATGCCGGGCAGGACGCAGCGCAGCAGGTTGTAGGGGCCGCGCAGGTTGACCTCGACGACCTGCCACCACTGGTTGACGTCGGTCTCCCAGAGCGGGACCTCGGCGCGGTCGATCTGGCCGGCGTTGTTGACCAGCAGGTCGACGGGGCCCAGGTCGCGTTCGACGACGCGCACGGCCTCGCGGACCGAGCCGGGGCGGGTGACGTCGGCGGTGACGGCGACGCCGCGCGAGCCGTGCCGCGCGCACTCCTTGAGGGTGTCGGTGAGGGTCTCGTGGGTGCGCCCGACGAGGCCGACGGCCATGCCCTCGGCGGCGAGGCCGATGGCGGTCTCCCGGCCGATGCCGCGGCCGGCGCCGGTGACCAGGGCGACCTGTCCCGCGAGCGATCCCGTCGGCATGGCGTGCTCCCTCCGTCCGTCCAGGACCACCCTCGGTCCGGGCCCGCATTCTGTCGCCCGGCGGGCGCGGGCGGGGCGCCAGCGCACGGGCGACGCGGGCGGGCCCACCCGTTCGGGGGAAGGCGCGGGGCGGCGGGTCGGCCGGGGAGGGGATGACCTACTGGCCGGTAGGGAGTAGTAACGTCGTCGGGGCGGTGCACCGGTCCGCACATACCGGTGCCCCGAACCGCCGAACAGCAGCTGCTGGGCCACCACGCTGGGCGACCCCCAGCACCACCGAAGGGCAACTGAGTGAGTGACATCGCGCGCATCGGAGTGATCGGCTGCGGACTGATGGGGTCGGGCATCGCGGAGGTGTTCGCCCGGGCGGGGCTGGAGGTCCTGGTCGCCGAGGCGAGCGGGGAGGCGCTGGAGTTCGGGCGCGCCCGGCTGACCAACTCCCTGGACACCGCCGTGAAGCGCGGCAAGCTGACGCAGGAGCAGCGCGACGAGGCGCTGTCCCGCCTGGCGTTCACCGTCGACCTGGCGGACTTCGCGGACCGTGACCTGGTGGTCGAGGCGGTCGCCGAGCGCGCGGACGTCAAGGTGCAGATCTTCGAGACGCTGGACCGGGTGGTGGAGCGGCGGGACGCGATCCTGGCCTCGAACACCTCCTCGATCCCGATCGTGAAGCTGGCCGCCGCCACCACCCGCCCGGAGCAGGTGATCGGCCTGCACTTCTTCAACCCGGCGCCGGTGCAGAAGCTGGTCGAGGTGATCCCGACGCTGACCACCTCGGCCGCCACCACCGACCGGGTGGAGGCGTTCGCCACCGAGGTGCTGCAGAAGTCGCCGATCCGCGCCCGCGACCGGGCCGGCTTCGTGGTGAACGCGCTGCTGGTGCCGTACCTGCTGTCGGCGGTGCGGATGTTCGAGTCGGGGGTGGCGACCGCCTCCGACATCGACAAGGGCATGGAGGCCGGCTGCGCCCACCCGATGGGCCCGCTGCGGCTGTGCGACCTGATCGGCCTGGACACCATCGTGTCGATCGCCGAGTCGATGTACGACGAGTACAAGGAGCCGCTGTACGCCGCTCCCCCGCTGCTGTCCCGGATGGTCGACGCGGGCCTGCTGGGCCGCAAGTCCGGCCGCGGCTTCTACGACTACACCGCGACCGCCTGACGCCGGTGGGCGGGAGGTCCGGCCGGGGGCCGGCTCCTCCCGCCACCGCGCCGCGGCGGCCGGCCGCCGGCGGTCAGCTGTTGATGGTGTAGCTGTCGCCGTAGACCTTCCACTTCAGCGGCGGGTTGAGGTCGAAGTTCCCGGCGTTGAGGAAGACCAGCTGCTCGGTGTCGACCCGGCTGGTGTCGGCGTGGGCCTCCTCCTGCTTCATGACGACCTTGCGGGCCTCCAGGAAGGCCTTGAGGTAGGTGGCCTCGTCGCCGCCCTGCGCGGGGGTCCTGGCCTTCTTCATGGCGGCCGCGCGGATCCCGCCGAAGCTGTCGGAGCTGGTGCCGGGGCCGTGCATGACGATGGCGTCGTAGTAGATGAACTGGCCGAGCGCGCGCAGGCCGTCGGACTTGGCCCGGCTGACCGAGGGGTTGAAGTAGACCCGGTCGCGCTCCTCGTTCTGGGCCTGCTGGAAGACGGTGTCCTTGGCGGCGGTGGCCCAGTCCCGCTCGAAGGCGGAGCCGAGCCCGGAGTGCGAGTCGGTGCCGTTGACCTTGCGCAGCGCCGGGAGGTACTTGGCGAGGATGTTGCCCGGCTTCAGGTCGGTGTAGTGCTCGACGAGTTCGAGCATGTCACCGGTGCCGGAACAGAAGCCGATGATGCCGGCGGTGTAGCCGCGGCCGTCGTTGATGTCCTCGATGTACTTGTACTGGGCCTTCCAGTCGAGGGAGGAGTTCTCGGCGCTGGACACCAGCTGCATGGCGATGTCCTTCTTGTGCGGGTCGTCCAGGCCCACGGCGGCGAGCCGGACGGTGCCGGCGGCGGGCGCGGCGTGGACGGTGCCGGCGGCCGCGACGGTGGCCGGGGCGGCGACCAGCAGGGCGGCGAGGGCGAGGCGGACGGTGCGGTGCTGGGTACGCATCTGACGCTCCGTTTCCCTGATCCGGGCATGGGGGTGGCCGGACCCGTGAGAGTTAGGAAAGTTTCCTAACTTGATTGAAGCGTTCACGCCGGGCACGGCGCAAGGGGATTGCCCGCAAAGGCACGCGAAAGGGCCCCGACCGGCGTACCGGTCGGGGCCCTTTCGGCAGAACGCCCCGGGCAGGGCGCACTTGACGGGGCGTCAGGCGCCGCGCAGCACCGCGCCGGTGCGGGCGACGGCCTCGGCGACGGCCGCCTCGCGGGCGGCGCTCGCCTCGTCGGCGGTCAGCGTCCGGTCCGCGGCGCGGAACCGCAGCGCGTACGCCAGCGACTTCCTGCCCGCGCCGACCTGCTCGCCGGTGAAGACGTCGAACAGCCGGATCGCCTCCAGCAGTTCGCCGGCCCCGGCGCGCAGCGCGGCCTCCACGTCGGCGGCCGGCACGTCGGCGTCGACGATCAGCGCGACGTCCTGGGTGGCCACCGGGAAGCCGGAGACCGCCGGACCCTCGACCCGCGCGGCGCCGTCGGCGGCCAGCAGGTCCAGGTCGAGCTCCATCGCGCCGGTGCGCTCGGGCAGGCCCATCGCCTTGACGACGCGCGGGTGCAGCTCACCGGCGTGGCCGACCACGCGGTCGGTGCCGGCCACCACCAGCTCCGCGCAGCGGCCCGGGTGCCACGGCATCAGCCGGCCCTGGCGGGCGGTCAGCTCGACGCCGGCGGCGCGGGCCACCGTGCGGGCGGCCTCGATGGCGTCGGCCCAGGTCGCCGGAGCGCCCTTGCCCCACCAGCCGGACGGCAGCCGCTCGCCGGCCAGCGCGACGGCGACCCGGCGCGGCTGGTGCGGCAGCGCGGCGTCCAGCGCGGCCAGCTCCTCGTCGCTGGGCCGGCGGTCGACGGCCGGACGCGGGGCGACCGACAGCTCGTCCTTCGGCAGGAACACCGTGCCCGTCTCGAAGATCGCCAGATCGGTGTTGCCGCGGCCGACGTTGCGGCGCAGCGCCCCGAGCAGGCCCGGCAGCAGCGTGGTGCGCAGCCCCGGCTCCTCGTCGTTCAGCGGGTTGACCAGGGTGACGGTCCGCCGGCGGCGGTCCGCCGGCTCCAGGCCGAGCGACTCGAAGGAGGCCTCGCCGACGAACGGGTAGTTGTTGACCTCGACGTAGCCGGCGCCGGCCAGCGCGACGCCGACCCGGCGGTGCATCCGCTGGGCCTCGGTCAGGCCCTTGCCCGGCGGGACGGTGGGCATCCGGGCGGGGACGTTGTCGTAGCCCTCCAGCCGGATGACCTCCTCGGCGAGGTCGTACGGGTCGGTGAGGTCGGGGCGCCAGGTCGGCGGGGTGACCTCCAGGACGTCGGCGCCGGCGACCGAGCAGCCGATCTCCTGCAGGCGCCGGGTGACGGTCTCGCGGCCGTACGCGGTGCCGGCGACCCGGTCCGGCAGGTCGGCGGCGATGGTGATGGTGCGCACCGGGTGCGGGGCGGCGATGTCGGTGACACCGGCCTCGGCGGTGCCGCCGGCGATCAGCACCAGCAGGTCGACGGCGCGCTGCGCGGCGGCGCGGGCGGCCTCCGGGTCGACGCCGCGCTCGAAGCGCTTGGACGCCTCGGAGGGCAGCTTGTGGCGCTTGGCGCCGCGGGCGATGGCGACCGCGTCGAAGTGCGCCGCCTCGATGATCACCTCGGTGGTGCCCGGGCCGGCGGCCGGGTCGAGGATCTCGGTGGAGGCGCCGCCCATGACGCCGGCCAGGCCGATCGGGCCGCTGTTGTCGCAGATCAGCAGGTCCTCGGCGGACAGCGTGCGCTTGACACCGTCCAGGGTGGTGAGGCTCTCGCCGTCCTCCGCCCGGCGGACCACGATGGGGCCGTCGACGCGCTGCTTGTCGTAGGCGTGCAGCGGCTGGCCGACCTCGAGCATCACGTAGTTGGTGATGTCGACGGCGAGCGAGATCGGGCGGATGCCCGCCTTCTGCAGCCGGCGCTGGAGCCAGATCGGGGACTTGGCGGCCGGGTCGAGGCCGACGACCGTGCGGGCCACGAAGCGGTCGCAGCCGGCCGGGTCGTTGACCTTGACCAGGTAGCCGAAGGAGTTGGCCGGCGGCACGTCGAGCAGCGCCGGGTCGGCCAGCGGCAGCCCGTACGCGGCGGCGGCCTCACGGGCGACGCCGCGCATGGACAGGCAGTAGCCGCGGTCCGGGGTGACGGCGATGTCCAGCACCTCGTCGACGAGCTGGAGCAGCTCGATGGCGTCGGTGCCGGGCTCGTACTCGGGCGGGAGCACGATGATGCCGTTGTGGTCGTCGCCCATGCCGAGCTCGCGGGCCGAGCAGATCATGCCGGCCGAGGTCTGGCCGTAGGTCTTGCGGGCGGAGATCGGGAACGGGCCGGGCAGCACCGCGCCGGGGAGCACCACGACGACCTTGTCGCCGACGGCGAAGTTGCTGGCGCCGCAGACGATCTCCTGCGGCTCGCCGGTGCCGTTGGCGTCGCCGACGTTGACGAAGCAGTGCCGGATCGGCTTCTTGAAGCCGGTCAGCTCCTCGATGGAGAGCACCTCGCCGACCACCAGCGGCCCCTTGAGGTCGCCGCCGAGCTGCTCGACGGTCTCGACCTCCAGGCCGGCGCGGACCAGCCGCTCGGCCACATCGCGGCCGGTCTCGCCGGTCGGCAGGTCGACGTACTCGCGCAGCCAGGAAAGCGGGACGCGCATCAGATCTCCATCCCGAACGGGAGGGTGAAGCGCACGTCACCCTCGACCATGTCGCGCATGTCGGCGACGTTGTGACGGTTCATCAGGATCCGCTCAAGGCCCAGGCCGAAGGCGAACCCGCTGTAGCGACTCGGGTCCACGCCGCAGGCGACCAGCACCCGCGGGTTGACGACGCCGCAGCCGCCGAGCTCGATCCAGCCCTCGGAGCCGCAGGTGCGGCAGGGGCGGTCCGGGTTGCCGACCGACGCGCCGCGGCACACGAAGCACTGCAGGTCGATCTCGGCGCTCGGCTCGGTGAACGGGAAGTACGAGGGCCGCCAGCGCAGCTCCAGGCCGTCGCCGATGAGCGTCGAGACCAGCTGCTCGATGGTGCCCTTGAGGTCGGCGAAGGTGATGCCCTCGTCCACGGCCAGGCCCTCGACCTGGCGGAAGACCGGGGTGTGGGTGGCGTCCAGCTCGTCGGTGCGGTAGACCCGGCCGGGGCAGACGACGTAGACCGGGGGCTCGCGGTCGAGCAGGGTGCGGGCCTGGACCGGGGAGGTCTGGGTGCGCAGCACCACGCCGGAGTCGGCGGAGCCGTCCGGGGCCTGGACGAAGAAGGTGTCCTGCATGGAGCGGGCCGGGTGGTCCGGGCCCAGGTTGAGGGCGTCGAAGTTGAGCCACTCGGCCTCGACCTCGGGGCCCTCGGCCACCTGGTAGCCCATCGCGACGAAGGTGTCCTCGATGCGCTCGGCCAGCGTGGTCAGCGGGTGGCGGGCGCCGCGCGGGGTGCGGTCGTAGGGAAGGGTGACGTCCACCGCCTCCTCGACCAGCACACGGGCGTCGCGCTCGGCCTCCAGTTCGGCCTGCCGCTTGGCGAGCGCCTGGTTGACGGCGCCCCGGGCCTGGCCGATCAGCTTGCCGGCGGCGGCCTTGGCGTGCGGGGGGAGGGCGCCGATCTCGCGGTTGGCCAGGGACAGGGCGGAGCGGTCGCCGGTGTGGGCGACCTTGGCCTGCTTCAGCTCGTCGAGGCTGGTGGCGGCGGCGAACGCGGCGACGGCCTCGTCCCGGGCCGCCTCCACCACCTCGGGCTTGAGGGCCTCGACCTCGACCGGGTCGTACGACTTGTTGGGTGCCGACATCTCTATCTTTCCCGTGCTCCTGCTCGTCCGTGCTCAGGTAAGGGGCTCGTGCCTTCGCGTCACGCCCGGCGTGGCCGGGGCACGGGCAGCCGTTCTCCGAACGAGGGAGGCGGGGTGTCCGCGGCTCGGCCGCGCCGGGCGTTCCACAACGCCAAAGGTCGAGTGTAGTCGCAGCGCTTGGCGCGACTGCCGTCAAGCCCGCCCGGGGGACCGACCACCACGCGCTCACAGCATGCTGTGTTCGTCGTTCGTGCTCCTTCAGAGCATGAAGTCGGGCACCCCGGCGGGCAGGATAAATCGGAACCGGGCGCCGCCGCCGGGCGCGCGGTCGACGCGGATCGAGCCGCCGTGGGCCTCCACGATGCCCTTGACGATGTAGAGGCCGAGCCCGGTGCCGCCGCGCTTGGAGCCGCGCCAGAAGCGGGTGAAGACGCGCGGCACCGCCTCCTCGGGGATGCCGCTGCCTTCGTCGCTCACGGTGACCGCTGTGCCTTCCACGATGCGGGGCGGGGTGCCGGGGCGCTCCCAGACGGGGGCCTCGACGACCTCCTTGGCCGGTGCCACCTCGATGGTGACAGTCCCGTCACCGTGCCGCACGGCATTTTCCAGCAGGTTGGCGAGCACCTGGTCGACCTTGTCGGGGTCGGCCCACAGCACGGTGAGCGGCTCGCTGACCCGGACGTCGAAGCGCTCCTCGGGGATGCCGGTGGCGACCTTGCGCTCGACGTGCCGGCGCACCGCGGCGGCCAGGTCGACGACCTGCTTGCGCAGCTCCAGCCGGCCGGCGTCGATCCGGGAGATGTCCAGCAGCTCGGCGATCAGCCGGGTGACCCGGTCGGCGTCGGCGTCCACGGTCTCCAGCATCAGCCGCTTCTGCCCGTCGGTGAACCGCTCCCACTTGGCGAGCAGGGTCGCGGTGAACCCCTTGACGCTGGTGAGCGGCGAGCGCAGCTCGTGCGCGACGGTGGCGATCAGCTCGGCGTGGCTGCGCTCGGTGCGCCGGCGGGCCTCGGTGCCGCGCAGGGCGATCACCAGCCGCTCCAGCGGTCCCCCGGCCCGGCTGCGGACGTAGCGGGCGGAGACGAGCACCTCGCGCCCGCCGGGCAGCAGCAGGTTGCGCTCCGGCTGGCCGGTGCGCACCGCCAGGCCGCCGTACGGGTCGGTCAGCTGCCACCAACGGCGGCCGTCGAGGTCCTCCAACGGCAGGACGTCCTCCAGCGCGCTGCCGAGCGCCGCCTGCGCGGCGACGCCGGTCAGCCGGGCGGCGGCCCGGTTGAAGCGGACCACCCGGCCCAGGGCGTCGGCGACCACCAGGCCGTCCGGCAGGTCGTCCGGGTCGAGCTCTGGCCCGCTGCCGACCATGGGTGTCCTCCCCGATTACCCACCGTGTCTTTCCCCCCACCGAGGCAGACCCTAGCGCCTCGCAGCCCCCTGTAGTAGGGCCCGCGTCATCGGGCCCCCGGCGAGTTGCCGGCGCGGGTCAGCGCGTGGCGCGGCACCCGCCGGGAGAGCGCTGGGCGCGGGCCGAGGCGTAGAGGCAGACGGCGGCGGCGGTGGCCAGGTTGAGGCTCTCGGCGTGGCCGTGGATCGGCACGCGCACGACCTCGTCGGTCAGTGCGCGGGTCTCCTCCGGGAGCCCCCACGCCTCGTTGCCGAACACCCATGCGCCCGGCGCGCCCAGGGTGCCCTCGTCGAGCTCCTGGTCGAGGTCGCGCTCCCCCGCGCCGTCGGCGGCCAGCACCCGCACCCCGGCCTCGCGCAGCCTGCCGATCGCCTCCTCGACCGGCACGCCGACGGCGACCGGGAGGTGGAAGAGGCTGCCGACCGAGGCCCGCACGGCCTTCGGGTTGTAGAGGTCCACGGAGGCGTCGGTGAGCACCACGGCGTCCGCGCCGGCCGCGTCGGCGGTGCGCAGCACGGTGCCCGCGTTGCCGGGGTCGCGCACGTGGGCGAGCACGGCGACCAGCCGGGGGCGGGCGGCGAGCACGTCGGCGAACGGCGTGTCGATGAAGCGGCAGAGCGCGACGATGCCCTGCGGGGTCACCGTGTCGCAGATCCCGGCGACCACCTCGTCGGTGGCGGTGAGCACCGGCAGCCCCTCGGCGAGGGCGGCCTCGACGATGGCGGCGTGCCGCTCGGCGGCCTCGGGGGTGGCGTACACCTCGACGACGGCGTGCTCGCCCGAGCCCGGCAGCCGCCCGAACGCGACGGCCTCGCGCACGGCCTGCGGGCCCTCGGCGAGGAAGCGGCGCTCCTTGCCGCGCTGGCTCCGCTTGGCGAGCCGCCGGGCGGCGACCACGCGGGGCGAGCGCAGGGAGGTGAGCAGGGGGGTGTCGGTGCTCGGCATGATCTCGTCTCTGTCCTGGCTGACCGGGAGGACCGGGGTAACGCAAAACCGGACCCGCAGGATCGAGCCTGCGGGTCCGGTCAGCTCAACTCGACTGATCCAGGAGGATCAGGCGGCGTCGGCGGCGGCCTTCGGGGCGTTCACGTCGGCCGGCAGCGCCTTCTGGGCCACCTCGACCAGGGCGGCGAAGGCACCCGGGTCGTTGACGGCCAGGTCGGCCAGCATCTTGCGGTCGATCTCGACGCTGGCGGCCTTCAGGCCCTGCACGAAGCGGTTGTAGGTGATGCCGTTGGCACGGGCCGCAGCGTTGATGCGCTGGATCCACAGCTGACGGAAGTCGCCCTTGCGCTTCTTGCGGTCGTTGAAGTTGTAGACCAGCGAGTGGGTGACCTGCTCCTTGGCCTTGCGGTACAGGCGCGAGCGCTGGCCGCGGTAGCCGCTGGCGCGCTCCAGGATGACCCGGCGCTTCTTGTGGGCGTTCACTGCCCGCTTGACGCGTGCCACTTGATTACTCCTTGGGTTGGACCACGGACTACTTCACGTGGTCCGTCATTCGAATGGGTCGGGAAGGATCAGCTGCCCCGCACGCGGCTCGCGCCGGGCGGGAGGGCGATCACTTGCCGAGAAGCTTCTTGATCTTCTTGGCGTCGGCGGGGGCCAGCTCGATCGTCCCGGCCAGCTTGCGGGTCAGCGTGGAGGGCTTGTGCTCCAGGAGGTGGCGGCGGCCGGCGCGCTCGCGCAGCACCTTGCCAGAGCCACTGATCTTGAAGCGCTTGCTGGCGCCACTGTGCGTCTTCTGCTTCGGCATTTCGCCGTATCTCCTCGTCGGTCCGTCCACGCCCGCGCGGTGTGCGCCGCGCGGGCGTGAAGGAATGGATCTGCGGTGACCGGGCGGGGCGCCCCGTCACCCTGGTGGCCGGTCTCCCGGGCTCTGCTGACCTGGGAAGGTCAGGCGCCCTGGGAGGCCTCGGCCGGCTGCTCGACCGGAGCGTCGGCCTCGGGGGCCTCCGTCTCGTCGGCGGCGTCCTGGACCTCGGCGAGCTCGGCGGGCTCGGCATCGGCGTCGGCCTCGACGGCGGCGTCGGGGCCGGCGGTGCGGCCCTGGCGCTCGGCCTTGCGGGCGTCAGCGGCGGCGCGGGCCTCGGCCATCGCCTCGGTCTTCTTCTTGTGCGGGCCGAGAACCATGATCATGTTACGGCCGTCCTGCTTCGGCGAGGACTCGACGAAGCCCAGGTCCTGGACGTCGTCGGCGAGCCGCTGGAGCAGACGGAAGCCCAGCTCGGGGCGGGACTGCTCACGACCGCGGAACATGATCGTGATCTTGACCTTGTCGCCCTGCTTGAGGAACCGGACGACGTGACCCTTCTTGGTGTCATAGTCGTGCGGGTCGATCTTCGGCCGGAGCTTCATCTCCTTGATGACCGTGTGCGCCTGGTTCTTGCGCGCCTCACGGGCCTTCATGGCCGACTCGTACTTGAACTTGCCGTAGTCCATGAGCTTGCACACCGGCGGCCGGGCGGTCGCCGCGACCTCGACCAGGTCGAGGTCGTACTCCTGCGCGAGCTCCAGCGCCTTGGCAAGCGGCACGATGCCGACCTGCTCGCCGCTGGGACCGACGAGTCGCACCTCGGGGACGCGAATCCGGTCGTTGATGCGGGGCTCGGTGCTGATGGGGCCTCCTCGGTTGCACCTTCTGCGATGCGGCCGTCGGACGGCGGTCGCACGTAGTGGACTCGACCACTGGGCGGGGCTTCATTCGTGCTGCGCTGTACCCGGCTCCCTTCGGCCGTTCACACCGCGACACGAAAAAAGCCCCGCTCGGTACAAGCGGGGCTCCACACAACCGGGGGCGGCACCCGGTGAGGGGTGCTGCGGCGACCGTCGGCGCACTGGGCGCCCGTCGCGGACCGGACCCGTCGACCGCGAGGCCGATCAGGTGGGAGACTTTCGCGGTTGCCCTCTCGGGCCTCCTGGGTGGAGCCTCCACTTGCTGGCCGGACATCCGCGAAGACGTCTGGCCGGTCAGTCTCGAAGCATACAGCGCCGGGGGGTCGAACGCTATTCCGCCCCCGCGCGCCCCGGCTTGTACGCTCCCTCTGTACGGACACCGGCACGACGGAACGAGCCCCCCTTGAGCAGCGAGCCCATCCAGAACCCCGCCGCGGACGACGAGGCCATCGGCTTCGACGACCTCACCCGGGACATCGCCGAGGTCCCGGCGGTCGAGGTGATCACCACCGTCGCGGTGCACCTGATGAGCGCTGCCGCCGTGAAGTGCGGCCTCGCCGAGGGCGGCGAGAAGGACAAGGACCTCGACGAGGCCCGCAAGCTCATCACCGCGCTGGCCGGACTGGTCACCGCCGGCGCCCCGGAGATCAGCAACTTCCACGCCGCGCCGCTGCGCGACGGCCTGCGCTCGCTGCAGCTGGCCTTCCGCGAGGCCTCGATCGTCCCGGACGCCCCGGGTGCCGGCCCGGGCGAGAAGTTCACCGGTCCGGTCTACTCCTGAGGCCCCCGGCGGGGGGGGGGGGGGGGGGGCGGTCCGGGCGCGGCCGCCGGCCGCGGGGGAGCCGC
>NZ_JBEPAM010000091.1:0-15253 GCF_040298605.1 Kitasatospora sp. NPDC001527 | reverse complement strand
GTGCGCGCGGCCCCCGGGGCTCGCGCGGGAAGTCGGCCCCGTCGACTTCCCGCGCGCGTGCCTGCGCCGTGTGGACCCCTGGCGCCAGGGACGGGCGCCACGGGATGATCGCCGAAGGGCGGATGTGATCGTCTTCGATCTGGACGGCACCCTGGTCGATCACCGGAGCGCGGTCTTCGAGACGATCGGCCGGATTGTCCAGGACGCGCCCAACGCGACGGCTTCGCCGGGGGAGTTGACGTCGTTGTGGTGGGCGCTGGAGGCGCGCCACATGCGGGAGTACCTGGCCGGCCGGTGCTCCTTCGCCGAGCACCACCGACGCAGCCGCCGCGCCTTCCTGTCCGCGCTCGGCGAGCCGGTTCCGACGGACCCCGGCCTGCTGGACGCCCGGATCGCCGAGCGCTACCTCACGGTGTTTCGAGGAGTCCTGGCAGTGCTACCCCGACGTGCGGCCGTGCCTGGAGGCCCTGAAACACCTTCCCCGAGGACCGCGCCTGGCCGTTCTCACCCATGGGACCCGATCAGCAGCGCGCCAAGCCGGCCCGCTTCGGCCTCCTGGAGTACTTCGAGGCCGTCTTGACCCCGACCGGGCTCGGCGCGGACGAGGCGGTGCTCCGCATCGAACGGCTCACCGACCTGCCCGACCACCCGTGAGCGGGAAGTCGGCCCGGCCGACTTCCCGCTCACGATCGGTCGTTCGGTTGTTCAGGCGCTCAGCGGGTACCGGGTGTCCATGTCGCGGAAGAGGGCGCCGTTCAGCTGGAAGGCGCGCTTGCACTCCTCGACCACCCGGCGGCGCTCGACCTCGTCCATGGCCAGCCCGGCGGCGTCCAGCTTGGCCCGGTAGTCGCGCTTGAACGCGGCCGGGTTGTCGACCTGCTCGAAGACGTAGAACCGCACGCCGTCGCCCTTGCGCTCGAAGCCCCAGGTCTTCTCGGCGATGCCTCGGATGATCTGACCACCCGACAGGTCGCCCAGGTAGCGGGTGTAGTGGTGCGCGACGTACCCCGCCGGCCACTCGGCCGCCAGCTCCTCCAGCCGCGCGACGTAGGCGGCGGTGGCGGGCAGCGGGGCGAGCCCCTCGCGCCACCGCGGGCCCCGCAGGTGGGCCAGGTCGCGCTCGATGGCGTCGGTCCGCAGCACCGCGGGGTCGATGAACGGCCCGGCCACCGGGTGTTCCGACAGCTCGGCGGTCCGCTCCTCCAGCGCGCGGTAGACGTACCAGAGCTGGCCGGTGAGGTCGGCGTAGGCGTCGATTCCCAGGTGCCCGCCGAGCAGCCGGCTCATGAAGGACGACTGTTCCGCGGCCTCGTGCTCGGCACTGCTGGCGGTGCGCAGCACGGTGGAGAACGGGACGACGGGCTGCTCGGGTATGGGCATGCGGGCCTCCAGAGATCGAGTACGCCCCCGATTGCTTTGGTTAGCCTAACCTAAGCTCACGTCATGCCGACAGGGTGTCGGGAAGAACCGCCGGCCCCCGGGAACGGCGAAGGCCGGGACCCGCGGAACGACTCCGCGAATCCCGGCCTCCGACTGCCTCGACCTACCCCGAAGCGCCTCGGCGGACGGACCGCCGGACGGACGAGATGGGCACGACGGCTCAGTGACCGCCCTGCTCCGCCAGGCGCTTGATCGACGCGGTGACCTCGGCCTCGGCCTCGGCGCGGCCGACCCAGTTGGCACCCTCGACCGACTTGCCCGGCTCCAGGTCCTTGTAGACCTCGAAGAAGTGCTGGATCTCCAGGCGGTCGAACTCCGAGACGTGGTGGATGTCCCGCAGGTGCTCCCAGCGCGGGTCGGTCGCCGGGACGCAGAGCAGCTTGTCGTCGCCGCCGGCCTCGTCGGTCATCTGGAACATGCCGATGGCGCGGCACTTGATGAGGCAACCCGGGAAGGTCGGCTCGTCCAGGATGACCAGGGCGTCCAGCGGGTCGCCGTCCTCGCCGAGCGTGCCCTCGACGTAGCCGTAGTCGGCCGGGTAGCGGGTCGAGGTGAAGAGCATCCGGTCGAGCCGCAGGCGGCCGCTCTCGTGGTCGACCTCGTACTTGTTACGAGAGCCCTTCGGGATTTCGATAAGGACGTCGAACTCCAACGGTTCCTCCAAGGTAGGGACTGACAGAATCCAAGTGTCTCCTACGGGAGTGAGTGCTCAGGAAAGGGGCCGGGTCGGTGCGTGCAGGGGCTGGGTCGGGGAACCGACGCGGGGGGACGGCCGCCGGGCTGTTCGGGGCGGCGCTGCTGGTCGCCGGGACGGTGCTCGGCACGGGTGGTGCGTACGCGCAGCCGTCCGCGACGCCGACGGGATCGGCCTCCCCGGGCGGCCGGTCCACCGGGAACGCCCAGGGGGACGAGGACGAGGGCAACGGCCGGCACGACGACAGGGGCGGCCAGGGCGGCCAGGGGGACAAGGGCAACCGCCCGGGGCACCGGGGCGGCGAGTCGCCCCACCCGTCCACGAGCGCCACCGGGACCACCGCCGCCCCCGGTGCGCCGGGCCCCAACGGCACCGCCGGTACCGCCGGAACCACGGGCACCACCGGGCCCTCCGGCGCCTCCACCGCTCCGGCCGCCGCCAAGCCCACCGGAGCCGTCCGCCCGGCCCCCGCCGGGACGGTGCTGGCCGCCGCCGAGGCCGGGCCGGGCACCGGCCTGCCCACCGCCCAGGGCCTCCAGCAGGCGCTCGCCTCCGTGCTCGCCGACAAGAACCTCGGGACCTACGGCCTCGCCGTCGCGGACGCCGCCGACGGCCAACTCCTCTACGGGAGCGGGGAGAACACCGCCGCCACCCCGGCGTCCACCACCAAGCTGGCCACCGCGGTCGCGGCCCTGTCGCTGATCCCCGGTGACACCCGGCTGACCACCCGGGTCGTCAAGAACACGGCCACCGGAGGGATCACCCTCGTGGGTGGTGGTGACCCGACGCTGACCGCGCTCCCCGCCGACCAGGTGCAGATCGGCGGCGTCCCCGCCGACCAGGACACCGCCCCCGCCTCGCTGGACGCGCTGGCCCGGCAGACCGCCGCCGCGCTGAAGGGCGAGGGCACCACCACCGTCGTGCTCGACTACGACGTCTCGCTCTACACCGGCAGCCCGCTGCACAAGAACCACGACGGCGAGAACATCGCCGCGGTGACGCCGCTGATGGTCGACGAGGGCAAGGTCGACCCGAAGAGCCGCGAGGACGCGCCCGCCCGCGTCCCCAACCCGGCGGAGTCGGCCGCCGAGGCCTTCGCCGCCCTGCTCAAGGCCCAGGGCATCACCGTCCAGAGCAAGGCGAAGCAGGCCGCCGCCCCGGCCGCCGCCGACGCCCCCGTGCTGGGCCGGGTCGACTCGCCCACCGTGGCCCGGCTGGTCGAGCGGCTGCTGACCACCTCCGACAACACCCTCGCCGAGGCGATCGCCCGGCAGGCCGCGCTCGCCGCCCGCCAGCCGGCCAGCTTCGAGGGCGCCGCCACCGCCGTCACCCAGGAACTCGCCCGGCTCGGCGTGCCGACCACCGGCGTGGTGCTCAACGACGGCAGTGGCCTGCACACCGGCAACGCGGTCCCGCCGGTCGCCCTGGTCAAGCTGCTCGCGCTCGCCGCCTCCGCGCAGCACCCGACGCTGCGGCCGGTGCTGACCGGCCTGCCGATCGCCGGGTTCACCGGCACCCTCGGCAAGCGCTTCGGCTCCACCTCGGGCGCCGCCGACGCGGCCGGCCTGGTCCGCGCCAAGACCGGCAGCCTGAGCGGCGTCAACACCCTGGCGGGCACCGTCGTGGACGCCGACGGCCGCCTGCTCACCTTCGCCCTGATGACCCGCACCACCGCCCCCGCCGACACCGCCCGCACGGCCATGGACCGCGTCGTGGCCCGCCTGGCCGCCTGCGGCTGCCACTAGGCCCTTTCCTTCGGATCACGTCGGCTCAGCGGGCGTCGGTGGAGTGCGTGCATCGGCGGTGACCTCCGAAAGAGAAGGCCCAGCCGACAGACGAGGACGACGGAGCCGACGTGGCGGGCGCCTGCCGTTCGGGCAGGCAGGGGCCGACCGGCCCGCCGGGGCGCTGAGCCGGGCCTCCGGGCCCGGCCATGCCCGGCTCACCCCGAACCGTGCACCGGCCCGCGTCGCACCCGGCGCCCCGCACTCCCTCCCGCGAGCGCCGGCGGTGCTCCACGCGACCGGCTCGGCCGGACCGCCCTCCGCCCAGCGGCAGGCGGGCGCGGGAGGGCGCGGACGCCGGGCGGCCGCAGCCCCGGCGGAATCCGCGCGCCATGGGAGGGCGCAGCCGCGGGGTGGTCGTGGTTCTGGCGGGAGTTGCGTGCCGGGCCCGCGTCGGCGTCCTGTCCCGAGGTGGGGCCGAGCTTCGGCGAGGACCGCACGCCCCGGGGCGTCGGCGGGTGCCGGGGTGGGGGTCGCCGTTCCGTGGAGCGCGTCGTCGGAGGGCCGCGGTGGTGAGGGAACCGCAACTCCGTGCGGGGGCAGGCGAATCGGGCCGCCCCCGGGTGGGGGTGGTGGCATGGCGCGGGTCCGGTGCGGGTACGTCCCGGCCGGATGGGTGGTCGCCGGGTGGCCATGGACCGGCCGTACCGGCTCCCCCAGGCGAGCGGGAGCACGTACGGTGAGGGCATGACGAGCGCGAGCGGCGGTGCCGACATGGTCGACTGGAATCTCGCGGTCGCGACCGCGACCAGGCTGGTGCGGCCGGGGCCGGAGGTGAGCCGGGCCGAGGCGGCCGCGGTGGTCGCCGAACTGCGCCGGCACGCCCTGGCGGCCGAGGAGCACGTCCGGGAGTTCACCGGCATGCGCTCCAGCAGCCTGGCCGAGGCGGCCGCGACCCCGGTGCTGATCGTGGACCGGCCCGGCTGGGTGCGGGCCAACGTGGCGGGCTTCCGCACCATCGTGCAGCCTCTGGTGGAGAAGCTGCAGGCGCGCCGGACGAACGGGTCGGCCTCCGCGGTGTTCGGCACGGTGGGGGAGAAGGCCACCGGCATCGAGGTCGGTGCGCTGCTGGCGTTCCTGGCCACCAAGGTGCTCGGCCAGTACGAGACCTTCGCCCCGGCCGAGCCCTCGCTGGAGGCGCCGGACAGCCCGGCCGCGCTGTTCGACAAGCCGCGTCTGGGCCCCGAGGGCCCCGGCCCCGGGCGGCTGCTGCTGGTGGCGCCGAACATCGTGCACGTGGAGCGGGAGCTGGACGTCGACCCGGCCGACTTCCGGCTCTGGGTCTGTCTGCACGAGGAGACCCACCGCACCCAGTTCACCGCGGTGCCCTGGCTGCGCGACCACATCCAGTCCGAGGTGCAGTCCTTCCTGGCCGAGACGGACGTCGACCCGGGCGCGCTGCTGGAGCGGCTGCGCGACGCCGCCGGCTCGCTGGGGGCCGGGCTGCCGGGCCTGGGCGGCGCCCGGGGCGACAACGCCGCCTCGGCCGGCCTGCTGGAGATCGTCCAGTCGCCCGCCCAGCGGGAGATCCTCGGCCGGCTGACCGCCGTGATGTCCCTGCTGGAGGGGCACGCGGACGTGGTGATGGACGGGGTGGGCCCGGCCGTGGTGCCGAGCGTCGCCGAGATCCGCGAGAAGTTCCAGCAGCGCCGCGACCGCGGTGCCAACCGGCTCGACCTGGTGCTGCGCCGGCTGCTCGGCATGGACGCCAAGCTGCGCCAGTACCAGGACGGCGCGGTCTTCGTCCGGGGCGTCGTCGAGCAGGTCGGCATGGAGGGCTTCAACCGGGTCTGGACCTCGCCGAACACCCTGCCGACCAAGGAGGAGATCCACGACCCCGCCGCCTGGGTGGCCCGCGTCGCGCGGTGAGACGGCGAGGCGGGCCGCCGAAACCCGTTCGTACGGGTGGTCCAGCCGTGCACATGGCGGGTGAAGATACGTTTCTTCATTCACCCGAACGTGGGACCGTGGTCGTACTGGAGGCGCGGGTGGCGTAGCGGGTGCCTCCTTTCTGCCACCATCTGTGAGCGCCCGGTAACAGGGTGCTCACGGATGCGCGGTCCCCCGCCGCGCCCACCGTCGTCCTGTCCCCCCTCCGCCGAGGAGTCGTCGCCGTGGGCCCTCACCCCGCCGTCGCCGCGATACGCCTGGCCGTTCGCCGCACCCTCGCCGACCTCGCCGCCGAGGCCGGCTCCACCTTCACCGCGCCCGTCCGGGAGCCGCGCGAGCGCACCGGCGGCGTGCCGCTGGCCGCCGCCGCGCTGCCCGCCGCCGTCGGCACCACGCTGATCGGCAACGCCCACCGCCACCCGTCCGGGCTGCCCCGCACCCCCGCCGCGCCCGGCTCGCCGCTCGTCCTGGTCGCCGTCAGTGGCGGCGCGGACTCCATGGCCCTCGCCATCGCGGCCGCCTTCGAGGCCCCCAAGATCGGCCTGCGGGTCGGCGCCGTCACCGTCGACCACGGCCTGCAGCCGGGCTCCGCCGAGCGCGCCGACCAGGTCGCCGGCCGGCTGCGCGAGCTGGGCCTGGACCCGGTCGAGGCGGTCGCCGTGCGGGTCGGCCGGGACGGCGGGCCCG
The DNA here is from genome assembly GCF_040298605.1 of Kitasatospora sp. NPDC001527. Lineage (NCBI taxonomy): Bacteria > Bacillati > Actinomycetota > Actinomycetes > Kitasatosporales > Streptomycetaceae > Kitasatospora > Kitasatospora sp. NPDC001527. The sequence goes on along the minus strand of NZ_JBEPAM010000091.1, from coordinate 8,758 downwards.
AGGCCGCCGCCCGGGACGCCCGCTACGCGGCGCTGGACGAGGCCGCCGAGCGCCACGGCGCCCTCGCCGTCCTGCTCGGCCACACCCGCGACGACCAGGCCGAGACGGTGCTGCTGGGCCTGGCCCGCGGTTCGGGTTCCCGCTCGCTGGCCGGCATGCCGGCCCAGAAGGGCCGCTACCGCCGCCCGCTGCTGGAGCTGGACCGGGCCGCCACCCGGCAGGCCTGCTCCGCCCAGGCGATCCCGGTCTGGGACGACCCGCACAACTGCGACCCGGCCTACACCCGCTCCCGGGTCCGCCACGAGGTGCTCCCGGTGCTGGAGAAGCACCTGGGCGGCGGCGTGGTCGAGGCGCTCGCCCGCACCGCCCGGCTGTTCCGCGACGACGCCGACGCGCTCGACCAGTGGGCCGCGCTCGCCGAGCGCGACATCCGGACGGGCGAGGGCACGCTGGACGCCGTGAAACTGGCCGAACTGCCCCCCGCCGTGCGCCGCCGGGTGCTGCGCCGGGCCGCGCTGCGGGCGGGCTGCCCCGCCGGGGACCTCTTCGCCCGGCACCTGGAAACGATCGACCTGCTGGTCACCGGATGGCGCGGACAGGGACCGCTGCACCTACCCGGGGGCGTCGAAGCGACCCGGCGGTGTGGCACGCTGGTCTTTCGGCGACAGGGCGACTGACGGGCTGGCATGCCCCGGGGGAGCCGGCCGCCGGCCATCCAGACCCCGACACGTTTGAGGACGTATCCCCGGTGGACCAGAACGACATGGGCGCTGACCTCGCGAAGGTGCTCATCAGCAAGGACGAGATCGACGCCAAGCTCCTGGAGCTGGCCGAGCGCATCGACCGGGACTACGCAGGCAAGGACCTGCTGATCGTCGGCGTCCTCAAGGGTGCCGTGATGGTCATGGCGGACCTCGCCCGCACCCTGCACTCGCAGGTGACCATGGACTGGATGGCCGTCTCCTCCTACGGGATGGGCACGAAGTCGTCCGGTGTGGTGCGGATCCTGAAGGACCTCGACACCGACATCGCCGGCCGTGACGTCCTGATCGTCGAGGACATCATCGACTCCGGTCTGACCCTGTCCTGGCTGCTCGGCAACCTGGGTTCGCGCGGCCCGGCCTCGCTGGAGGTCTGTGCCCTGCTGCGCAAGCCGGACGCCGCGAAGGTCGAGATCGACGTCAAGTACGTCGGCTTCGACATCCCCAACGAGTTCGTCGTCGGCTACGGCCTCGACTACGCGGAGAAGCTGCGCAACCTGCCGTTCATCGGCACCCTCGCCCCGCACGTCTACGGCGGCTGAGACCCGTTCGGACGACGGACGGGAACAGGAGCCTGTTCCCGCCCGTTGGATCCGGGGGACCATAGAAGAACGTCGTATCGCCGTGCTCCCGCCACGCGGGGGGCGTACTGCGGTACGGTCCAATGAACCGCTCTTCACATGAGCAGTGACCGAATGCGCCGGCGGCCCACAGCCACGCGGCGCCGTTGAGTGGCAGGAGGGACGGGGCGGCAACGCCCCGCATGGATGGACGTCAAGCGATACTTCCGTGCGCCGATCATGTGGATCGTGCTGGCCGTCCTCGCCGTCATCGTGCTGATGCAGGTCGTTTCGGATTCGAACGGCTTCAAGACGGTGGACACCGGGCAGGTCGTCGCAGCGATCGACGCGAAGCAGGTCAAGTCGGCGCAGATCACCACGGGTGACTCGAACACCATCAAGATCCAGCTGAAGGACGGCGCCAAGCTGCCCGCCGTGGGCACCGGCAAGCCGCAGTCCGGCAGCAAGTTCCAGGCCTCGTACATCGGCGACCAGGGTGTCGCGATCGCCGACAAGCTGCAGGCCCAGATCAACGACAACGACCAGAGCACGCTCTCCGAGGGCTACACCATCAGCCCGGAGAAGCAGAGCACCCTCGTCAGCCTGCTGCTGTCGATGCTGCCCATCGTGATCATCGTGCTGGTCTTCCTGTTCCTGATGAACCAGATGCAGGGCGGCGGCTCGCGCGTCATGCAGTTCGGCAAGTCCAAGGCGAAGCTGCTCACCAAGGACACCCCGAAGACCACCTTCGCCGACGTCGCCGGCGCCGACGAGGCGGTCGAGGAGCTCCACGAGATCAAGGAGTTCCTGCAGGAGCCGGCCAAGTTCCAGGCCGTCGGCGCCAAGATCCCCAAGGGCGTGCTGCTCTACGGCCCGCCCGGTACCGGCAAGACCCTGCTGGCGCGCGCCGTCGCGGGCGAGGCCGGCGTGCCGTTCTACTCGATCTCCGGCTCGGACTTCGTCGAGATGTTCGTCGGTGTCGGCGCCAGCCGCGTCCGCGACCTCTTCGAGCAGGCCAAGGCGAACGCCCCGGCGATCGTCTTCGTCGACGAGATCGACGCCGTCGGCCGGCACCGCGGTGCGGGCCTCGGCGGTGGCCACGACGAGCGCGAGCAGACCCTCAACCAGCTGCTGGTCGAGATGGACGGCTTCGACGTCAAGGGCGGCGTCATCCTGATCGCCGCCACCAACCGCCCGGACATCCTGGACCCGGCGCTGCTGCGCCCGGGCCGCTTCGACCGCCAGATCGCGGTCGAGCGCCCCGACCTCCAGGGCCGTCTGGACATCCTCAAGGTGCACCAGAAGGGCAAGCCGATCGCGCCCGACGTCGACCTCTCGGCCGTCGCCAAGCGCACCCCCGGCTTCACCGGTGCCGATCTGTCGAACGTCCTGAACGAGGCGGCGCTGCTGACCGCCCGCTCGGACAAGAAGCTGATCGACAACAACATCCTGGACGAGGCGATCGACCGCGTCGTGGCCGGTCCGCAGAAGCGCACGCGGATCATGTCCGACAAGGAGAAGAAGATCACCGCGTACCACGAGGGCGGTCACGCCCTGGTCGCGGCGGCCTGCCAGTACAGCGACCCGGTGCACAAGATCACCATCCTGTCCCGCGGCCGGGCCCTCGGCTACACCATGGTGCTGCCGGACGAGGACAAGTACTCCACCACCCGCAACGAGATGCTCGACCAGCTGGCCTACATGCTGGGCGGGCGCGCGGCGGAGGAGCTGGTCTTCCACGACCCGACCACCGGCGCCTCGAACGACATCGAGAAGGCCACCGCCACCGCGCGGGCCATGGTCACCCAGTACGGCATGACCGAGCGGCTGGGCGCGATCAAGTTCGGCAGCGACAACTCGGAGCCGTTCCTGGGCCGTGAGATGGGGCACCAGCGCGACTACTCGGAGGAGGTCGCCGGGCTGGTCGACGAGGAGGTCAAGAAGCTCATCGAGGCCGCGCACAACGAGGCCTGGGAGATCCTGGTCGAGAACCGCGACGTGCTCGACAACCTGGTCCTGGAACTCCTGGAGAAGGAGACCCTCAACAAGGAGCAGATCGCCGAGGTCTTCGCGCCCATCGTCAAGCGCCCGGCCCGTCCGGCGTGGACCGGCTCCGCCCGCCGGACGCCGTCCACCCGCCCGCCGGTGCAGTCGCCCAAGGAGCTGGCGCTCACCAACGGCGCCACCACCGCCGCCGAGGCCGGTCCGGCCGACGTGGTGAAGCTCCCGCCGCTGCCGGTCGACCCGCCCGCCGAGGGCTGAGCCGCAGCGCCGGCACCCGACGGAATGGATGCCGCGTCACCGGGGTTTGTACCCTGGAGGCGCGGCATCCGTGCTGTTCAACCCACGTTCGTCAACCAGTTAGCGAGGCCTGCATGATCGACCCGGTGACGCTCGACGGTCCGCCCGCCGTCGGCACCTTCGACCAGAAGCGGGCCGAGAACGCGATCCGCGAGCTGCTGCTGGCGGTCGGGGAGGACCCGGACCGCGAGGGCCTGCTGGAGACCCCGGCGCGGGTCGCGCGGGCCTACAAGGAGATATTCGCGGGCCTGTGGCAGGAGCCCGAGGACGTCCTGACCACCACCTTCGACCTCGGCCACGACGAGATGGTGCTGGTCAAGGACATCGAGCTGACCTCCGTCTGCGAGCACCACCTGGTGCCGTTCCGGGGCGTCGCGCACGTCGGCTACATCCCGTCGACCAGCGGGAAGATCACCGGCCTGTCCAAGCTGGCCCGGCTGGTCGACGTCTACGCCCGCCGGCCGCAGGTGCAGGAGCGGCTCACCAGCCAGGTCGCCGACGCGCTGATGCGGATCCTGGAGCCGCGCGGGGCGATCGTCGTGGTCGAGTGCGAGCACATGTGCATGTCGATGCGCGGCATCCGCAAGCCCGGCGCCAAGACCATCACCTCCTGCGTGCGCGGGCAGCTGCGCGACCCGGCCACCCGGGCCGAGGCGATGAGCCTCATCATCGGGCGCTGACCGGGCCCCGGCCACCCCGCGGGCCCGGACGGGCGGGGGCCGGTCAGATCGGCTCGTGCTCGTGCTCCGGCTCGGTGTGCGGCGGTGCCGGGGTGCCCAGCGCGTTGCGGCGCACCGGCATCCGCAGCCGCACCATCCGCCGCCAGCCGTACAGCAGGTCGTACAGGTAGAGCGCGTGCACGCCGGCCATGACCACGGCCAGCTGCCAGCGCGGCCAGCCGAGGATCCCCGCCATCCGGGACGTCACCGCCAGGCCGACGTCCCGGTGGGTGCGGATCTCGCCGCGGGCGCTGGTCTCCAGCACGTGCCGGATGTACGGGCCGTGGCCCTCGGCGGTCAGCCGCAGCAGCTCCTCGTGGCAGTAGGCGAGGTGGTTGTCCTCGTCCGCCGAGATCATCCGCATCGCCCGGCCGAGGTCCGGGTTCTCCCCGTAGACCTTGACCAGCTGGCGCATCTGCTCGGCCGCGCGCTGCTCGGTGACCCGGCTGTGCGCGAGGTAGGTGATGATCTCCCGGTCGGTCAGCGGGACCGCGGTGGTCAGCCGCTCGTGGGCCAGGCCCACGCCCTGGCGCTCCAGCAGCATGCAGTAGTCGGCCTCGGCGGGTACGGCGACCTTCGGCAGGCCGCGCTTGTGGAGCAACTGGGTGAAGATCCGGCCGTGCTTGCGCTCGTCGGCGCCGTGCCGGGCGATCTTCGGGGCGAGCACCGGGTCGCGGGTGAGCTCGGTGATCCGCTCGTTCTCCCACCCGCCCTGGTCCTCGCCGCCGGCGGCGATGCTGCAGAACAGCTGGTAGGCCTCGTCGTTGCGGTAGATCTCGTCGAAGAGTGATCGGGTGCTGAGCATGGGGCCTCCTGCCCGGATCCGGGGCGGCGCCGGCCGTCGTTCGGCCGGGCGGTCGAGATACCTCCCCCCGCGGCGGCGGCGCCCTCGCCCGACCGGCCGGTAATCACTCAGGTGTCCTAAGGCCCGTCCCCGCCGGGCCCGGGGTCAGCCCAGGTGGTGGCCCATCCACTCCAGCGAGGCGGGCAGCTCGCGCACCCAGCTCTCGAAGTTGTGGCCGCCGTCGTCCAGGTACATCGACTCCACCTGGAACTGCGGGTTGGCGGCGGCGACCTGCTGGGCCAGCTCGACGAACTGGACGGTCTGCGGGTAGTCGCTCTCCTTGCGGGTGGAGACCACCAGCATCGACAGCGGCGGGGCCGGCAGGTTCTGCAGCCGCCAGGCGAGGTCGCTCTGATCGGCCAGCGCCCGGTCCCCGCCGAACAGGCTGCCGCCGGTGAACTGGTCCTCGTTGACCTTGAAGTCGGCGTGCAGCCCGCCCGCGCTGCCGAAGACGTTCGGGAAGCGCATCGCCAGCCGCAGCGCGCAGCTGCCGCCGGTCGAGTAGCCGAAGACGCCCCAGGATGCGGGGGAGCGGCCGATCCGGTAGGCGGAGTGCAGCGCCTCGGGGACGTCCTTGGTGAACCAGGTCTCGGTGCGCGGGCCGCCGGCGACGTCCACGCACTCGGTGTTGCGCGGCGGGGTGAGGGTCGGGCGGGCCAGGACCACGATGGCCGGCTGCATCTTCCCGGAGCGCTGGAGCTCCGCGGCGGTCTGGATGACCGGAAGGTCCTTCATCAGGTTGAGCGTGGTGCCCGGGTAGCCGGCGACGGCCAGCAGCACCGGGAAGCGGGTCAGGCCGAGCTTCGGGTCGAAGTACTCGGGCGGCAGGTAGACGAACATCTGGTCGGACAGTCCGGTCTCCTTGCCGGTGACCCGGACCGACTCGACCCTGCCGACCTCCTCGGGTGCCCCTTTGGGCAGGTCCCCGATCGTCTCCATGCCGCCCTCGTTCGTCGGTACGAGCAGGGTGTCGCCGGCCGCGGCGCCCTGGTGGTTCTCACTGCTGGTGAGGGCGAGCTCGGTGCCGCCGGGACTGAGCAGGTCGTCCCATGAGGTGTAGAACCCGAAGGAGTTGTTGACGCTGAGCGCCAGTACCGCCAGCACCGAGGCCTGAGTGACCGTCAGCAGACCCATTCGGCCGAGCACCGGCAGCGGCCGCTGGCGCGCCAGTCTCGGCCAGACCCAGAGGGTGGTGGCGAGTGCCGCCGAACCCAGGGCAAGCAGCGAGTTCATCAGCGCGTCGCTGGTCAGTTCCATGCCGTCGGCCTTCCGGTGGGACACTGTCGGTGCAGGCTTCATCGTCTGGCGGTGCGTCAGGTGGGGCCACCGCGGCTAGGCTGTCCGGACGCCGGGGAGGGCCCGGGAGGCCGACGGCGCGCACGCGCAACCGGCGCCCTAAAATGCGGCGTCCACCGTACGTAGGACGTGCGCGGGGGCCCGCCGCGCCACGCGGTGAGGGGCTCCGGCACCCACCCCTCGGCTCAATTCGCAGCGCCCCAGGGCGCCGGTTTACCCTTCGTTGCCGGTTCCTTGGTGTGCGTATTGCCTGATGAAGGAAAAGGCATGAAGGTCCATCACGGCTCCCGCCCGGGAGTGACCGGACACCCCTCCACAGCCTCTACGCTGAACCCCCATGAGCGTTCCCGTGTCCGTTGAGCCGAGCCCCGAGCCGCCGCGCCGCCGCGGCCTGCAGACGCTTCGTACCCAAGCGGCCGCCGTCCCGAGGGCCTGGCTCCCCGGTGCGGTTGGCTACGCCTGTCTGCTGATCGGTCTGGTGGACATCGCCAGCGCGGTGTTCCCCAAGCTGCGGCACACCAGGGTGCACACCTTCGCCGGACAGCTGCCGGGCGGCACCACCACCCTGGCCGCCGCCGGGACCCTGATGATCGGCCTGCTGCTGGTGCTGCTCGCGCACGCGCTGCGCCGGCGCAAGCGGCGGGCCTGGCGCGCGGTCTGCGTGCTGCTGCCGGTCGGCGCCGCGCTGCACCTGCTGCGCTGGCACCAGCTCGGCCCGGCGGTCGTCTCGCTGGTGCTGTTCGTGGTCATGCTGGTCCACCGGCGCGAGTTCTACGCCAAGGCCGATCCGCGCACCCGCTGGCGCGCCGTGGTCAACCTGGTGGTGCTCGGGAGCGTCGGCGTCCTGCTCGGCCTGCTGATCGTGAGCACCCGCACCAAGTACGAGCTGGGGCATCCGGGCCTGTACCAGCGGCTGGAGCACGTGGTCTACGGGCTCTTCGGCTTCGAGGGCCCGGTGCACTACAACTCGGACCGGATCGAGGACCTGGTCGGCTACCTGCTCGGCGCGATGGGCCTGATCACCGCCCTCACCACCACGTACCTGGCGCTGCGGCCGGAGAAGCCGAAGCCGGAGCTGACCGCCGAGGACGAGGAGAAGGTCCGGGCGCTGCTGGAGCGGCACGGCGAGCGGGACTCGCTCGGCTACTTCGCGCTGCGCCGGGACAAGAGCGTGCTGTTCTCGCCCACCGGCAAGGCGGCGATCTCCTACCGGGTGGTCTCCGGCGTCATGCTCGCCTCCGGCGACCCGGTCGGCGACGTCGAGGCCTGGCCCGGCGCGATCAAGGTGTTCATGGCCGAGGCCCGCGAGCACGCCTGGGTGCCGGCCGTGATGGGCTGCAGCGAGGTCGGCGGCGAGGTCTGGACCCGCGAGGCGGGGCTGGACGCGCTGGAGCTGGGCGACGAGGCGATCGTCGACACCGCGACCTTCTCGCTCGCCGGGCGGGCGATGCGCAACGTCCGTCAGATGGTCAAGCGGATCGAGCGCAACGGCTACTCCTGCAAGGTCCGCCGGGTGGCCGAGCTGTCCCTGGAGGAGAAGCAGCGGATCGCCGACGCCGCGGCCCGCTGGCGCGGCACCGACACCGAGCGCGGCTTCTCGATGGCGCTCGGCCGCTTCGGCGACCCGGGCGACGACGACTGCGTGGTGGTCACCGCCCACAAGGAGCCCGAGGAGGGCGAGGGCGGCGACGACCTCAAGGCCGTGCTGCACTTCGTGCCCTGGGGCCGGGACGGCATCTCGCTGGAGCTGATGCGCCGGGACCGGGCGGCCGACCCGGGCCTGAACGAGCTGCTGATCGTGGCCGCGCTGCAGGCCGTCCCCGCGATGGGCGTGCGCCGGGTGTCGCTGAACTTCGCGATGTTCCGCTCGGCGCTGGCGCGCGGCGAGCGGATCGGCGCCGGGCCGGTGCTGCGCGCCTGGCGCGGGCTGCTGGTGTTCCTGTCGCGCTGGTTCCAGATCGAATCGCTGTACAAGTTCAACGCGAAGTTCCAGCCGGAGTGGGAGCCCCGCTTCCTGGTCTTCCCGAACAGCCGCGACCTGCCCCGGATCGGCTTCGCCGCGATGCAGGCGGAGGCCTTCATCACGCTGGGCATGCCCCGCTTCGGCCGCAAGCCGCAGCGCCAGGGGCTGCTGCCGGGCGGTGCCCGCCCGGAGGTCACCGAGGCCGCCTGAGCCGTGCCCCGCCGCCCACACCAACGCCTACCAGCAGGGCGCCCCCGCGTTCGGCTTCGTCGACTCGATGAAGGCCTGGAACGACGGCCTCGCCGACGGCTCGG
>NZ_JBEPAM010000090.1:0-15548 GCF_040298605.1 Kitasatospora sp. NPDC001527 | reverse complement strand
TGAGTTCTCAAGGAACGGACGCTTCCATCAGGCGGCTTTCACACCGGCCCTCCGGGCGCTTCGTTCTTTCGTGTTTCCAGCTTATCAGACGTTTTTCGCTCCGTTTTCCGGAGTTTTACTCATCCGATTTCCCGAACTGGTCGGAGTCACTTTTCGCGACGCCCTCCACGTTAGCGCATTCCGAGTGTCACTCGAAATTCATGCTCAGTGAGCAGGACGCGCTGAGTGGGTGGCCGCTTCAGCGACTCGTTCAACACTAGGCCACCTGGAGGACATCGTCAAACCTCTGGGGGCGGGATCCGGCTGGATCCCGCCCCCAGATGCTGAAGCCGCAGGTCAGCGGCATCGTATTTCGGTCACATCGGTTACTTGACCAGCTCGGCCGCGGCCAGGTTGCGCTTGCCGCGGCGCAGGACCAACCAACGACCGTGCAGCAGGTCGGCCTCGGCCGGCACCGACTCCTCGTCCGTCACCTTGACGTTGTTGAGGTAGGCACCGCCCTCCTTGATCGTCCGGCGGGCGGCCGAACGGCTCGGGGAGAGACCGACGGCGACCAGCAGGTCGACGACCGACTGGAGCTCGGTGACCTCGGCCTTCGGGACCTCGGCGAGCGCGGCGGCCAGGGTCGGGGCCTCCAGGTCGGCGAGGTCGCCCTGGCCGAACAGCGCCTTGGAGGCGGCGACGGCGCGCTCGTACTGGTCGGCGCCGTGCACCAGGGTGGTCAGCTCCTCGGCGAGGGCGCGCTGGGCGAGGCGGGCGGCCGGGCGCTCGGTGGTCTCGCGCTCCAGCTCCTCGATCTCCTCCTTCGAGCGGAAGCTGAAGATCCGCAGGAAGTTGGGGACGTCCCGGTCGTCCGCGTTCAGCCAGAACTGGTAGAAGGCGTACGGGGTGGTCAGCTCGGGGTCGAGCCAGACCGTGCCGGACTCCGTCTTGCCGAACTTGGTGCCGTCGGCCTTGACGATCAGCGGCGTGGCCAGCGCGTGCACCGCCTTGCCGTCGGCCTTGCGGATCAGGTCCGCACCGGCGGTGAGGTTGCCCCACTGGTCGCTGCCGCCGGTCTGCAGGGTGCAGCCGTAGCGGCGGTTCAGCTCCAGGTAGTCCATGCCCTGGAGGATCTGGTAGCTGAACTCGGTGTAGCTGATGCCCGCGTCGGAGTTGAGCCGCCGGGCGACGGCCTCCTTGGCGATCATGTTGTTGACCCGGAAGTACTTGCCCACGTCGCGCAGCAGGCTGATCGCGGACATCCCGGAGGTCCAGTCCAGGTTGTTGACCATGCGCGCCGCGTACGGGCCCTCGAAGTCGAGGAACCGGGAGATCTGGCCGCGCAGCCGCTCCACCCAGCCGGCCACCGTCTCGGGGTCGTTGAGCACGCGCTCCGCGGTGGGCTTCGGGTCACCGATCAGACCGGTGGCACCGCCGACCAGGCCGAGCGGGAGGTTCCCCGCCTGCTGGATGCGACGCATGGTGAGGATCTGGACCAGGTTGCCGAGGTGCACGCTGGGGGCCGTCGGGTCGAAGCCGCAATAGAACGTGACCGGGCCGTCCGCGAACGCCTTGCGCAGTGCGTCCTCGTCGGTGGACAGGGCGATCAGCCCACGCCACCGCAGCTCGTCGACGATGTCCGTCACGGTCACGCTTCTCCTTCGGTCGGGCGTCCCGCCCGGTGCGGGCCCGGTTCGGTCGGGCCCCGGTGCGGGACGACTCCAGCGTTGTAGAGCCTACGCGGTCCTGACCAACGAGTTTCCGCCGCACCTGCGCGAACGCGCCGCGCCCGGCCGGTTCCGACGTGGCCATGCCCCTCCGTGACACCGGAAATTCCGTTGTTCGACGGCGGGGAGCCCCTTCACAGTGGTCCCACCGCCGCGCGGCGGCAGTGACGTGGGTGAGGACGGTCGTGCCGCCATGGCACGCCCGCGGAAGGGTGGCCGAGGTGCGCAGCACGCTGGTTCTGAACGCAAGCTACGAGCCGCTGACGACGGTGTCGCTCCAGCGCGCCGTGGTCCTGGTGCTCCAGGACAAGGCCGTGGTCGAGCAGGCGCATCCGCTGCGCACCATGCGCGGGACCGGGGTGACGGTACCGGTGCCCCGGGTGATCAGACTCCAGCGGTACGTACGGGTGCCCTTCCGACAACAGGCTCCGTGGTCACGCCGCGGGGTCCTCGTCCGGGACCAGCACCTGTGCGCCTACTGCGGGCGGCGGGCCACCACGGTGGACCACCTGCAGCCCAGGTCGCGCGGTGGCGGGGACACCTGGCTGAACACGGTGGCCGCCTGTTCGGAGGACAACCAGCGCAAGGCCGACCGGACACCGGAGCAGGCGGGGATGAGGCTGCTCCGCAAGCCGTTCGTGCCGACGCCGCAGGCGACCCTGATGATGGCGCTGGGGCTGCGCGGCTCGGAGGTCCGGGAACTGGCCGACTGGCTGCCGGCCCAGGCGGTCGCCGCGCCGGCGCCGTCCGCCGCCTGAGGCGCCCGCCGCACCAGGGGGAAGCCGGGGGGAACGAGGGGGTAACCGGGCCGGGGACCGACGGGGGGTCGGTCCCCGGCCCGGCCTGCGCTCAGTCCTTGGCCCGGAAGCCCGTCGCCGTGCCGAAGTTGGTCGAGTGCTCGGGGACGGCGACGACCAGGCCGCCGCCGATCAGCACGCGGCCGGAGACCAGCAGCGAGCCGGTGCCGGGCGGGAAGTTGCCGCCGACCGCTTCCTGTCCGCCGTCCAGGGCGAAGCGGCTGAGGTGCGCCGGCTGGTCGACGCGCTCGTCGACGGCGAGCACCAGCGCGCCGCCGTCCACCCCGACGGCGCGGGCGGCGCCCTTCTCGCGGGCCGTGGTCCGCCAGCGCTGCTTGCCGGTGTCCAGGTCGTAGCCGACCACCGCGACCGGCCCGGCGGTGCCGTCCGCCGAGGCGGCGGTGCTGACCGTGGTGACCATCGTGCGGTCGTGGAAGTAGACCCCGGGCGTGGCCGAGAACGATCCGTGGGCGACGTCCAGCCGGCCCTCGGCGCCGGCCACCGGGATCCCGGCGGCGGGGTCGCCGTCCGGGCCCCAGGCGAACACCCGGTCGTCCTCGGGTTTCTCGCCGGTGGTGAGGACGACGGGCGGCTCCGCGGAGAGCACGGTCGCCGTCTTCGGCCGGTTGTTCAGGCCGCGCCACCAGGAGACCGTGCCGTCGGCGGTGTTCAGCGCGACGGCCTGGTCGACGGGGGTGGAGTCGGCGCAGGTGCTGGCGACCAGGACGGTCGTGCCCGAGACGCCGCCGGAGAGACTGCAGAACCTCCCCTGCCCGGTGTACTGCCAGACGTCCGCGCCGTCGGCGGACTGCCAGGCGACGACATGGCTGTCGCCGACCGCGATCACCTTGTCGTCGGTGACGCCGACGTGCGCGCCGTAGGCGCCCTTGGTGTCGGTGAGCGGCTTGGTCCAGGCCGTCCGGCCGTCCTTGGTGTCGACGGCGGCGACCAGGGAGCACGGGCTCTTCGGGTCGGCCTGGGGCCGGAACAGCACGGCGCCGAGGCCGGCCCGGTTGACGGTCGGCGACAGGCCGCAGGGGACGGCGCCGGCGGCGGGCGGGTCCACCGCCCAGACCGGTCGGCCGTCCGCCAGGTCGTAGGCGCGCACGCCGGTGGCGTCGGCGCGCACCACCGAGCCGTCGAGCAGCCAGCTGCCGACCAGGGTGTCGTCACCGCCGGAGGCGCCGTCGGCGGCCCGGGCGGCCCAGGTCCGGGTGTGGGCGGCGCTGAAGCCGGGTTCGGCGCCGGCGGCGTTGCCGTCGGTGGCGCTGCCGTCGCCCTGGGCGCTCACCATCAGGCCGGCCGCGACCAGCACGCCGAGGGCGGCGAGGCCGGCGCCGGCCCGCACCAGCAGGGTGCGCCGGCCGGGGGTGTGCTCGGCGGTGACGACGGTGTCCGCGGCGGCACGGGCCTTGGCGGCGAAGCCGCGCCGCCCGGCGCGCCCGGCTCGCCCGGCTCGGCGGGACGGCGCCGGAGCGGCGGCCGGCACGGGCTCGGGCTCCGCGGCCGGCGAGGGCTCCGGGTCGGGCTCGGGCTCCAGGTGCACATAGCCGTCGGTGGTGTACTCGGCGCCGGCGGGGACGTACAGTTCCTCCCCCGTCGGCTGCTGCGGGACGACGATGTACGGCGTGTACTGCTGCGCCTGCCCGTCGTGGCCGTAGGCGTACGCGTCCGGGACGTAGGCGTCGGGCTGCTGCGGCGCCTGGCCATAGGGGTGGTACGGGTCGTACGGGAGGTAGGGGACGTCCTGCCCCAGCTCCCCCGGCCAGGCCCCCGGCTGTTCGGCGTACCCGTGGTACCCGTTGTACCCGTCGGGCCCGGTCTGCCCGTGGTACCCGTCGGGCCGGTCCTGGGGGGTCTGCTGCGGGTACCACTGCTGCGCGTGGCCGTCGCCGAGGGGGTCCTGCGCCATCCGTTCCGTCCCTCCCGGCCGCCTGCACTGCGGCAGCCAGCATCTCACGGCCCCGGAGCGGCCCGGAGGGGACGGTTCCGCCGCGCTCCTAGCCGGCGGACCCGGCGGACTCGGCGGCCAGGGCCTCGTCGATCCGGGCGGCGAGGGCGAGGTCGAGGGCGGTCAGGCCCCCGGCGCTGTGGGTGGAGAGGACGAAGCGCAGGGTGCGCCAGCGGATGTCGATGTCGGGGTGGTGGTCCATCGCCTCGGCCACCCCGGCGACGGCGACGACGACCCTGATCCCGGCGGGGAAGTCCGGGGCGTCGGCGCTGCGGACGATGCTGTCCCCCTCGCGCGTCCAGTGCGGCAGGCCGGCCAGCCCGGCGGTGATCTCGTCCTCGGTCAGCCGTTCGCGGCTCATCGGTCCACTCCTGTCGTCCGGTCGCGGTCGGTCCACACAGAACCTATAGAGACCGGGCCGTCGGGCGTCGGCGACACCTCGAAGCGTGCCCTCAGTCGGTGAGCAGTTTGACGACGGCCGCCAGGCCGACGACGACGATCACCGCCCGCAGCGCCTGCGGCGGCAGCCTGCGGCCGACCCTGGCGCCGATCAGCCCGCCGACCAGCGAGCCGACCGCGATGAGCCCGGCGGCGGCCCAGTTCACCGTCGAGGTGAAGAGGAAGAACAGCGCGGCGACGCTGTTGACGATCATCGCGAGGGCGTTCTTCACCCCGTTGATCCGCTGCAGGTCCTCCTGGAGCAGCATGCCCATCAGGGCCAGCAGCAGCACACCCTGGGCGGCGCCGAAGTAGCCGCCGTAGACGCCGGTGAGGAAGATCCCGGCGAGCAGCAGCACCCCGCCGTGCGGGTCGCCGTCGGGCCGGCGGCGGGCGGCGACGGCCTTGGCGACCCGGGGTTGCAGCACCACCAGGACGAGCGCCAGCAGGATCAGCACCGGGACGATCGCGTCGAAGGCGGCGCTGGGCAGTTCGATCAGCAGGTAGGCGCCGAGGACGCCGCCGAGCAGCGAGGCGGTGCCGAAGCGGGCGAGCCGGGCGCCCTGGCCGGCCAGCTCCCGGCGGTAGCCGATCACGCCGCTGAGCGAGCCGGGCACCAGGCCGAAGGAGTTGGAGACGTTGGCGGTGACCGGCGGGAGGCCGACGGCGAGCAGCACCGGGAAGGTGATGAGGGTGCCGGAGCCCACGATCACATTGATCATTCCGGCGCCGACGCCTGCCGCCAGGACGGCGACCGCTTCCCAGACCGTCATGAGCCACCTCCCGTGGGGGTCCTGTCGCGGTGATCATGCCGGACGGAGCGGCGGCGGTTCCAGCGGTGCCCGGAATTCGGGACGTACGCCACAGCCCGGCGCCGTGCGGTGCGGTCCGGGACGGCCGAGGGCCCGGCCCCGTGCGGTACGGGGGCGGGCCCTCGGACGGACGACGGGAGGGTCACTCGGGGTCGGTCTTGCGGTACTCGCGCAGCGGGTCGATCCGGGGCCGGGCGGAGCCCTTGGTGTCGGTGTCCAGCGGGCGCGGGCCGGCGGCCGGGTCGATCGGGACCTGGGTGGCGGCCGGCGGGGTCGCCGGGGCGGCCGGGGCACCGCTGGGGGCGGCCATCGCGCTGCCGTTGGCGCCGCCGTTGCCGGTCAGGCCGGTGAACGCGCCGCCGAGGCCCTTGAGCGCGTCGCCGACCTCGCTGGGGATGATCCAGAGCTTGTTGGCGTCGCCCTTGGCCAGCTCGGGCAGGGTCTGGAGGTACTGGTAGGCGAGCAGCTTCTGGTCGGCGTCGCCCTGGTGGATCGCCTCGAAGACGGTCCGGATCGCGGCGGCCTCACCGTCGGCGCGCAGCACCGCGGCCTGGGCCTCACCCTCGGCCTTGAGGACCTCGGCCTGCTTCTCGCCCTCGGCGCGCAGGATCTGCGACTGCCGGTTGCCCTCGGCGGTGAGGATCGCGGCGCGCTTGTCCCGCTCGGCGCGCATCTGCTTCTCCATCGAGTCCTGGATGGAGGTCGGCGGCTCGATGGCCTTCAGCTCGACGCGGTTGACGCGGATGCCCCACTTGCCGGTGGCCTCGTCGAGCACGCCGCGCAGGCCGGCGTTGATGACCTCGCGGGAGGTGAGGGTGGATTCGAGGTCCATCGAGCCGATGATGTTGCGCAGCGTGGTGACGGTGAGCTGCTCGATCGCCTGGATGTAGCTGGCGACCTCGTAGGTGGCCGCCCGGGCGTCGGTGACCTGGTAGTAGATCACCGTGTCGATGTTGACGACCAGGTTGTCCTGGGTGATCACGGGCTGCGGGGGGAAGGGCACGACCTGCTCGCGCAGGTCGATCCGGTTGCGGACGCGGTCGATGAACGGGACGACGATGTTCAGGCCGGCGTTGAGCGTCCGGGTGTAGCGGCCGAAGCGCTCCACGATCGCGGCGCTGGCCTGCGGGATGACCTGAATCGTCTTGATCAGCGCGATGAAGGCCACCACGACCAGGACGACCAGGACGATAAGGACGGGTTCCACGGACTCTCCCCTAGACGACCAGGGCGGTCGCGCCCTGGATTTCGACGACGTCGACCTGCTCCCCCGGCTGGTACACCTGCTCGGGGTGGAGCGCGCGTGCCGACCAGATCTCGCCGTTGAGCTTGATCCGGCCGCCCTCCGCGTCGACCCTTTCCGCGACGACCGCGGTGGCACCCTTGAGCGCCTCGATGCCCATCTTGATCTGCGGGCCCTTCCGCAATGCCCGGTACGCGATGGGGCGGACGACGACCAGTTGCGCGACCGAGGCCGCGACGAAGGTCAGGACCTGCCAGACCGGGTCGGCGCCCAGGCCCGCGACGCCGGCCGCGACGAGCGCGCCGACCGCGAACATGGCGAGTTCCGGCATCGCCGTGATCACCAACGGTATGCCGAGGCCGACGGCGACCAGGAGCCACCAGATCCAGCTGTCCACGTGTCCATCCTAGGGAGGGAAGGGCCTTCGAGGCGGTCAGTTCCCGCAGGTGGAGGGGCGGAAACCGGTCGCGCGTGCGACCGGTTCCGGTTCGACCGGGTTCAGCGGACGTTCGGAGCGGCCGGCGGGCCCCCGGAGAGGTCCGCGCGGAGTCACGCGGCGTCAGCCCAGCGGCAGGCCCTGGGCGGACCAGCGGTCGCCGTGGCGCTCCAGGGTGAGCGGCAGGCCGAAGCACTTGGAGAGGTTGCGCGCCGTCAGCTCGGTGTCGATCGGACCGGCGGCGAGCACCTTGCCCTGACGGATCATCAGGACGTGGGTGAAGCCGGGGGCGATCTCCTCGACGTGGTGGGTGACCATGGCCATGGCCGGCGCGAACTCGTCCTGGGCCAGGGCGCCGAGGCGGCGCACGAGGTCCTCGCGGCCGCCGAGGTCGAGGCCGGCGGCGGGCTCGTCGAGCAGCAGCAGCTCCGGGTCGGTCATCAGCGCGCGGGCGATCAGGGTGCGCTTGCGCTCGCCCTCGGAGAGGGTGCCGAAGCGGCGGTCGGTGAGGGCGGCCATGCCGAGGCGGTCGAGCAGGGCGAGCGCGCGGGACTCGTCGGACTGCTCGTAGGTCTCCTGCCAGGTGACGGTCATGCCGTAGGCGGCGGTGAGCACCGTCTGCAGCACGGTCTGCTCGGCGGGCAGCTTGTCGAACATCGCGGCGCCGGCCAGGCCGATCCGCGAGCGCAGCTCGAAGACGTCGACCTCGCCGAGCTTCTCGCCGAGGACGGTGACCTTGCCGGCGGTCGGGAAGAGGTACGAGGAGGCGATCTGCAGCAGGGTGGTCTTGCCGGCGCCGTTCGGGCCGAGGATGACCCAGCGCTCTCCCTCGGAGATGGACCACGAGACCTGGTCGACCAGTGCGCGCCCCTCCCGGACCACGGAAACGTCCACCAGCTCCAGCACGTCGCTCATGCCTACGCCTTCCCCAAAAAACAGATATCTCGGCCGTCGGTGCGGGCGGGCGGCCTACTCCGGCGGCCGGTGGGCACGGAGTGGGTGCGCCGCACGCGCATGGGCAAACCTACGCCACGCGGATGTCCGCCGATTCCGTAGGCTGGCCGGATGCTCGTCTCTCCTGCCGACAATCCGTACGAAGAGCCCCGTTCGGGGCGGCTGGCCGCGTGGGGCAACGCCCTGCTGGCCGGTCTGGTGCCGCCCGACAACGCCGCCACGGCGGTCCTGGGGGCCGACGAGAGCCACCGGGTGACCGGCCTTCCCGGGGACGGCCCGGACGAGCGGCACGGGCTCACCTGGGCGCTGGGGCGGCTGCGGGTGCTGGGCGTGAAGGGCCTGCGGCTGGCGCTGCCCTCGGCCGGGCACCCGCTGGGCCTGACCGGGCCGGCGCCGTTCAACGAGCGGGCGATGGCGGCCGGCGAAGCGGTGCTGGCGGTCGGGGTGCCGCTGGGGCTGGTGCCCGAGGTGGAGGTGTTCGGCCCGGCCGGGGACCGGTCGGCGACGGTGCTGTGGCGCTGCTCGGAGGTGCACGACGCCCCGCCGGCGGACGTGCCCTCGCTGCACGAGGCCGAGTTCGAGCTCGTGGACGGGCTGCGCCGGGCGACGCTGCTGCTGACGCAGCTGGACGTGGCGGGCGCCGGGCCGGAGGCGATGCGGGCGCTGGAGGCGTACCGGCGCCGCGGGCACGACGAGCTGCTCGCGCCGGGGTACCCGCCGCGCGCGGTGCGGGTGCTGGAGTCGGCGCGCCAGGTGGCGGCGCTGCTGTCGATCGCCTCGGGCAGTCACGGCGCGGCGGTGAGCGCCTCGGAGATCGCGGCCCGGCAGGCGGTGCTGGCGCCGCTGTGGCGCACCGCCCGCCGGGCCCAGGTGGCGGCGTACAACGCCCTGGTGGACGAGCGCGGCGAGCGCTAGCGGGTCTCGCCGTGCCGCACGGCCCAGAGCGCGGCCTGGGTGCGGTCGGCGAGGTCCAGCTTCATCAGGATGTTGGAGACGTGGGTCTTCACCGTCTTCTCGGACAGGTGCAGGCTGCGGGCGATCTCGCGGTTGGAGCGGCCGTCGGAGATGTGGCCGAGCACCTCGCGCTCGCGTTCGGTGAGGGTGCCGCCGCGGCCCTGCGGGGCGCGCGGGCCGTCGTCGGCGAGCAGGGCCTCGGCGAGTTCCGGCTGGAGCAGGACGTGGCCGGCGTGGACGGAACGGATCGCGCCCGCCAGCGCCTCCGGGTCGACGTCCTTGTAGACGTACCCGGCGGCGCCGGCCCGCAGGGCGGGGACCATGGTGCGGTGCTCGGTGAAGCTGGTCACGATCAGGATCCGGGCCCGGCTGCCCTCCTCCTTGAGCGTGCGCAGCGCCTCGATGCCGTCGACGCCGGGCATCTTGAGGTCCATCAGCACGACGTCGGGGTCGAGGGCGCGGGCCCGGTCGACGCCCTCGGCGCCGTCGGCGGCCTCGCCGACCACCTCGATGTCGTCCTGCACCTCCAGGAAGGTGCGCAGGCCGCGACGGACCACCTGGTGGTCGTCGACCAGCAGGACGCGGATCGCGGGCGCGGTGTCAGGCACCGGGGACCTCCATCTCGACGACCGTGCCCTTTCCGGGGGCGGAGTCCAGGGTGAGCCGGCCGCCCACGGCGGCGGCGCGGTCGCGCATCGAGGCCAGGCCGAGGTGGCGGCCGGCCCGGCGAACCGATTCGGGGTCGAAGCCCCTGCCGTTGTCGCTGATCCGCAGCAGGGCGCCGCGGTCCGGCGTGCCGGCCAGGGTGACGGTGACGCGGCGTGCGCCGGAGTGGCGCAGCGCGTTGTGCAGGGCCTCCTGGGCGACCCGCAGCAGGGCGGCCTCCTGGGCCTGCGGCAGGGCACGGACCCGGTCGGCGGCGAAGGCGATGTCGGCGGCGTGGGCGCGGTCGAGGACCTGCACCTGGGAGGCGAGGGTGGCGCTCAGGCCGTCCTCCTCCAGGGCGGCGGGGCGCAGCTCGACGACGACGGCGCGCAGCTCGTCGGCGGCCTCGGCGGCGAGCCGGGCGACCTCGGCGAGTTCCTCGCGGGCGCGGGCCGGGTCGCGGTCGACCAGCTTGGCGGCGGCCTTGGCGGTCAGGCGCAGCGAGAAGAGCTTCTGCGAGACGGCGTCGTGCAGGTCGTGGGCGATCCGGGCGCGTTCGCCGGCCAGGGTGAGTTCGCGGCTGCGCTCGTAGAGGCTCGCGTTGGACAGGGCGAGCGCCGCGTGGGCGGCGAGGATCCGCAGGAGTTCCTCGTCGTGGTCGGTGAAGCCCCCGCCGCCCTGCTTGTTGGCGAGGTAGATGACGCCGAGGACGGCGGGCTCGTCCTCGGCGTGCTCGGGGTCGAGGATCGGCATGCCGAGGAAGGCGCCGAGTTCGGGGTGGGCGTCGGGCCAGCCGCCGAAGGCGGGGGCGCTGCGGACGTCGTCGAGCCGGACGGCGCCGCTCTGCTGGAACATCGCGGCGAGCACGCCGTGCCGGCGGGGCAGCGGGCCGATGGCCTTCCACTGCTCGTCGGTGACGCCGTCGACGACGAACTGGGCGAAGCCGCCGTGGTCGTCGGGGACGCCGAGGGCGGCGTACTCGGCGCCGAGCAGGCGGCGGGCGGAGGCGGTGATCCGGCGCAGGACCTCGCGGACCTCCAGGTGGCGGCTCATCGCGAGCAGGGCCTGGCTGACGGCCTCGATGCCGGCGAGGCAGGGTTCGCAGGCGGGCAGGGTGCCGTCGGGCGGCGGGCCGACCGGGATCCGGTCGGTGGGCAGCGATCCGGCGTGCCGGTGGTCGCGTGGCACGGTGGGCATGACGCCAACCTACCGCCGCGCACGCGGGCGGCGCGTCCGTCCCGGGCCGTACCGGGGGCCCGGGTCCGCAGACCTAGGCCCCCGGCCCGCCCGGCCCGTCCCACCCGGGAAACGCCGCGGGGGCGGCCCTCCCCGGGTGGGGCGGGCCGCCCCCGCAGGCGGTCGGCGGGCGGTCAGCCCTTCTGCATGACCTCGGGCTCGTGGCGGCGCTGGAGGCGGGTGACGACGACGCCGATGAGGACCGACATCAGGATCAGGATCCCGGCGTCGAACCAGAACTGGCCGGCGTTGTGGCCCCAGATCGCGTCGTACTCGGGGTTCTGGAAGTCCTTGTTCCAGGGGCCGAGCAGGTGCGAGAGGTCCAGCGTGGTGGCGACCATGCCGGTGCCCCAGCGGGCCGGCATCAGCCAGGCGAACTGCTCCAGGCCGGGCTTGGAGAAGACCTGGAAGAGGCAGCCGGTGAAGACGACCTGGATGATCGCGAACATGACCAGCAACGGCATGGTCTTCTCGGCGGTCTTGACCAGCGCGGAGATCGCCAGGCCGAACATCATCGAGGCGAAGCTGAGCAGGATCAGGCCGAGGCTCATCTCCAGGATCGGCAGGTTCTTGACGACCAGGCCCTCGGAGGGCAGCTTGCGCGGCAGGAATCCGACGGCGGAGATGATCGCGCCCTGGACCACGCTGAAGAAGCCCAGCACGATGATCTTGGACATCATGTACGCGGAGCGGGAGAGACCGGTGGCTCGTTCTCGCTCGTAGATCGCCCGTTCCTTGATCAGCTCGCGGACCGAGTTGGCCGCTCCCGAGAAGCAGGCGCCGATCGCCAGGATCAGCATGATCGTCGCGGCGCCGCTGTTCAGGCCGAGCTGGGTCTTGGGGTTGCGGGCCAGGCCGGCCTCGTTGGGGATCAGCACGCTGACCGCGCCGAGCACCGCCGGCAGCAGGATCGACAGCGCCAGGAAGCCCCGGTCGGAGGCGAGCACCGAGACGTAGCGGCGGATCAGCGTCCACAGCTGCGAGCCCCAGCTCTGCGGCTTCGGCGGGCGGACGGCCTCCTGCACGATCTGCGCGGACTGCACGGTGCCGGATTCCACGTCGGCCGAGTACTGCTGGTGGTGAACCGAACCCCGGTAGCGGCCGGCCCAGTCGTGGTCCGGGTAGTTCTCGAAGGCCTGGAAGACGTCGGCCCAGGTCTCGTACCCGAAGAAGTGCAGCGCCTCGTCCGGCGGGCCGAAGTAGGCCACCGCACCGCCCGGCGCCATCACCAGCAGCCGGTCGCAGAGCGCGAGTTCGGCCACCGAGTGGGTGACGACCAGGATGGTGCGGCCGTCGTCGGCGAGGCCGCGCAGCATCTGCATGACCTCGCGGTCCATACCCGGGTCGAGGCCCGAGGTGGGCTCGTCCAGGAAGATCAGCGAGGGCTTGGTGAGCAGCTCCAGGGCGACCGAGACGCGCTTCTGCTGGCCGCCGGAGAGCGCGGTGATCCGGTTGTCGGCGCGCTTGTCCAGGCGCAGTTCGTAGAGCACCTCGTCGATCCGCGCCTCGCGCTCACGCGGCTCGGTGTCGCCGGGGAAGCGCAGCCGGGCCGCGTACTTGAGGCCGGTGCGGACGGTCAGCTCCTTGTGCAGGATCTCCGACTGCGGCACCAGGCCGATCCGCGAGCGCAGCTCGGCGAACTGCTTGTAGAGGTTGCGGCCGTCGTAGAGGACGTCGCCGCGGTCGGCCGGGCGGTAGCCGGTGAGGGCGCGCAGCAGGGTCGACTTGCCGGAGCCGGACGGGCCGATGACCGCGACCAGGGACTTCTCCGGGACGCCGAAGCTGACGTCGTTGAGCAGGATCTTCTTGGCGCCCTTGTGCTCGACCTCGACGGTCAGGTGGCGGGCCGAGAAGGAGACCGCGCCGGTGTCGACGAACTCCTGGAGCTGGTCGCCGACCAGCACGAAGCTGGAGTGGCCGACGGTCAGCCGGTCCTGCTCGCCGATCAGCTGGCGCTCGACGCGCTGGCCGTTGAGGAAGATGCCGTTGTGGCTGCCGAGGTCGACGATCTCGTAGCGGCCGTCCGGCAGCTGGCGCAGCTCGGCGTGGTGGCGGGAGACCTGGAGGTCGGAGACCACGATGTCGTTGTCGAGCGCGCGGCCGATCCGGATGGTCTTCATGCCGGCGGTCAGGTTGCGGATGATCGTCGGCTGCGGACCGCCGTCGTGGGCGGCGGGCGACGGCTGCGGGAAGCCCTGCTGCTGCGGGAACGGCTGCTGCTGGAAGGGCTGCTGCGCGAACGGCGGCTGCTGCTGGTGCTGCTCCTGCGGCTGGGCCTGCTGCGGCCAGGGCTGCTGGTGCGGCGCCTGGGCCTGCGGCGGGTAGGGCTGCTGCGCCGCCGGGTCCTGCCACTGCGGCGCCGGCGGGGCGGCGTGCGGCTGCGGGGCGGGGCTGCGGCTGGTGGTCGCCTCGTGCCAGGCCTGGGCCTGGGCGGCGGGCTGGGCGGCCGGCGCGGAAAAGGCGAGCCGGGGGCCGTTCCCGGCGTTGCCGAGGTTGACCACGGCGCCCGGGAACAGCTGCGCCTGCAGGGTGCGGGCGCCGCCGGTGTAGGTGCCGTTGGTGCTCCCGTGGTCGTCCAGCTGCCAACCCGCCCCGTTGAACGAGATGGTGGCGTGCTGCCAGGAGACCCGCGCGTCGTCGAACTGGAAGTCCGACTGCGGGTTGCGACCGATGGTGTAGGACCGCCCGGGTTCCAGGACCCGCTGCTGTCCGTTGATCTCGATGACGAGTTGCGGCACTGCTCGTCTGCCCCGCTCTCTCGGTTCCCCCGATGGTGCGCCCCGGTCAGGTGGGGGCGAAATGATCGTGAATCTGACGGGGGAATCATTCCAGCCCGCCGGGCGCGGGTGATAGCCGCCCCCGCGGACTGTGACCAGGCGGCAACGATTCACGGACCGCCCCCGGACCGCCGGGTCCGCCGCGGGTCCGCGGGCCCCGGTACGGGTCCGGAATCCGGCCCGTCCACGAACCGGACGGGTACCGTGGCCGCCGCGGGCTGCGGGTAGCGTGGGAGGCACCATGAACGCATCGCCCTTGGCCGCCGAGCCGCTCCCCGCCCCGCAGCCCCGGACCGAGGACGGGCGCACCCTGCTCGTCAAGGTGTTCGGCAAGGACCGCCCCGGTATCACCGCCGGGCTCTTCGCCACCCTGGCCGGGTACGGCGTCGAGGTGATCGACATCGAGCAGGTGGTGACCCGTGGCCGGATAACGCTGTGCGTGCTGGTCACCGCCCCCGCCGCGGCCGGCGCCGAGGGTGACCTGCGGGCCCTGGTGCACCGCTGGGCCGAGGACCAGAAGCTCCAGGCCGAGATCATCTCCGGCATCGGCGACAACCGGCCCCGCCGCGAGGGCCGCTCGCACGTCACCGTCCTGGGCCACCCGCTGACCGCCTCCGCCGTCGCCGCGCTCACCTCGCGGATCACCGGGTCCGGCGGCAACATCGACCGTGTCTTCCGGCTCGCCAAGTACCCGGTGACCGCCGTCGAGCTGGCCGTCTCGGGCGTGGCCACCGACCGGCTGCGCGCCGAGCTGGCGCAGGAGGCGGCCACCCAGCGGGTGGACGTCGCGGTGGTGGCGGCCGGGCTGGAGCGGCGGGCCAAGCGGCTGGTCGTCATGGACGTCGACTCGACGCTGATCCAGGACGAGGTGATCGAGCTGTTCGCCGCCCACGCGGGCTGCGAGGAGCAGGTCGCCGAGGTGACGGCGGCGGCGATGCGCGGCGAGCTGGACTTCGCCGAGTCGCTGCACGCCCGGGTGGCGCTGCTGGCCGGGCTGGACGCCGCGGTGACCGAAAAGGTGCGCGCGGAGGTCCGGCTCACCCCGGGCGCGCGCACCCTGATCCGCACGCTGCAGAAGCTGGGCTTCCAGGTGGCGGTGGTGTCCGGCGGCTTCACCCAGGTCACCGACCACCTGGTGGAGCAGCTGGGGCTGGACTTCGCGGCGGCGAACACCCTGGAGGTGGTGGACGGCAGGTTCACCGGCCGGGTGGTCGGCGAGATCGTCGACCGGGCGGGCAAGGCGCGCTGGCTGGCCCGGTTCGCCGAGCAGGCCAAGGTGCCGCTGGAGCAGACGGTGGCGATCGGCGACGGCGCCAACGACCTGGACATGCTGAACGCCGCCGGGCTGGGCGTGGCGTTCAACGCCAAGCCGGTGGTGCGCCAGGCGGCGGACACCGCGGTGAACGTGCCGTTCCTGGACACCGTGCTGTACCTGCTCGGGATCACCCGCGAGGAGGTCGAGGCGGCCGATGTCCTGGACGGTCCGGCCCCGGGCGACGCCCCGGCGGCCGGCTGACGGCCCCGCACGGCGCCAGCAGCACCCGAGGGGCGGGGGGGGCGGGGGCCCGCGCCCCCCCGGGGGGGGGTGAGTGGAGC
>NZ_JBEPAM010000089.1:0-15551 GCF_040298605.1 Kitasatospora sp. NPDC001527 | reverse complement strand
CCGGCTACGACCCCACCACCCGCCGCCTGCGCGTGACCGCCGACTCCCCGGCCTGGGCCGCCCAGCTCCGCTACCAGACCCGACACATCCTCACCACCCTCCACCAGCTGCGGCCAGGCACCGTGACCGCCATCGACATCCGCGTCGCCCCCGCCCCCGCTCCCCAGCCGGACCCCGACGTCGACGAGCGGCCCGCTCCTCGCCCCGCACCGGCGCCGTCGGCCCGGCCCCCGCTCGCCGACCACACCGCCTACCAGGAATTGCGCCGCCAGATGCGCGAACAGGCCCTCGCCCGCCAGGCCGCGCTTGACGAAGCCACCGCCCAGCGGGAAGCGATTCTGACCCGGCACTACAACCGGCTGCGGGAACCCGAAGAATCCCACCGAGCCGCGCTCGAATTCCCTGTCAAGTTCTTCTGTTCAACAGCTGAGGGAACGAGCTGACGCTGGCCTCCTGGCCGGGGATCGAGAGCCTGGCCCCGACGACCTGGATCACCTCGCTCGCCCCCCTCCCGCCGCCGAGAAGCCCGCACCATCCTCGCCCTCCTCCTCAACCGCAAGCCCTGACCGTGCCGAAGCCCCAGGGCGGTCCTGACCGCCGGACGCCGCGAAGGCGCTGGCCACCACCTGGTGGTCGACACCTTCGGCCCGGCCCGCCCGAGGGGCTACCCCCCTGCGATCGCGAGGGGATGCCGGGCTGCCCACAGAGTCACGGCACCGCGGCTGCGGGCGGGGAACAGACCGATGGTGAGGCGTCCGTTGCGCGCTCACCAGAGGATCAGGCCGTCTACGGCCTCACCCGCTGTCTCGACCCCGCCACGCCGCGCCAGGTCATGAGCCGGCTGGAGCGCACCCGCGTCGTCGCTCTCGCGCTGCGCTGTGCCGCGCCGGCCCGGCCTGCCCGGCGCGAAGTGCGCCGAAGCCGCCGGGGTGCCGTCGGACCGGACCTGCGCCGGACAGGAGTGCGGGTAGGCCTTCTCCCGAGCCGCGGCTCTGGTGGCTCTCCCGGTCCCGGCTCGCAGGCCGCCACCGCGGCGGCGGACGAACCGGAGGGCGCCGCAGTGCCGCCCCGCAGCTGTGTTCGCCTGAAGGCGGCAACGCGGTGCCGCTGTTTCCCGCCAGGTCGGCACGGGCCATGACCCGGGCCTCCGCGCACCGCACCCCAGGGCCCTGGGGGCCGTTGCGCCGTACTCGCCGGCAGTGCGGACGGGGCGGTTCCCTGCGTCTGTGGGCGCGCCGGTGTCAACCCGGGGTCGGGCGGGTTCACGCGCGAGGGTGGCTACACAGCTGGGTCGTATGGGAACGACCATTCCCAGGCCCTGTCAGATCTCCCTGAGAGTCGCCCGGACCGGTTATCGACCACATCGGTTCGCACACCGATTGAACAAGGGGTGGGGTGCGCCGAGTGCCCTCCGCCCCTGTACCGACGCGATGAGAGGAACCTCCTGATGCCCAAGACGTTCCCGATCAAGGAGCCGTTCTCCGGGAGCACGGTCCCGGAGGGCTGGAAGTTCTCCGGGGCCGCCGCCCTCGTCGAGGGGTGGCTGCGGCTGGTGCCGGACAAGACGTTCCAGACCGGAACGGTGCTGCTGGACCGGGCGTTCTCCAGCAAGCTCGGCATCCGGGTGGAGTTCGACCTGGCCGCCTACCACGACACCGGCAGCGAGCCGCCCGGCGACGGGATCTCGTTCTTCCTCATCGACGGTGCGAAGACCACGGGCCCCGGCGGTCCCGGCGGCGCGTTGGGCTACGCGTTCTACGAGAAGGGCACCAAGCCCGGGGTGACGGCCGGGTACCTGGGGATCGGCGTCGACCAGTTCGGGTCGTTCTCCAACCCCGTCGAGGCCGGCACCGGCGGGCCCGGGCAGAAGCCGAACAGCATGGTCGTCCGCGGCTCGGGCGACGGCAACAACGGCTTCGACTACCTGACGGGTGCCGACCTTCCCCACGACCTGTCGCTGACCAGGCAAGCGCCGGCGCGCGTGCACCTGACCATCCTCGACGGGAAGGTGACCGCCGGATTCCGCCCGCCGGGCGGCGTCCAGAAGCTGATCGCGGACTTCCAGATCCCGCACGGCACCGGGCAGGAACCGCTGCCCGACACCCTCAAGCTCGGCCTGTCCGCCGCGACCGGCGGATCCACCAGCAACTACGTGGTCCGCAACCTCGTGATCAGCCTGCCGCTGGCGTCCTCGCAGAAGCTCCGCAGCACCGCCTACCAGGACGGCGGGAAGTACGCCTACCCGTACGAGTTCACACTCACCGCAGGCCAGGCCGACGTCCGGCGCTGGAGCTTCTCCTTCGACGTCCCCCAGGGCGCCACCGTCAAGAAGGACTCCGGCGCCTGGTACACCGTCGTCCAGGACGGCAGCAACGGCGTCGTCGAGATCTCCTCCCCGGACGACGAGTCCCACGTCGTCTTCGCGAACAAGTCCCTGTCCATCGACATCACGGTGGACTACCCGGACAAGAACGACACCCACAACACCGTCGCCAACCTCCTCGCGCAGCAGAACGAGTAACACCCGCAAGCCCGCAGCCAGACGGGCCGACGGCCGGTCCACCGTGAGGTGGAGCGGCCGGCCCCACCCCCAGCACCACCACTCCGCGCAGCCCGGCAAGGCATCGCACAGCCCGACCGGAGCCGCTGCGGCCACAGCGGTACGCGAGGCGTGTCCCCGAAGCCGGTCGCCGGAATCCGGACCGCGGCTGGCCCGCCTGCCGAAGCCGCCGCGCTCCGCAGGCGCCCCCGCCCCGCCGGTCCGCACCACCTGACATATCGACACCCTCATCGGGAAGGACGCAACAGTCCTCATGGTCACCCTGCCCTCCGGGAAGACGCTGCAGCCCGGCTACATCGCCACGTTCGCCGGCACCGGGAAACCCGACGGCGACCTCGGCGACGGCCAGCGCGCCGACCTCGCCAGCCTGTCTTCGCCCACCGCACTGGCGCTGCGCCGTAGCGACGGTGCTCTGTTCATCGCCGACACGGGGCACCGCCGTGTGCGGAAGATCGATGCTTCGGGCAGCATCACCACCGTCGTCGGCACTGGGAAGCCGGGGTCCGACGGTGACGGTCCGAATGCCACCAAGGCCCGCCTGTACGAACCGCGAGGCCTGGCTCTGGGCCCTGACGAGAGTCTGTTCATCGCCGACACCGTGGCGCACGGTGTACGCAGGGTCACGTCGGACGGTGCCATCTCCACCATCGTGGGCACGTTGGGGGATGGGAACAGCGGGGACGGAGGCCCGGCCGGCAAGGCCCGGCTCCGCGAACCGACCGGGCTCGCGGCCGATGCCGCGGGAAACCTGTACATCGCGGACAGCGGAAACCACGTGGTCCGCAGGATCGGTCCCGACGGCAACATCACCAGGTACGCGGGCAACCCCGATTCCACCAAGCCGGTCACCGATGGAGCCCAGGCCCTCGACGTCTCCTTCAAGGGCGTGAAGCTGACCGCGCTGACCTTGGACGACGGCGGGAACCTGTACATCACCGGTAATCAGGGCAACAACAACGCTGGGAGGACATGGCGGGTCGACCTGCGAGGCATCATCACCGAGGTACGCGGCCTCGGCTTCCGACGGACGGTCTGCATCGGCGGCGACGGCGCGTACTATGCTGGCCTCAACGAAGGCCTGTACGTGCTGCCTCCGGGCTGGCAGAAAACGGTACCCGTCGTCGGGTCACGCAGCACCGCAGGGACCGACGCCGACCCCGGGCCTGCTCCCACGGCCCGGATCTGGCTGAGCTTCTTCTCCGGCCTGGTCGTCACGTCCGGCGGGGATCTGTACATGGCCGACACCAAGAATCACCGGGTGCGCGTGCTAGGGCAGGCCAGGGCCGCCGCGACGGCGGTGGTGCGGGTGTCGGATGCCGCGGCCGTTCCCGACGTCGTGCCGGTCGGGGAGAGCCGGCAGGTGGACTTCACTTGGAAGGTCACCCACACCGGGCTCAGGACGCCGGAACGCGAGACCGTCGTTCTGGCGCTGCCCGCGGGCGCCACGGTCAAGAGTTTCGACCCGAAGGCCGCCGGCAATCTGCTGGTGTCGGCGACCACGGACACGGTCACCTGGCAGTACAGCCACGACTGCCCCAAGGAGGCGTCGTACCGGGTCTCGGCTCTGCTGCCCGCCGTCCCCACGGCCGGCAGCACGCTGGCGGCCCAGGTGACCGTCGACAACGACACCCCCGGACCCGACTGGCAGCCGGGCCGCGCCTCCCGTGCCATCACCGTCACCGCGCTCGGCGACGGTGCGCTGAGCGTATCGGGCACGGACGCGCAGCCGCCGGCCGTGCCTGCCGACGGCACCACGCACCAGGCCGTGTTCTCGTGGAACGTCGAACGCGCGGGCAGCGGGTCACTGAACGGCGTGAAGGTGAGCGCCCTGCTGTCGGCCGGAGTGCAGGCGAGTGCCTGCACCCCGCAGCCCGACGACCTGGCGGCGAATCCGCTGACCTGGTCGCTGACGGGCACCGGTGTCTCGCAGCACTTCGCCCTCACCGCCGGTGTCGCCCTGGCGGCCGACGCCGGCGAAGCCCGGGTCCAGGTCACGGCGGCGTCCCCGTCCGGACAGAGCGCGTGGGCGCCCGTCGTGCTGGAGGCCGATCAGCCGGGCGCCCTGACGGTCACGGACCGGCAGGCGCTTCCCGCCTCCGTCGCGGCCGGGGCCACGACGAAGAACGTCCACCTGTCGTGGAGCGTGCGGCGCGCGGGCACCGTGCCGCTGGACGGGGTGAAAGTGAGCGCGCTGCTGCCGGCCGGGGTGCGGGCGAGCGCCTGCACGCCGGCGCCGGACAGCCTGACGGCCAACCCGCTGACCTGGTCCCTGACCGGCACGGACACCTCCCGGGACTTCGACCTCACCGCCGACCTCACCCCCGGCACCGACGCCGACGAGGCCCGGGTGCGGGTGACGGCCACCCCCCGCCGCGGGGACAGCGCGGCGGGCGACGTCGTGGTCAAGGCAGTGGCCTCCGGCGGAGTGGCCCTCACCCAGGCGGGCGTGTCGCCCGCCGCGGTGGAGGGCGGCAAGGCCGACCAGCGCGTGCTGTTCTCCTGGGACGTGGACGCCGCCGCCGGTGCCGCTTCGGTGCAGGGGGTGAAGGTGAGCGCGCAGCTTCCCCTGGGGGTGAAGGCGGTCGCGTGCACACCGGCGCCGGACAGCCTGACGGCCCGCCCGCTGACCTGGACCCTGGGCACCACCGGCGTCTCGCAGCGCTTCGCCCTGGTCGCCGACGTCACCCTCGCGGCCGGATCCTCCGCCACGCTCCAGCTCACCGCGGCCACCCCCTCCGGCAAGACGGCCAACGGGAGCGTCACCGTGTCCGCTTCGCCGGTGTCCACGCCAGTGGCGGGCGCGGTGGATGTGACACGTGCGGCGGTCTCGCCGACCTCGGTGAAAGCGGGATCGACGACCGTCGGGGCGCAGTTCTCCTGGGACGTGCAGCGGGCAGGCGGCGGCTCCCTGCAGGGGGTGACGGTCAGCGCCCAGCTGCCCGTGCAGGCGAAGCGGGTCTCCTTCACCCCGCCCGGGGCCACGGTCGACGGCCAGAGCGTCACGTGGAAGCTGACCGGCACCGATACGGTGCAGCGCTTCACGCTGACCGCCGACGTCACCCCCGGCGACCATGACGAGTCGTGCGCCGTGCAGGTGAACGCCCGGTCCGCCGACGGGGCGACATCGGATGCCACGGACATCGCCCTCGACGTCCTCCCGAAGGAGGCGCCGCCGGCCGGGGCCGTGACGGTGTCCGGAACGGGAACACTTCCACCGTCGGTGGAGGCGGGCTCGACGACCACCGGGGTGCTGTTCTCCTGGGACGTGCAACGGGCCGGCGGCGGGTCGCTCAGGAATGTGACGGTCAGCGCCCAGCTGCCCGTGCAGGCGAAGCGGGTCTCCTTCACCCCGCCCGGGGCCACGGTCGACGGCCAGAGCGTCACGTGGAAGCTGACCGGCACCGACGCGGTGCAGCGCTTCACGCTGACCGCCGACGTCACCCCCGGCGACAACGACACCTCGTGCGCCGTGCGGGTGGAGGTCCGGCCCCCAGGCGGCGGCACCGTCGGCAAGGACATCACGCTGCCGGTCACCGCGAAGGAGAAGCCGCCGGCCGGGGCCGTCACGATTTCTGGGGAAGGGGCAACGCCGTCCCCGGTCCCGGGAGGTGAGACGACCGCGGGGGTGGTGTTCTCCTGGCAGGTGCAGCGTGCCGGCGGCGGGTCGCTCAACGACGTGACGGTCAGCGCCCTGCTGCCGGCGCAGGCGAAGCGGGTCTCGTTCACCCCGCCCGGGGCCACGGTCGACGGCCAGAGCCTCGTCTGGAAGCTGACCGGCACCGACGCGGTGCAGCGCTTCACGCTGACCGCCGACGTCACGCCCGGCGACCATGACGAGTCGTGCGCCGTGCGGGTGGAGGCCCGACCCCCGGCCGGCGGCGGCACCGTCGGCAAGGACGTCACGCTGCCGGTCACGCCCAAGGGCCCGGCGAGGCTGGCGGTGCTGGCGATCCCCTCGTGGAAGGTGTTCCCGGCGCAGGCCGGCAAGGGCGGGCACGTCGCGTTCGCATGGAAGATCACCAACCGGGGGCAGGGGACCGCGCAGGGGGTGAAGGCCACCGTCACCCTGCCCGTGGGGCTGACCCCCGCCGGGGAGTACCTGGACACCGCGGGGGTGTGGGACAAGGACAAGCGCACCCTGACGTCGAACCAGGCGGGCACCCTCAAGCCGGGGGCGTACTGGTGGATCACGGTGGTCGCCCGCGTCGACCAGGACGCGCCGGGCGGGGATCTGGAGGTGCCCGCCGTGGTGTCCGCGACGGGTCTGGCCGCGACGCCGGCCACGACGGCGCGGGTGACGGTCAAGGACAAGGCGCTGGTGTGGACCGTCGCCCCCGACGACATCAAGGCCGCCTTTCTGAGCCTGGGCGCGCTCACCCACCCCGACGACCCCAAGCTCGGCCTGGTCGGCGGCATCGGCGGCGGCCCCGTCGGCGGCATCGTCCCCGGTATCGGCATCACCAGCCTCGTCACGAGCCTGCTGTCCGTGTTCGGGATCGTCTCCGGCCTCTTCGTGTCGATCTTCTCCTTCCTCGGCATCCTCTCGTTCTGGGGCGGTTTCGGCGGCTTCGGATCCGGGCCCGACGGGCCCGACGGACCCGACGGGCCCGAGCCCGACCAGCCGGAGAACGAGGACCCGGACGACGACGAGAAGAAGAACAAGATCACGCATCTGTGGTTCACCAGGACCACCCTGTCGCCGGCCAGGCCCGCCCCCGGGCAGAGCGTCACGCTGACGTGGGAGCTGTCCAACCGCGGAGGAGAGGACGCCACCTCGGTGGCCGTCCAGCTCCGTCTGCCCGACACCCTGGAGCTGACCGACGTCACGGGCGACGGCACCTGGTCGCGCGACGCCGCCTTCGCCTACGGGTCGCTGGGCACCCTCACGAAGGGCGCCAAGGCCACGATCACCGCCAGCGCCAAGGTCCGTGACGGCGCCGCCGACACCAAGAGCGCCACCGCCTGGGCCACCGGCGGCCACGCCACACCGGCCTTCGCCTCGACCCAGGTTCCCGTCCAGGCGTCCAGCGCCCTGCTGCTGTCGCCCGGCCAGACCCACCCCCAGCCCGCCCGGCCCGGACAGGACGTCACCTTCACCTGGCCCCTGCGCGCCGCCCCGGGCCACACCGCCGAGAACACCAAGGTCACCCTCACCCTGCCGGCCTCCGGCCTCGACAACCCCCGGATCACCGTCGACGGCGAGGACGTGCCCGCCACCGCCCCCACCCACACCTTCGACCACGAGCTGACCGACGCCGACGCCCCCGTCCAAATCGTCCTGACCGGGAAGATCCCCGACGGGCACACCCAGGACCTTACGGCGGCCGTCACCGCCACCGCCGACGGGCTGAAGACCCCGGTCACCGACACCGCGAAGGCCGTGATCAAGGCGAAGGGCACCGGCCTGCGCGCCACCGGGACCCTGCTGCCCTCCCCGGTCACCGCCGGCCTCGGCGCCACCTACGCCTGGGCCCTCACCAACGACGGCACCACCGACGTGACGGGCCTGAGCCTCACCGCCCAGCTGCCCGCCACCGCCGTGGCCAACGTCCGCCCGGCCCGCGGCGGCAAGGCCACCGGACCCGGGACCGTCACCTGGGACAAGAGCGCCATCAACAGCGGCGGCACCCTGAAGACCGGCGCCACCTGGATCGCCTCCGTCGACGTCGACATCACACCCGACGCCACTGGCACCCTGCCCGCCGCGACGGCCACAGCCACCGGCGACAACAACGCGAAGGACACCACCAACCCGGTCTCCGCCGCGATCACCACCCTCACCCGCCTCGCCCTGGCCGCCTCCGCTTCCCCCCTGAAGGTCAAGGCCGGCGAAACCGTCACCTTCATCTTCTCCATCACCGCGACCGGCCCCTCCACCCACGGCGGCGCCACCTTGACCATCAAGCCGACCGCCGGCCTGACCCCCACCCAGGTCACCGTCAACGGCGCCCGCCAGGACACCGCCCTCACCGGCGCAACGATCACCGTCCCGCTCCCGGCCACCCCCCGCAATCCCGACACCGCCGTGACCGTGGCCCTCACCGCCACCGCCGCCGCTGGCCCCCAGAGCGCCACCGCCACCCTCACCACCGGCACCCAGCAGGACACCGTGCCCACCGCCAAAGCCGGCGTCCAGGCCGGAGCCGACACCGCCCCGACCTCCCTGACACCCCGCCCGGCCGGCGTTCGGCACATCACCGCCGGCGCCTCCAGCGACCTCACCTGGACCGCCGTCAACGGCACCCAGACCACCGACACCGACGCCACCTTCACCCTGACCACGCCCCGCCAGCTCACCGTGCAGCAGGTGACGGTCAACGGCCACCCCGCCGACCTGAAGCGCAACGGCACCACCGTCACCGCGGCCCTGGGCAAACTGCCCGCCCACACCGATGTCCCCCTCACCGCCACCGTCCACGCCGCCGCCGACGCCACCGGCAGCGGCGACGTCGCCGCCGTCCTCACCGTTCCCCCGGGCGACAGCGCGAAGGCCACCACCGTGGTGCGCTTCACCTCCTCCACCATCCTCAAGGCCCAGGCCCAGCACTGGCCCGACCCGCCCACGCCCGGGCAGGAGGTCTTCTGGCAGTGGACCGTCGCCAACGACGGCACCTCCACCAGCCCCGAACGCTCCCTGACCGCCACCGCCTCCACCGACCTCACCGTCAAGGAAGCCGGCCCCAACGCCACGACCGACGGCCGCACCATCACCTGGCGCTCCCTGCCCGCCCTGCCGCCCGGTTCCGCCTGGACCCTCACCGCGCTCGCCACCCTGGCTGCCGGCGCCACCACTGCCGAACCCGCCATCACCCTCGACCTGTGACCCCGGCCTGCGCCTGCCCGGCCCACGATCCCGCCGGGCAAGCCCACCGCCGCGCGCACCCCGCCCCGCCCGCCCACCGCGCGGACGACCGTTCCCACCTGCCGGCAACCCTGCCGGCCGCCGCCCCGGCCACCCCGCGCCCACACCGAAGGAGACCTCCCGGCCATGACCACCGACCAGGCCGAACGCCCTTCCCCCGGCCTCACCCGGGCCACCCCAGTGCCCCGGCCCCCGCGCGACTCCCCCCGTCAGCGCCGGCGACGCTGGGCCCTCGGCTCCACCGCGACTGTCCTCGCCGCAGCCGCCCTGGCCTACCCCCTCCTCACAGGCCAGCCCGCCATCGCCGTCAAATGGCCCTACCCCTCCGGCGTGCCGTCGGTGCCCTGCGAGTCGTACATCGCGACCAACGCCGACTTCCACGACATCGTCTACGGCTTCGACTACCAGACCGACGACGCAGGCCGCCCCGTACACGCAGTCAACGCGAGCCCCCTGCGCTACGTCGGGAGCAGCTTTGACCGCACCGGTTGCTCCGGGACCGTCGGCAGATTCACCGGAGAACTCGACGGCACGCCCGTCGGCGGCCCGAACCCATCCGAGAGCTGGGACGGCGGCCACCTGGTCGGCGCCGCAGTACAAGGGGTCGACACCCGCTACAACATGGTCCCCCAGCTCCGCAAAACACTGAACCGCAGACCCGGCGTCTGGTTCCAGTTCGAGACCCTCGCACGGACCTGCCTGCAGGACGGCGCCACGATCCCACCCGATGGATACGACATCACCGTGAACTACCCCCCGGCGAACGCCCCCGGCACCACCCAGAACTCGGTCTTCCCCGAGAGCTTCACCGTCCACCTGCGCATCGACCACGCAGGCACCCAGACCGTCCTCGACAAGACCATCCCCTGGTACCCAGACGACAGCGAGAAGGCCGCACTCTACGCGGCGTACAACAAGACGTCCGAGGACGCCAAGTGCACCTACCGCTACGAGCCGAAGAACTGACCCCGGGCAGGGAGAAGCCCAGGCCTCGGGCCGGGAGACAGTCCGCCAGGCAGAGTCTCCACCGCGAGGCGGGTGTCTCCCCGGCCGGCAGAGCCGTCGGCCGGCTTCCGCGCCGCCAACGCGGCAGGTAGCCCGACAGGACGTCCGGCGCCAAGGTCGCCGGCATGCTCGGCAACGTTGCCGACGAACTCGAAGTCTGAGCCACAGCCCGACCACACGGGTGCGGCTGGCCGCGCACAGGGTGCCGACGCCAGCCGCGCTCGTCGCCCTCGGCTGGCGTCGGCGCGGGGTCAGGGTGCTGGAAGGCGGGAGACGTTGTGGGGCAGCCGGTCACTGTTGTCTGCCTCGCGCAGCCGGTCGGCCAGGACCGCGCCGGCGAGGGCGAGATGGGTGGCCCGGTCCTTCAGCGCGGAGTTCTCCTGCGTCAGGTCGTGGATCCGTTCCTTGAGCGTGGTCACCTCGTTGCGCAGCCGGGTCTCGGTCTCGGGGATTTGGGGCGTCTCGGTGCGGACGCGGTCGTAGAACTCGTTCTTCAGGTCGGCGTGCCGTTTGAGCAGGGCCATGCGGTGGACACCGGCTTCGGCGGCGAGGGAGACGACGGTCAGGGCTCCGTCGCTGGTGGTGGCCTGGCCGGTCAGGAGGCGGTCGATCGCGGCGCGGATGCGGGTGCGTTCGTCCTGGTGCTGCTGGTTCATGTCAGGTCCTCGGCGTGCTGGGCAGTGGTGTGGTGGGTGGCGGCGAGGTTGCGCAGGCGTTCGGCGTTGAGGGCCAGGCGTCGGCCGATGGGGCCGGGCGCGCAGGCCGCGAGGGTGACGAGTTCATCCGCCCGCTGGTGCAGGCCGGTGGCGTGGGTGTCGGTGCGCACGGCGTTGCCGCAGCCCGGCTGGCAGGCGAACTGGTTCGGTGTGACGGCGTCCGGTTCGGGGTCGCAGAGCGCGGTGTCGCGTTTGAAGACGCAGATGAGGTGGGCGTCGGGGTTGTCGAACAGGACCAGGCCGTCGCGGGCCAGGAAGGCGGCGGCCTTTTTGGGGTACTTCGCGGTGATGGTGCGTCCCTCGAAGCGGGGCGCGGTCGCTGCCGCGGTCAGGGCGCGGCGGGCGGCGGGGCCGGAGATCTTCTCCCCGGCGGCCATGCGGTCCTTGAGGCGGGCGGCGGTGTCGGCGGCGGCCCGTGCGGTCTCGATGTCCAGGGTGCTGGAACCACTCGACGACGACGGCGCGGTGCGTGCGCCGCGCAGCTGGGGGACGGTGTACGACGCGTCGTTGCTGCGGCGCACCAGCCTGCTGCTGGCGGAGCCGGGCAACGAGGCGATCGCGGTTCCGGGTGATGTGCAGCGCCTGGTGGACGCCGTGTACGCGGACGACTTCGGCGAGGGGCTGGAGGCGGCGGCGCGGCGTGAACTGGAGCGGATGGATGCCGAGCGGATGGCCTCGGCTGCGGCTGAGGGCCAGCTGGCCGAGTGGACAACGGTGTGTGCGCCGTTCGATGTGCGCGGCGACCTGTCCGTGCTCAGTGAGCGCCCGGTGGCCGAGGAACTGCTGACGACGCGCCTGGGCGCGGACAGCGGCCGTGCGGTGTGTGTCTACGTCCATGCGGGCGGGGAGCCGGATCGTGCGGCACACGGTGCCGGTTCCGGGCCGGTGGCTGCAGGGGAGAGACGCCGAGCATGAGGTGCCGCGGTCGTGGAGGAAGCGGCCGGTGCTGGCCGACCTGGTGCTGCTGCCGATGCGCCAGGACGGGCAGGGCCGGTGGCGGTGCCGGCTGGGCGGCAGGGAGCTGGAAATATCCGAAGTAGGACTTTCCGAGATCTAGCCACCTCGTGTGCGCACGTGTCGCTAGGTTGGGTGGAGCAGGGGCCCGGGGTCGTCGAACGGCCCTTCGGGGCATGGGTGTTGCCCGATCCTGGAGCCTGGGCAGCCGGCCGAGTACCAGCGGATGCTCCTCGACGGGAACACCCCGGCACCGTAAACCAGTTGAGCCGCGCCGCTGCCGCACGCAAGGACGAGAGGTCTGCGCGCCGAGGCCGCGCGAGAGGCAGGCCCGGCACTCCGTCCACCGCGAGGATGGGAAGGCGCCCGACCCTCGCGTGGGGCGGGGCCGGGCACCGGTTGGCGTCAGGTGCGGTTCAGACGCCGCTCAGGAGCGGCGGTCCCTGCGTCGGGTGCGGCGGAGCGCGGCGGCTCCGGCCCCCAGCGAGAGCGCCCCGGCGAGCAGGAGCGCCGGCGTCATGCTTCCGGTCTCGGCGAGTTGGTCGCCTCCGCCGCCGGGTCGCGGGGTGGGTGCGGGGTGGTGGCTCGGGCCTCCGGTGGGGGAGGGGGCGCCGGTGCCGCCGTGGCTCGCGGTGTGGGTGGGATTGGACGTGGACGTGGCGGTCGTGGTGGTGGCGGCGGTCGGAGATGGGGTCGGTGAGGGGCTGGTGGTGGCGGTCGGGGACGGCGAGGGTGAGGGTGAGGGTGAGGGTGAGGGTGAGGGTGAGGGTGAGGGTGAGGGTGAGGGTGAGGGGCTGGTGGTGGCGGTCGGGGAGGGGGAAGGAGTGGCGCAGATGTGCTCCTCGATGCGGACCTCGCCGTCGCCGCTGCGCGCTCCGGTGGTGAAGGCCGCACCGGCGGGACCGAGGCTGGAGCCTCCGCCGCCCCCGCCGGCGTCGAGCGTGCTGCCCGTGGAGGAGCCGCCGGCTCCGCCGCCGTGAGCCCCGCCGCCGCCTCCACCGCCGGTTCCCATGTGGATGTCGCCGACGTTGACGGCCGCGTCGCCGCCGCGGACGCCGGCGGCGGCGCCGCCCGGAGAGCCGTCGTGGTCGGAGCCGGCGGTGGCGGTTCCGCCCGCGCCTCCCGCGCCGCCGTGGCCACCGGACTTGCCGCCCTTGCCGGCCTGGGCCGCCCCGGTGTCCGCGCCGTCGGTCCCGTCCTGTCCGCCGTCACCGCCGCGTCCGGTCCCGTTGTCGCTGAAGCTGCCGGCGCCGCCGCCTGCGCCGCCGGCGATGACCAGGGCGGTTCCGGCGGCCGTCACGGTGGTGGCACCACCGCCCCCGGCGCCGATGGCGCCATTGCCGGGGCGGTGCTCGGCGGTCGCGGACCCTCCTTGCCCGCCACCGCCGTAGCCGCCGTGGGCCACGCTGTCGGGAACGAGGAGGTCACCGCCGCTCCCCGCCTGGCCCACGTCGACGGTGAGGACGTCACCGGCGTGGACCTGGAGCGTCGCCCGGACCTCACCGCCCTTGCCGCCGGGCGAGCCGTAGACGGCGCTTCCGCCTGCGGCTCCGAACGCGTCCACCGCGATCTCGCAG
The DNA here is from genome assembly GCF_040298605.1 of Kitasatospora sp. NPDC001527. Taxonomy (NCBI): domain Bacteria; kingdom Bacillati; phylum Actinomycetota; class Actinomycetes; order Kitasatosporales; family Streptomycetaceae; genus Kitasatospora; species Kitasatospora sp. NPDC001527. The sequence goes on along the minus strand of NZ_JBEPAM010000089.1, from coordinate 1,877 downwards.
ACGCCCGCGGGAACGACGTACTGTTCGGGCGCGCCCGTGTAGGCGAAGGTGCGGGTCCCCGCGGCGGCCGCGGTGTACTGGGGGGAGCCGACGAGCAGGGCCGCCAGCGCGGCGGAGGTCGCGAGGCCGGCCTGTACGTAGTGAGCATTTCTCATACGAACCGTCTATGTGATCCGCGATTTCCGCCACAGGCACCACGCGGCGGCGTCCGGGTGAACCGCAGGGCCGGCGCCTGCGGGCACCGGCCCTGCGGTCAGCCGGCCGTCCGCACGCGGGCCAGCCGGGCACCGGCGGCGGTGAGCCAGTGTGCAGCCCGTTCGCGGGCGTCGGCCGGGTCGCCGGACAGCTCCGTGAGGTCAGGGCGCCGGGGCCGGTGGCCTCGCCGGCCACGACCCGGGCGGGGGTACCGGCCCGCTGCGCGTGGGCGAGGACCTCGCCAACCGCCTTGCCGAGCAGGCTGGTGGCGTCGAAGCGACCCGCGCCGGTGATCACCAGGCCGGCCCCGGCGACGGCTTCGTCGAGGTCGGTCAGCTCGGCCACCGCCGCCGCGCCGGGGACCGCCTGGGCGGCCCAGGCGGCCACCAGGCCGTAGGCGGTGCCGCCGGCTGGACCCTCGGCACCGCCGGCGGAGGCCTGCGCGACCACTGGCCCTGGGGCTGGACCGCATTAGCGCCTATGCTCCGTCCGGCCCGTGCGTGCAGGGAGCGGCCTGCTACCTCGGCATCTGCCGCACGCTTCACGTCCGGCCCCGTACCGGGCAGACTGCCCTCTTCGGCGTGGTGAAGCCAACGGTAGCTGCCGTAGGAGGCGGTGGTAGCCGGTGGCGTCCCCGACCAGCGACTCCAGGTGAACGGAGTGCACCACCGCCAGCTCGTCCTCGGTGGGGTCCATGGTGTGCCGCATGGAACCGGACCGGCCGGGCAGGCGGCTGGCCAGGGGACGTACGGGCGGAGCGTCACCGGCAACGTGAGCGCCACCGCGCCGCGCTGGCCGTCGCCTGCGCCACCCGGGCCGGGGCGGTCCCGGTGCGCATCGCTCGCCCGCCGGAGCCTGAACCCGCCCGTGGTGCCGCGTGAGGCCGCCGACCGTCCGTACGGCCCGGAGCGGGTAGCCTCGCATCAGACGAGAGAGGGAGCGTTGCCATGAGTCAGCCCGTGCACGACGGAGTCGAGCTGATCCCCCGGCCCGAGCAGAGTCCGGCCGCGCTGAAGGCCGCGCTGGCCGTCGTCGCCGCGGACCGTCTCCCCGAGATGATCGACGGGCAGACGAAGGCGATGGCCGAGGCCATCGCCACGGGCAGCGTCCAGCCGATCCGCTCGTTCGTGGCGCACTGGGCCGCCGTCGTGGAGATCGAGCGGCACCCCACCACCGCCCAGGCCTGGCACCGGGCGAACTACCTCGCCAACCACGCCGGCACCGTCCAGGAGTGCCGCGAGCACGCCACCACCGTCGCCGAGCTCTACCGCGCCGCCTACGCGGCGGTGAACGCGTGACCTGGAGCTGGGAGTACCTCCCCAGCGAGCAGCACGTCACCGCCGGCGCCCCGGCCAGCTTCCTCGCCGCCGTCGAGCACAGGGCTGTGGAACTCGTCCGCGCCGCCGAAGCGCTCTACCTGGACGGCACCTCCTACCAGGGCAGCGGCGAGCCGATGCGCTACCTCGACGTCGCCGGCGGCCTGCTCGCCTACTACGTCGTTCCCCGCCTGGAGCTCGTCGTCGTCTGCCAGGTCACGCCCCCGCCCACGACCTGACCCCCTGGTCCAGGCGCCGGATCGTGGCCGCGGTGCGGGAGGAGCTCGTCGCCGTCGGCCAGCTGCCCGGTAGCCTGAGTGTGTCCGCCGTGCTCGGGTGGCCAGCTGCGGCACCGCCTGCGTGCCG
>NZ_JBEPAM010000088.1:0-15910 GCF_040298605.1 Kitasatospora sp. NPDC001527 | reverse complement strand
TCGCGGGTTGGGGGGGGGGGCCCCCCGCTGCCCCCCGCCCACTCCCCCTCCCCCCCCCCCCCCCCGGGGCCCCCCCCCCCCCCGCGGGGGGCCCCCCCCCCCCCCCCCCCCCCCCCCCCCGACGACCGGTGACGCGGGGGCACCCGCCCCGCGGGAACGGGTGCGCGCCGGGCTCAGCCGCCGGCGACCGCCGGGATGATCGAGACGTTCGCGCCGTCCTTGATCTCCGTCGCCAGGCCCTCGGCGAAGCGCACGTCGTCGTCGTTCACGTAGACGTTGACGAAGCGGCGCAGCTTGCCGGTGTCGTCCAGGATGCGGGCGGCGATCCCGGCGTGGTTCTTCTCCAGGTCGGCGATGACCTCGCCCAGCGTGGCGCCCTCGGCGGGCACCTCGCTGGCGCCGCCGGTGTAGGTGCGCAGGATGGTCGGGATACGGACGTTGGCGCTCATGGGGGTCTCCTCGGTGCGGTCGCGGTGCGGTCGCGGTGGGGCTGGGCGGGTGGGGGTCGCGAAGGTCAGGCGGTCGCCAGGCCGGCGTCCCGGAAGGACTCCAGGGTCGGCCGGATGACGGCGGTCATCCCGGCCTCCGCGACGGCGTCGAGGGTCTTCAGGCCGTCGCCGGTGTTGATCGCGACGGTCTCCTTGGACGGGTCCAGTCGGCCGGTCTCGACGAGCTTCTTGAGCACGCCGATCGTCACGCCGCCCGCGGTCTCCGCGAAGACGCCCTCGGTGCGGGCCAGCAGCCGGATCGCGGCCACGACCTCCTCGTCCGTCACGTCCTCCACCGCGCCGCCGGTGCGCCGGGCGATGTCCAGCACGTACGGGCCGTCGGCCGGGTTGCCGATCGCCAGCGACTTGGCGATGGTGTCCGGCTTGACCGGCCGGATCACGTCGTGGCCGGCCTTGAAGGCGGCCGAGACCGGCGAGCAGCCCGCCGCCTGGGCGCCGAAGATCCGGTACGGCCGGTCCTCGACCAGGCCGAGCTTGATCAGCTCCTGCAGGCCCTTGTCGATCTTGGTGAGCTGCGAGCCCGAGGCGATCGGGATCACGATCTGCTCCGGCAGCCGCCAGCCCAGCTGCTCGCAGATCTCGTAGGCGAGCGTCTTGGAGCCCTCGCCGTAGTACGGCCGCAGGTTGACGTTGACGAAGCCCCAGCCCTCGCCGGCCGGGTCGCCGATCAGCTCCGAGCAGAACCGGTTCACGTCGTCGTAGTTGCCCTCGATGCCGACCAGCTCGCCGCCGTACACCCCGGCCATCACGACCTTGCCCTGCTCCAGGTCGTGCGGGATGAACACGCAGGACCGGAAGCCCGCCCGGGCCGCCGCCGCGCCCACCGCGCCGGCCAGGTTGCCGGTCGACGAGCAGGACAGCGTGGTGTAGCCGAACGCGCGGGCCGCCTCGATGGCGCAGGCCACCACGCGGTCCTTGAAGGAGTGGGTCGGGTTGCCGGAGTCGTCCTTGACGTGCAGCTGGGCGGTGAAGCCGAGCTCACGTCCCAGGTTGTCGGCCTTCACCAGCGGGGTCCACCCCGGGTTGAGGTTCGGCTTGGTCGCGACGTCCGCGGGCACCGGCAGCAGCGGGGCGTAGCGCCAGATCGACGCGGGACCGGCCTCGATCCGCTTGCGCAGTTCCTCGGCGCCCTCGCCGCCGAAGTCGTAGGCGATCTCCAGCGGGCCGAAGCACTCCACGCACGCGAAGCTGGGACCGAGCGGGAAGCGGGTTCCGCACTCCCGACAGGACAGCTGGGCTGCGGGGCCGAGGTCAACGGTGACGGGTGCGGCGGTGTCGATAGCCATGGGGCGAGGCCTCTCTCCTCATCTTCCCCGGGACGCGGTCGCGCCCGGGCCGGAATTGGCACCTGTCCCGCCGGGGCCCGAAGCCGTCCGCGCGAGAAGGTTGCCGGGACGTCAACGGGCCGTTCCCTCAGTCCCTCTGGATGAGCTCTGTGAAGTTGTGGTCCTGCTCAGCGGAGACCCCGGCGTGCGAAGGTCCGACCGCTGTACGAAGACTGTATCCGAAGGCGTCAACCCCGAACGGCACCGTCCGCCACGCGAGATGCCCCGTCCCACCCGGCCCCGTACCCGAACCCGCCGAGGAGCGCACCGTGCCCGCCGAACCGACCTCCGAGCTCCTCCCCGAGACGGCGTCCTGGCTGCGCCGGCGCTCGTGGAGCGCGGCCGACCGCCCGGTGCGCACACTGGCCGCGGCCAAGCGCGCACTCGGCCCGGCCGGCACGGTCAGCGTCGTGCTGCCCGCCCTGGACGAGGAGGCCACCGTCGGCGAGATCGTCCGGGTGATCCGCCGCGAGCTGATGGAGCGGCTGCCGCTGGTCGACGAGCTGGTGGTGGTCGACTCCGGCTCCGCCGACGCCACCGCCGAGGTCGCCGCCGAGGCCGGCGCCACCGTCGTGCACCGTGACGCGATCCTGCCCCGGCTGCCCGCCGCCCCCGGCAAGGGCGAGGTGCTCTGGCGCTCGCTGCTGGTCACCCGCGGCGAGATCGTCTGCTTCGTGGACGCCGACCTGCGCGAGTTCGACCCCGCCCTGGTCTCCGGCATCATCGGCCCGCTGCTCACCGAACCGGACATCCAGCTGGTCAAGGCGATGTACGACCGGCCGCTCGAAACGGACGGCGCGGTCGTGCCGGCCGGCGGCGGCCGGGTCACCGAACTCGTCGCCCGCCCGCTGCTCAACCTGCACTGGCCGGAACTCGCCGGTTTCGTCCAGCCGCTCGGTGGCGAGTACGCGGCCCGGCGCTCGCTGCTGGAGCGGCTGCCCTTCCCCACCGGCTACGGCGTCGAGCTCGGCCTGCTGGTGGACGCCCTGGAGACGGCCGGCCTGGACGCCCTCGCCCAGGTGGACGTGGGCGTGCGCCACCACCGGCACCAGGACGGCCAGGCGCTCGGCCGGATGGCCGCCACCATCTACCGCACCGCGCTGGAACGGCTCGACCGCACCCACCGGCTCAAGGCCTCCGCCGACCTGCTCCACCCGCGGCTCACCCAGTTCACCCGCGACCCGCGCACCCGTGCCTTCACCGCCCACACCCACCCGGTCACCGCGACCGAACGCCCCCCGATGCACACCGTGCCCGAGTACGCCACCCGGCACTGACACGTTTGCCACCCCGGACCCCCGGCAACCAACCAACCATGGGCCCTGACACGACCGAACGTTCGAATCCGACCGGCGCCGCCCCCGTCCTGGTGGCGTCCAACCGGGGGCCGGTGTCCTTCGGCACCGCGGACGACGGCACGCTGACCCTCCGCAGAGGCGGCGGAGGCCTGGTCTCCGGGCTCTCCGCCATCGACGACCCGGACGCCGTCTGGGTCTGCGCCGCGCTGTCCGACGCCGACCGCCGGGCCGCCCGCGAGGCCCCGGACGGCCGCCTCGACCGGGCCGGCCACGACGTCGGCGGACAGGCCGTGCGGATGCTCGACATCGACCCGCGGACCTTCGCCCGCGCCTACAACGGCATCGCCAACTCGACCCTCTGGTTCGTCCACCACCTGCTCTGGAACACCCCGACCGCCCCCGCCTTCGACGCCGGCTTCCGCACCGAGTGGCAGGCCTACACCGCCTACAACACCGCCTTCGCCGAGGCGCTCGCCGCCGAGGCCGCCCCCGGCGCCGCCGTCCTGGTGCAGGACTACCACCTCTCGCTCGTCCCGGCACTGCTCCGCGCCGCCCGCCCCGACCTGCGGATCGGCCACTTCTCGCACACCCCCTGGGCGCCGCCCGAGTACCTGCGGCTGCTGCCCGACGACATCTCCGAGGCCGTCCTCACCGGCATCCTCGGCGCCGACCGGGCGGGCTTCCTGACCCGCCGCTGGGCACTCGCCTTCGCCGACTGCTGCGAGCGCTTCCTCGGCGCGGAGGTCGACCGCGAGGCGCTCACCGTGGCGCACGCCGGCCGCACCACCGCGCTGGGCGTGCACGGCCTCGGCGCCGACGCCGACTTCCTGCGCGAGCGCGCCCACCGCCCGGACGTCGACGAGCGGCTCGCCGCCCTGCGCACCGCGGTCGGCGACCGGCGCACCGTGGTCCGGGTCGACCGCACCGAGCTGAGCAAGAACATCGTCCGCGGCTTCCTGGCCTACCGGCACCTGCTGCGCACCCGCCCCGAGTGGCACGACCGGGTGGTGCACATCGCCTTCGCCTACCCGTCGCGCACCGACCTCGCCGAGTACCGGGCCTACACCGACCAGGTGCGGGCGCTCGCCGCCGAGATCGAGGCGGAGTTCGGCACGCCCGGCTGGAAGCCGCTGATCCTGCACGTCGACGACGACTTCCCGCGCTCGCTGGCCGCCTACCGGATGGCCGACGTGGCCCTGGTCAACCCGATCCGGGACGGCATGAACCTGGTGGCCAAGGAGGTCCCGGTGGTCTCCGACCGGGGCTGCGCGCTGGTGCTGTCCCGGGAGGCCGGCGCGCACGCCGAACTCGGCGAGGACGCGCTGAGCGTCAACCCGTACGACGTCGTGGCCACCGCCGAGGCGCTGCACGCCGGGCTCACCATGCCGGCCGGGGAGCGCGCCGAGCGCACCAAGCGGCTGGCCGCCGCGGCGACGGCGCTGCCCCCGCAGCAGTGGTTCCTCGACCAGCTCAACGCCCTGCGGCCGGGCCGCTGAGCTCCTCCCCCAGCGCGCCGAGCAGTTCCACCACGCCGGCCGGGCCCGGGACCACCAGGTCCGCCCGGTCGGCGAGCTCGCGCACCGGCGCCTCGCCCACCGCGCCGCTGCACACCAGCAGCCCGGCCAGGCCCTCCCCGCGCAGCTTCTCCACCGCCGCGAAGGCCGGGACGTCACCGAGGTCGTCGCCCGCGTAGAGCACCGAGCGGGCGCCGCGCTCGCGCAGCAGCCCGGTCAGCGCCGCTCCCTTGTCCACCCCGGGCGGCCGCAGCTCCAGCACCATCCGGCCCGGTTCCACCACCAGCCCGTGCTCGCCCGCCAGGCCCTCCATCGGCGCGCGCAGCAGCTCGAACGCGGCGGCCGGCTCGGCCGTGCGCCGGGTGTGCACGGCCACCGAGCGGCCCTTGTCCTCCACCCAGGTGCCGTCCGGCGCGCCGAGTCCGGCCAGCACCCGCGGCAGCCGCTCGCGCACCGCGGCCACGCCCGGGTGCGGCGGCGGCGCGGTCAGCTCGCCGTCCTCCCAGCGCTCGGCGCCGTAGTGGCCGAGCACCACCACGCCGTGGAGTCCGGCGAGACCGCCGTACTCCACGGCCAGCGCGGCCGGGCGGCCGGTCACCACGGCGACCGTGCCGACCCGCGGCGCCAGCGCGCGCAGTGCGGGCGCCACGCCCGGGTGCGCCCGGGCCCGGCTCGGGTCGGGGACGATCGGTGCGAGCGTTCCGTCGAAGTCGAGGGCGATCACGACGTCACGGGGCGCGGCGAGCAGCGCCGCCAGCCCCGCGCGCCCGGCATCCGTCAGTGGTCGCGCAATGTCGGCAAGGCCCATGCCTGGCACCGTACCCAGCTGTCCCGGGCGGACACCCCCGGCGCGGCGGCCGTGGCTACCGGGCCGCCCGGCGGGCGTCGCGGACCCGGCGCAGCCGGTTGACCAGGACCGGCGCGTGCGCCAGCGCCTCCGGCCGGTCCAGCAGTGCGTTCAGCAGCTGGTAGTACCGGGTGCTGGAGAGCCCCAGCTCCTCCCGGACGGCGCGTTCCTTGGCGCCGGCCGTCCGCCAGGAGCGGCCCTCCAGCTCCAGCACGGCCCGGTCCCGCTCGTCCAGCGTGCCGGGCGTGCCGGGCGTGCCGGGCGTGCCGGGGGAACCGTCCGCACCGGGCGCGTCCGGTTCCCGCGCCGCCTCGTCGTCCGCGCCCATCGGGGCCCACCTCCGTCCATCACTACGGAGTGTCATTCTCCCCCGCGGACCCGACACACTCTGCGTCCTGCGCGGCCCCGGTCCGGCGGCTAGCGTCACCCCCATGACCAGCATCCCGGCCGCCGCCTTCGCCCTGCACGTCCCGACCGCGGACCTCGTCCCCGACCCGCTCGACCCGGCGCAGATCGTCTCGGGCGCCCCCGAGGTGTCCGGCCGGGTGCTCACCGGGTCCGCCACCGGGGAGACCGGCATCTGGCAGATCACCCCGGGCGTGGCCACCGACGTGGAGGCGGACGAGGTGTTCGTGGTGCTGAGCGGCCGGGCCACCGTCGTGGTCGACGGCGGCCCGACGCTGGAGCTCGGCCCGGGCGACTGCGGGGTGCTGCGGGCGGGCGACCGCACCACCTGGACCGTCCACGAGACGCTCCGCAAGGTCTACGCGATCACCTTCTGAGACCCGCCCCGCCTGCCCGCCCGGCCCGGATTCACTTGCGGATCCGGGCCGCCTCCTTGACGGCTGCCTGCTGGAGGTCCTCCAGCACCGGCTTGGGGTCGCCGGTCACCGCCGCCCCGATGCCGGCCTTGATCCGGTTGGAGACCTCCGCCCAGGCCGGGTCGCCGAACGGGTAGAAGCTGGCGTTGCCCAGGCCCGCCGCGAACTGCTTGAGGTCCTCGTGCTTCGGGTCCTTGGTCATCGCGTCGAAGGCGTCCTGGGTGACCGGCAGCAGGTTGTAGGTCTCGTCGAACCTGAGCTGGTTCTCCTTGCCGTAGACGAAGGAGAGGAAGGTGCGGATCTCGTTCCGGTGCCCGTTGGCCTTGAACGCCATCATCCAGTCGGCGACGCCGAGGCTGCCGGTCTTCGCCAGGCCGTCCTTCCTCGGGATCGGCGCCGTCCCGAAGTCGATCTTCCCGTTGGTGGCCATCCGCAGCAGCGTCGGGTGCCCGTTGAGCATCGCCACCTTGCCGGCCGCGAAGTCGCTGAACACCGGGGTGCGGTTCACCTTGCCGGGCTCGGGCTGGGTCAGGCCGGTGACGACCAGGTTGTTCCTCAGCCAGGTGAAGGTGGCCTGGTTCTGGGCACTGTCGATGGTGTAGTTGCCGACGTCGTCGGAGAGGCTGCCGCCGCCGCTCAGCGTCCAGAGCATCGACTCGGCGGGCGCCTCCTCGGGCCCGAGCGGCAGTCCGTACGGCACGACGCCGGGGACCTTGAGCTTGATCTTCTCGGCGGCCGCCTTGAGCTCGTTCCAGGTGGCCGGCGGCTGGGCGATGCCGGCCTTCTGGAAGATCGCCTTGTTGTAGAAGAGCACCCGGGAGGAGGAGACGAACGGGATGCCGTACTGCGTGCCGAGCACCTGCCCGGCGTGCGAGAACTGCTCCATGATGTTCGCCTGGGTCTCCAGGGAGAGCACGTCCGCGGCGGGGTAGAGCCGGTCCGCGGCGGCCTGGTCGGCGAAGCCGCCGGTCTGCAGCAGGTCGGGCGACTTGCCGCTCTTCACCAGCTCCTCGACCCGCTTGCCGATGTCGGTCCAGCCCACCACCTCGACGTTCACCTTGATGCCCGGGTTGGCGGCCTCGAAGCGGCGGGCGAGGTCGTCCCAGTACAGCTTGGAGTTGGTGTCCGCGCTCTCGCCGTAGTCGGCCGCGACCAGCCTGAGGGTGACGGGGCCGTCGTCCTGGCCGCCGCAGCCGCTGAGCACCAGGGCTCCGGCCAGGGCGCCGGCCAGCGCGACGCCGAACGACCGGGTGGGGACGCGTCTGTCCAACGCGGGTACCGCCTTCGGGGGGGATCCTGGGGAACGGTCCGGATCGAGGGGGAGGGGGGATCCGGCCGGGGTGAAGGCCGCAAGGGTGCCAAACCGGGCACGCGGTGGTCCACACCTCCGGTGCCCGGACGCCGGGTAGTTATCGAAGTGCGGGAGTCGTTGCGCACCGTGCAACGGATCGCGCCGGTCCGACCTGCCGAATCCGCCCCCGCCACCGGGCCGGGGCTCCACCGGAGGGCTCGTGCAAAGTGCCGCACACCACATGCTTCTGCGACAAAGCTCACCCCGTTGGACCAGACCAATCCGACAACTGGACTAGACCTCTTAGACCTGGTCAAGGGAAACTGTCCTCCGTGAAGCACGTCATCGCACTCGATGTGGGGGGCACCGGCATGAAAGCCGCGCTGCTCGCCCAGGACGGCTCCGTGCTGTTCGAAGCACGCCGCCCGACCGGGCGGGAGCACGGCACGGACGCCGTGGTCGCCGCCATCCTCGACTTCGCCGCCGATCTGGCGGACGAAGGCCGCAGCCGCTTCGGCGCCGCGCCCCTTGCGGCGGGTGTCGCCGTCCCGGGGACGATCGACGAGAAGCACGGCATCGCGGTCTTCTCCGCCAACCTCGGCTGGCGCGACCTCCCGCTGCGCAAGCTGCTGGGCGAGCGCCTGGCCGGCCCGGACGGCGGTGTGATGCCGGTCGCCCTCGGTCATGACGTGCGCACCGGCGGCCTCGCCGAGGGCCGGCTCGGCGGCGGCCGGGGCGTCGGGCGCTTCCTGTTCATCGCCCTCGGCACCGGCATCGCCGGCGCCATCGGCATCGACGGCCGGATCGAGGCCGGCGCCCACGGCTTCGGCGGCGAGATCGGCCACGTGGTGGTCCGCCCCGGCGGACCGAAGTGCGGCTGCGGCGCCCGCGGCTGCCTGGAGACCCTCGCCTCCGCCTCCGCCGTCTCCCGTGCCTGGGCCGAGGCCGTGGGCGACCCCGACGCCGACGCGGCATCCTGCGCCGTCGCGGTGGACGCCGGGGACCCGCGCGCGGTCGCGGTCTGGCAGAACGCGGTGGAGGCCCTGGCCGACGGCATCGTCCTCGCCCAGAGCCTGCTCGACCCGTCCCGCGTCATCGTCGGCGGCGGGCTGGCCGAGGCCGGGGACACCCTCTTCACGCCGCTGCGGGCGGCGGTCACCGAGCGGCTGACCTTCCAGATGCCCCCCGAGGTCGTACCCGCCATGCTCAAAGACACCGCCGCGTCGCTGGGCGCGGGCCTGCTCGCCTGGGATCTGCTCTCCATGGAGGTGACCGCGTGACCGCGGACCGACTCGCACTGGCCGGCGCCCGGCTGGTCCTGCCCGGAGGCGTCGTCGAGGGCGACCGCCTCGCCGTCGAGGGCGACCGGATCGCCGGCCTCGGCGGCTCCGCCACGCCCGGCGACCTCGACCTCACCGGGTACACCGTCGTCCCCGGCTTCGTCGACCTGCACGTCCACGGCGGCGGCGGCGCCTCCTACGCCTCCGGCATCGCCGAGGAGGCCCTCAAGGTCGCCCGCACCCACCTCGAACACGGCACCACCACCACCGTCGCCTCCACCGTCACCGGCGAGATCGACGACCTCGCCCGCCAGGCCGCCGTCCTCTCCGAACTCGTCGAGGACGGCGTCCTCGCCGGCATCCACTTCGAGGGCCCCTTCATCTCGCACAACCGCTGCGGCGCCCACCGCCCCGACCTGCTGCGCGACCCCGACCCGGCCCTGGTCCGCAAGCTCGTCGACGCCGCCCGCGGCCACGCCAGAATGATCACCCTGGCCCCCGAGCTGCCCGGCGGCCTCGACTCCGTGCGGATGCTCGCCGACCTCGGCGTGATCGCCGCCGTCGGCCACACCGACTCCGACTACGCCAAGACGCTGGAGGCCATCGAGGCCGGCGCCACCGTCGCCACCCACCTCTTCAACGCCATGCCCGGCATCGCCCACCGCGCGCCCGGCCCGATCGTGGCGCTGCTGGAGGACGAGCGGGTCACCGTCGAGCTGATCAACGACGGCGTCCACCTGCACCCCTCGGTGCTCGACCTCGCCTACGGCACCGCCGGCGCCTCCCGGGTCGCCCTGATCACCGACGCCATGGGCGCCGCCGGCATGGGCGACGGCCTCTACCCGCTCGGCCCGCTCCAGGTCGAGGTCAAGGACGGCGTGGCCCGGCTGGTCGAGGGCGGCGCGATCGCCGGCTCGACGCTCACCCTGGACGTGGCGTTCAAGCGCTCGGTCACGGTCAACGGCCTCGACCTCACCCAGGCCGTCGAGTCGCTCTCCGCCACCCCGGCCCGGCTGCTCGGCCTCGCCGACTCGATCGGCTCGCTGGAGCCCGGCAAGTTCGCCGACCTCGCCGTGGTCGACTCGGCGAGCTACGACCTGGTCGCGGTGATGCGCCGCGGCGAGTGGATCACCGGCGGCGACCGCTTCGCCCCGATCGCGACCGCCTGATCCCGCGCCCACGACGACGGCCGCCCGCTCCCCTCGGGGAACGGGCGGCCGTCGTCGTCGTGGCTGCCACCCGCCCGCGCGCCTCCGGGCCGCTCGGACCCGGTGCCGACGGTCGGCGGGAACGCCGCTACGCGGCTTCCAGCAGCACCTGATCGATGAGGATCGTGCCGCTGCCCGGCGGCAGCGAGATCACGATCGTGTTCGTGCCCGCCTGCATCGGCGGGGTTATGTAGGTGTTGAACCAGGACGAGGCCGGGTCCTTGCCCGGCGAGTAGTTCTTGAAGTTCGACCCGCTCGGCCAGTCCTTGCCGTTGACCGCCGTCGTCGCCCGCACGTCGGCGCCCGGGTTGTTGTAGTGCACGGTGAACTTGTACGTACCGGCCGCCGCCAGGTCACCCGTCCAGGTGACCGTGCCGCCCGGGTTGAGCGTCAGGTAGCTGCCGTCGGCCGACTTGGCGCCCTTGACGGTGTTGCCGGACGGCGCGTTCTGCCCCTGCAGCTGGCTCGCGTCGACCGGGCCCAGCCCGCCCGAGGCGCTCGCCGAGGCCGTGGGCGACGCGGCGCCGGTCGGGCTCGCGGAGCCGGTGGCGTCGCCCGGGGTGGCCGGGCCGCTCGCCGTGGTGGTGCCGCCCTTGGCGTCCTTGTCCTTGTCGCCGTCCGGGTCCCCGGAGGACAGGGCGATGCCGGCGCCGATCGCGATGGCCGCGACCACGGCGACCGCGCCGATCACGGCGCCCTTGCCCCGGCCGCCGCCCGGCGGCCGCTCCTCGCCCGGCTGCGGGCGGGAGTGCTCGGCGTAGCGGGTCTGCTGGGTCGGGGCGGCGGCGAAGTCGCCCGGTGCCGGGTACGGCTGCTGCGGCTGGGGCTGCGGGTAGCCCGGCTGCGGCGGGTAGGGCTGCTGCGGCCTCGGGGGCTGGCCGTACTGGGCGCGGCCGACCTCCATCGGGCGGCTGTACGGCGTGCGGGGCACGCCCTGTTGCGGCTCGGTCGGCTGACCGGAGCCGCCGTCGGCCGGACGGTAGAGGTAGCCGAACGGATCGTCGTCGTGCGGGGCGCCGTCCTCCGGGCCCTGGGGCGCTCCGCTGCTGCCGGCGGTGGTCACGGTGGTCAACTCCCCCATCGCGGTCGCGCCGCCGGGCTGCCGGGCCGTCGGCGCTGGTCGTGGTCGCTCTCGTACCCCGGAACCCTACCTGCCGCCGCGCGCGCCCAGGAAAGACCCCTTGACAACCGGCGAGTAGCCCCCGCCCGGGAGCGGCCGGTCCCGCCGCGTGGGCCGGGGACGGGCCCTCAGCCGGCCCGCCGGTGCGAGCGCTCGCCGCGGGCCCCGCGCACCGCGCCGCCGCGGGCCCGCTTCTCGTCGTACATCCGCTCGTCCGCGGTGTGCAGGACCTCCTCGATGCTCATCCCGCAGCCGGCCCAGCCGATGCCCAGGCTCACGCCGACCCGCATCGCCCGGCCGTCGATCCGCATCGGCGGGATGATCGCGTTGCGCAGCCGGTGGGAGAGGTCCTTCGCCTCGTCGCGGCCGATGCCGTCGGCGAGCACCACGAACTCGTCGCCGCCGAGCCGGGCCACCGTGTCGCCGTCGCGCACGGCCGCGCTGAGCCGGCGGGCCACCTCGACCAGGACGGCGTCGCCGGCGTTGTGGCCGAACCGGTCGTTGATCGACTTGAAGCCGTCGAGGTCGCAGAAGAGCACCGCGAGCCCTTTGTCGACCGAGGCCGCTGCGCCCGAGCGGAACGGGCCGGACCGCAGCTCCCCGCCCGGGCCGTGGTCGGCCGGGACCACCGCGTGCACATGCTCCCCGTAGCCGTTCGTCCCGGCCGGCGCGCCGTCGGCGGCGGGCACGGGGTATCCGTCCCGCAGGCCGTGGCCGTACGCCGCCCCGGGGGCGTCGTCCACGCCGGCCGGCCGGTGGGGGTCGCCGAACAGGCCGTCGGGGTACCCGCCGAAACCGTCCTCCGGGACTCCGGCGCCGCCGTACCCGCTCCCGTACCCGGTGCCGCCGTACCCGGTGCTCCCGTCCGCGGGGCCGCCCTGGTGCCCGGCGGCGACGGCCGCGTGCGGCTGGCCGCAGAGCCGGCGCCCCAGCCGGGCCTTCAGCTCGGCGCCGTTCGGCAGCCCGGTGAGCGCGTCGTGGCTGGCCCGGTGGGCGAGCTGGAGCTCGTGCCGCTTGCGGTCCTCGATGTCCTCGACGTGGGTGAGCAGGAAGCTCGGGCCCTCGGCGGCGTCGGCCACGATCGAGTTCCGCAGACAGACCCACTGGTAGCCGCCGTCCCGGCGGGAGAGTCTCAGTTCCGCCCGGCCGCTCTCGGCGCTGGTGCGCTCCAGCAGCGCCCGGTCGTCCGGGTGGACGAGGTCGGCGAAGCTCTGCTGGCGCAGCACCGCCCGGGGGCGGCCGAGCAGACGACAGAGCGCGTCGTTGACCCGGGTCAGCTGGCCCCGCCCGGCGCCGTGCAGTTCGGTGATGGCCATCCCGCTGGGGGCGTACTCGAAGGCCTGGCGGAAACTCTCCTCGCTGGCCCGCAGCGCCTGCTGCTCCTTCTCCAGCCGGGCCAGCGCGCGCTGCATCTCGGCCCGCAGCCGGGCGTTGCCGATCGCGATGGAGGCCTGCAGGGAGAACATCTCCAGGGCCTCGCGGGTCCAGGCGCCGGGCCGCTTGCCGCTGCGCGGACGGTCCACCGACAGGACGCCGAGCAGGTCGCCGCCGGCGCTGTACATCGGGGCGAGCAGGCCGTCGGCGGGGTGCCAGTCGTTGGCGTAGACGGGCATCGGACCGTCCCCGATCCAGCGCGGGATGTCGCTGGCGACCGCCCAGCCCCGGTCGTAGGGGAGGAAGCGCAGGGTGCCCCAGTGGTCGCTGACGCCGAGCAGCCGGTCCCAGGACTCGCGGGAGCCGACCTGGCCGAGCAGGACGGCGGGGCCGCCCATCGCGCTCTCCTCCAGCTCCCAGACGGCCGCCACCACGAGGTCGCCGTCCGGCCGCACCAGGCTGACCGCGGCGGCGTCGAATCCGAGTCCGTGCACCGCGCCCTCGACCACGGCCTGCAGCGTGCCCGCCAGGCTGCGGGCAGCGTTGAGGTCCGCCACGACCCGGTGCAAGGTGCGGAGGGTCGCGAGACGGACGTACGGCTCCGACTCGGCTTCCATGCGGGGGCTCCCCGGCTGCTTCGGATAGGTCTTGATTGGTTATCGTCCGATTGCCAGAAGAACTGAATCACAGGGAGCACAGCGTTCGGCACGCTCGGTCAGCAATAGGTCAGCACTTGTGACTTAAATCACACAACGCTAATGCGCCCTTAATCGGTTCATCCGTCCCGTACCGGGACATAGGAGCCCATCGGCACATTTCCCGTGGTCGGTCGCATTGGCCTCGCGCTGTAGCCGGTGACCGCCGGCAGGCCCTCTCCTTCACCCCTGGGAGTGAGTCGCACGGCGCTGCGCCGCTGGTCCTACGACCAGGGCCCGATGCCGTTTCCCCCGGTCGCGGGCTACCGTGCGGTACGTGTACCCGTCCCCGCAGCCCGAAGCTGCCACCCAAGCAACCCCCGACGAGTTCCGGGCCGCGCTCTCCCAGCTCGCCGCCGGTGTGAGCCTGGTGACCGTCCACGACCCGGAGGACGGCGAGGACGTCGGCATGACCGCCACGTCCTTCCTCTCCGTGTCGCTGGAGCCGCCGCTGGTCCTGATCTCCGTCCGGGAGGACTCCCGGATGGACGAGGTGCTCTCCCGGGCCGACACCTGGGCGGTCTCCCTGCTGTCGGAGGCCCAGAAGGCGCTCGGCTCGCGGTTCGCCATGAAGGGCCGGCTCAGCGACCGGCTGCTGTTCGCCGACGCCCCGCACCACCGCGGCCCGCACAGCGGAGCCCCGCTGATCGACGGCGCGCTCGCCACCGTGGAGTGCCGCACCGAGCAGCGGATAGCCGCCGGTGACCACACCCTGCTGCTCGGCCGCGTCCTGGAGGCCGTGGTCCCCGACCCGGGCGGCCGCCCGCTGCTGTACTTCCGCGGCGGCTACCGCACCCTGGGCTGAACCGGGGGGCTACTGCTCGCCGCGCGGGGAGCGCCGCCCCTGCTTCAGCTCGGAGCGGTGCCGCTTGCTGGACAGCCGCCGCTCGACCATGCCCCGGCTCGGCCTGGTCGCCCGGCGGGCCTTCGGCGGCGGCGCGGTCGCCTCGCCGAGCAGCGAGGCCAGCCGGGCCGCGGCGACCTCCCGGTTGCGCCACTGCGAGCGGTGCTCGGAGGCCCGGACCACCAGCACCCGCCCGTCCACCAGCCGGCCCGCCAGCCGCTCCAGGGCACGCTGCTTCCACACCTCGGGCAGCGCGGCGGAGGCCGCCAGGTCGTAGCGCAGCTCGACCTGGGTGTCGGAGGTGTTGACGTGCTGGCCGCCGGGGCCGGAGGAACGCGAGAAGCGCCAGACGAGCTCGGCGTCGGGGACGACCACCGACCCCCGTACGCGGATGGGCTCGGGCATGTGCCCATCATCCCGCGCCGGGCCGCGCCGGTCACCCGGTTATCCGGCCAGGACCGGGCAACCCCGACAATGGCCTGTGTGATCGAGCTCGGCTACTCCCTCTCCAACCGCTTCCCCGACCCCCCGCAGACCGACTACCGGTCCGCGGGCGTGCGCGAACTGCGGTACGACCTGTTCTGCGGCGACGTCTACCTCGACGCCGACGGCGCGGAACTGTCCACAGCCTGGGGATGGGTCCCGGTACTGGACTTCGCCTGGGCCCTGTGCGACATCGTCGAGGAACTCGACCGCGACCCGGCCGGCGGGCGCGCGGCCCGGGTGCAGAGCGCCGATCTCGACTTCACCCAGAACACCGAGCTGCTGCGGTTCGCCCGCCGCTTCAACTGGGTCGAGATCACCGCCACCTGGCTGCCCGACGAGCCGCCCGCCGTGGTGCGCCACGGCGATCTGCGCCGCGAGGCCCGCGACTTCCTCCAGGACACTCTCGCCGATCTCTTCGACATGCACCCCGAACTCGCCGACAATCCGGCAATCTGGGAGCTCCAGGGCCGGTTCCGCCGGATCTGACGAGGGAATACCCGAAGCCGTGCCGGCGGCGGAAAAGGCCCGGCCGCGCGGAACCAATTCCGACGGTTCCCGCGTTATCCCCGGCAACAAGCAATCGAAGGGACAGCACACACCATGCCAGTGAGCCTCTCCAAGGGTGGCAACGTCTCGCTGACCAAGGAGGCCCCCGGCCTGACCGCGGTCACCGTCGGCCTCGGCTGGGACGTCCGCACCACGACCGGTGCCGAGTTCGACCTGGACGCCAGCGCGATCGTGCTGAACGCGGACGGGAAGGTGCTGTCCAACAGCCACTTCGTCTTCTTCAACAACACCAGCACCCCGGACAACACCGTCGTCCACACCGGTGACAACCGCACCGGCGAGGGCGCCGGCGACGACGAGGCGATCAACGTCAACCTCGCCACGCTGCCGGCCGAGGCCGCCCGGATCACCTTCCCGGTCTCGATCTACGACGCCGTCGCCCGGTCCCAGAACTTCGGCCAGGTCCGCAACGCCTACATCCGCGTGGTGAACGCCGCCGGTGGCGCCGAGATCGCCCGCTACGACCTCTCCGAGGACGCCGCCACCGAGACCGCCATGATCTTCGGCGAGCTCTACCGCAACGGCGCCGAGTGGAAGTTCCGCGCGGTCGGCCAGGGCTACGCCTCCGGCCTGGCCGGCATCGCCCAGGACTTCGGCGTCCAGATCTGACGCTCCCGCACCGCAGGGCCGTCCGGCGCCAGCGGCTTCGGTCCCCGGGCCAGGGTCCGCACCGCTTCCCGGAACCGGTCGGCGACCTCGGCGGAGCGGAGCAGCTCGAACGTCGTGATGTC
>NZ_JBEPAM010000087.1:0-15930 GCF_040298605.1 Kitasatospora sp. NPDC001527 | reverse complement strand
GCCGAGGTAGAGGCGCGGGGCGGGGTCGAGTTCGAGGCGCCAGTAGTGCGGGATGCCGGCCGCGGCATACAGGGACGGCTTCATCTTCTTGTCGGTGACCCGGGTGGAGGGCGAGGCGATCTCGATGGCCACGACGATGTCGTCGGCGCTGAGGGTGGTGCCGGCCTCGGCGGCCGCGGCCGCGTCGGCGACGACCAGGTCCGGCGGCCATCGCGCGCTCTCTGGTACGCCGGGCGAAACGGTGAAGGTAGCCGGTAATCACCTCTGAGCGGGTACAAACAGGGTAATTTAAAAGACTCTTCCCCAGAATGCATTAATTCCGGACCAATAGGGTCAATTTGGGCAAGAACTATCATTGCGCATAATTATTCCAAATTGCCCCTCGATAACTCTCGGTCCAAGATCCGTTACCTGATCGTCATCCTGGGGGTCTCCTGCGTGGCCACTGAAAGTGGGAGGTTGTATTCCGGTTCTGAACGAACCATTTGAGTACGTGTCATCTCTTCGAGAGAGTTCTGATGAAACGACGGTCTCTGGCCTCGTCCGGTTCCACCGGCGGGGCCTTTTCATTGCGCTGGATACGGCGCCTATCCACAGCCCTGACTCTTGGTCTTCTGGTGCAGACCGGCGTGATTGCCGAAGCTCTGGCATCGCCGCAGTCCGGCGCCGGCTCCGCCCCGCAAACTCCCCCTGCCTCGTCCGCCGCCGAGGCGCCCGACGAGGCCTCGGCCCTGTTGGCCGCACGCCTCCAGGGGCACCGGATCGAGGTCACGAACGCCCGGACCGAGTTCGTCACCCTGTGGGCGAACCCGGAGGGGACGCTGACCTTCGAGCGGTCCACCGGCCCGCTGCGGATGAAGGTTGGCGACGCCTGGGTGCCGGTCGACACCACGCTGGTTCGGACGCCGGACGGCAAGGTGGCGCCGAAGGCGCATCCGGAGGGTCTGGCCTTCGAGGGCGGCGACGCTGGGGTCACAGTAGGTGACAGCTTGTCCATAACCCCGCCGACCTCATCACCGACATCCTCCGCCACCCCGACGCAGACGCCCCCTGAGCACGCCTCCCGTGACGCGGCTCGCGACGCAGCCCCGTCGGTTGCTCCGGCGACCCCGTACGTCAACCCGCTTACTGGTCCCGAGGCAAAGTCGGCCGAGCGCCCGCTGGTGACGATCGGCTCCGGTGAGCAGCAGGTCTCCTTTGGCTGGCTAGGTCGGCTGCCGCAGCCGAGGCTCGAGGGCAGCAAGGCGACCTACGTCGACGCCCGCCCGGGCGTCGACCTGGTACTCAAGGCGACCCGGACCGGCTTCGAGCAGTTCCTGATCGTGAAGAACCGTTCCGCGGTGGCGCAGGCCGGAACGATGACGATCCCGCTGGACACGACCGGCCTCAACGTCGCGGTGCAGCAGGACGGTTCGATCCAGCTGGTCGACAAGGCGAGCGGCAAGCCGGCCGTGAAGATCCCGTCGCCGGTGATGTGGGACGCGGCGGTGGACCCGGCCTCGCTGGAGCACCTGAACCGGGCCCCCGTGACCATGGAGGTGCGCGGCGAGGGCGCGGACACCGAGCTGGTGTTCACCCCGGACGCGGCGTTCCTGGCCGATGAGAAGACCGAGTACCCGGTCACCATCGACCCGGTCGTCGATGTCGGTACCACCTTCGACACCTACGTCCAGAGCGACGAGAACTTCGATGCCTCCAGCTCGGAGGACCTCAAGCTGGGCAGCTACGACGGCAGCGTCAAGGCGCGCTCGTACCTGACGATCCCGGGTGGGAAGTTCAACGGCAAGCAGATCCTCGATGCCAAGCTGCGTCTGTTCAACTACCACTCGTCCTCCTGCGTCGCGAAGCAGTGGGAGGTGTGGAACGCGGGCGGCGCCGCCTGGTGGACCCGCTGGGGCAACGAACCCCAGTGGGGCCAGATGTGGACCCGAACGTACGAGACGTACGACCTTGACGGTGATGACAGCCACCAGTGCACCGCCCCGGACGGGTCCGGCTGGACGAACACCGACGTCACGGACATGGTCCGGTACTTCGCCCAGAACGGCTACAGCGAGTACGGCCTGCTGCTGAAGGCGACGGACGAGAACAGTCCGCTGTCGTGGAAGCGGTTCGGCTCCGCCGAGAGCGACTACCCGCCGTACCTCTCGATCACCCTGAACTCGGTGCCGTCGGCGCCGTCCGGCATCGAGGTGCAGCCCTCGCAGCCGGGTGAGCCGCGGTACTCCAGCTCCGCGACGCCGCGCTTCCAGGTCCGCGCCGACGACCCCGACGGCGGCACGGTCGGTGTGAACGTCGATCTTTGGCGCAACGGTACCTTCGTCAACAGCATCTACCGGCAGGTCCCGGCCAACACCTACCTCCAGGTGGGCCCCGCCGACCTCGGTGTGGCGAAGCTGGACGAGGGCGTTCCGTACTCGGTGTGGACCAGGGTCTCCGACGCCAACTCGGCCTCCGGCTGGGCCGGCACGAACTTCGTCGTCGACACCACCGCCCCCGGCGCGCCGACGGTCACCTCGGCGGACTATCCGTCGGACGGGACGTGGCACGGGACGGCGAACAAGCCGGGCTCCTTCACATTCACCCCGTCCGCGGGGACGACCGACCTGGCCGCGTACGTCTACACGCTGGACGGCGGCACGCCGGTCACGGTCAACGCCACGGCCGGGCTGACGACATCGATCACCCCGACGACCGAGGGCCGGCGCGTCCTGACGGTGCAGGCCAAGGACCGTGCGGGCAACCTGTCTCCGCCCGCCGCCCCGTACGTGTTCCACGTCGGCCAGGCCGGGATCAGCTCGCCGGTCAACGGCACCCAGGCGGCCAAGCGCGTCAAGCTGTCCGTCGACGCCCAGACGCAGTTCAAGCGCGTCGTCTACGAGTACCGCCGCGGCCCCGGCGCCACCGAATACGCGGTGCCCCGGACCAACCTGACCAAGGCCGACAACACCCCGGTCACCGAGGACAAGCCGCGTCTGGCGGACCTCGGCCCGCACGCCAACTGGAACGTCCTGGACACCCTCGGCAACGTCGGCGGCGTCGTCCAGATCCGCGCCAAGCTGTTTCCCGAGGACGGCTCCGGCGCCGGCTACGCCACCGTGTGGAACACCATCACGGTGGACCGCAACGCCGACGGCGCCGCGAGCACCGACGCGGGTCCAGGTTCGGTGAACCTGCTCACCGGTGACTACTCCACCAGCGCCACCGACGCCAGCGAGTTCGGCATGTCGGTGACCCGCACCTCCTCCTCGCGGGGGACGGACCGGGGCTGGCAGCCGCAGGGCGAGCGCCTGGCGGCCAACCAGCGCCAGATCGGCACCGACA
Source organism: Kitasatospora sp. NPDC001527 (assembly GCF_040298605.1). Classification (NCBI taxonomy): domain Bacteria; kingdom Bacillati; phylum Actinomycetota; class Actinomycetes; order Kitasatosporales; family Streptomycetaceae; genus Kitasatospora; species Kitasatospora sp. NPDC001527. The sequence continues at coordinate 12,606 of NZ_JBEPAM010000087.1, read as the reverse complement.
CGGCCGGCTTCACCCCCGGCCCGGTGACCCTCAGCCGCTCGACCGCGCGCGGTCACGACAGCTCCACCGACTCGCTGCTCGTCAAGCCCAACGGCAACGCGAACTCCTACACGGAGATCGGCCCGGGCTACAGCCTCGGGCAGAACATGCAGCCGGGGAAGACCTACCGGCTGACCGGCTGGATCTACGTACCGGGCGCGACCGGCCTGAACCCCGACCGCGCCGACATCGGCCTGCGCCTGCAGGGCGTCCACCGCACGCCGGCCGGGTATGGCGAGGTGCTCTCCGCGAAGGCGTCGTTCACGGACGGCTGGCAGCAGCTGAGCGTCGACATGACCGTCCCCAAGGACGCCACCGAGGCCTGGTTCCGCCTCGTCAACGGCTTCGCCGCGGCGGACAAGGAGGTCTTCTTCGACGACCTGTCGCTGAAGGAGATCGTCGCGCCGTTCGGCCCGCAGTGGGCCGGCGGACCCGACGCCGGCGCCGGCTCGGACTACCGCGCGCTGTCGTTCCCGCAGTCCGACCTGGTCGAGATCAAGGGCAACAACGACACCACGCTCACCTTCGCCAAGGGCACCGACGGCACCCTGTTCCCGGAGCCGGGCGCCGAGTCGCTCACCCTCAAGGCCGTGCCGGCCACCAGCGGCGCCCTCGTGCTCGCCGCGACCGGACAGTGCCTGGAGGTCCCGAACGGCGCCGCCAACAACGGCACCAACCTGCAGGCGGCGCCGTGCACCGGTGGCGCCAACCAGCAGTGGACCCGCGACGACCAGCAGCGCTTCCAGATCCTCGGCAAGTGCCTGGACAACCCCTGGGGCGTCACCACCGACAACACCCGGATCGTGCTCTGGGACTGCAACGCCGGTACCAACCAGAAGTGGGAGGTCCTCGCCGACGGCCAGATCGGCAACCAGCAGTCGTCCAAGTGCCTGGACGCGAACCTGGGCGGCACCATCTGGACCTGCTGGCGCGGCCCGAACCAGGTCTGGGACGTGCAGACCGCCGGCACCACCTACGAGCTGTCCGAGCTGGACGGTTCGAAGACGGTGTTCGCCCGCCAGGCCGGCTCCAGCATCTACCAGGTCGTCAGTGACATCGGCCCGGAGGCCGCCTCGGCCACCCGCTACCAGTACGACACCGCCGACGGCCGCTCACTGGTCAAGCGCGTCATCCCGCCGGTCGAGCCGGGCGTCGACGACGCCAACCACTGCACCGTCAACCCGCTGCCGCGCGGCTGCGAGGTCATGGAGTACGACTACGCCAAGGTCACCACGGCCACCGCGACAACGCCCGGCGACTACCAGGACCGCATCCGCTCGGCGAAGGTGTGGTCGTGGAACCCGGCGACCTCCAAGCAGGAGGCCGTCGAGGTCGTGCACTACGCCTACGACGACAAGGGCCGCCTGGTCGAGACCTGGGACCCGCGCCTGGCCCAGCCGCTGAAGACCGCGTACGGCTACGACGACGCGGGCCGGGTCACCCGGATCACCCCCGCCGGCCAGCTGCCGTGGAACCTCGACTACGGCAAGGCCGCGGCCGACCAGGACCCGGGGCGCCTGCTCAAGGTCCGCCGGGCCGCCCTCACGCAGGGCAGCAAGGACCAGGTCAACGGCGAGACCGCGACCAACGTGGTCTACAACGTGCCGCTCGCCGGCGGTGCGGCGGGCGGCCCGTACGACATGGGCGGCGCCGACGTCGCCAAGTGGGCGCAGACCGACGCTCCCACCGATGCCACCGCCGTCTTCGGTCCCGAGGACGATCCGGGCACCAACACCGCCACGGCGGCCAAGCCGGGCAAGGACGGCTACAAGCCGGCCACCGTCCACTACCTCAACGCCTCCGGCAACAAGGTCAACACCGCCACCCCGTCCATCACCCCCGGCGGCGACATCGAGACGAAGGAGTACGACCGCTACGGCCACGCCGTCCGTACCCTGGAGGCCACCAACCGCGCGATCGCGCTCGGCACCCACCCGGACGCCGGCCGGTACGCCGCCGAGCTGAACCTGCCGGCGGACCCCGCGTCGCGGGCGCGTCTGCTCGACTCACGCACCGTGTACTCGGCGGACGGCCTGGACGTCGTCGAGACGCTCGGCCCGGTCTACCGCGCCTCGCTCGCCGAGCAGGTCAACGGCCAGAGCACCCCGGTCACCTCGACCTGGGAGGCGGAGAAGCTGCCCCAGCTCGGCGCCACCGCACCGGTGCGGGTGATCAACGACAACGGTGCGCTGTCGTGGTCCGGCGGAGCGCAGCTCAACCTGGTCGGAACGCAGGCGGGCGCCTATGACGTCATGCGCGTCAGCGTCCCCGAGGAGGGCGAGTACGTCCTCTCCGGGCAGCTGACCCGGTTCAACGACCACGGCATCATCCAGTTCGCGATCGACGGGCAGAACGTGGGCCAGCCGATCGACACCTTCGACGCCAACCCCGCGGGCTCGACGGCCCCGTACACGGCCGGCCAGTCCGTCCGCCTGACCCGCGGTGACCACGAGCTCAAGTTCACCGTCACCGGCACTAACCCGGGCAGCCAGGGCGACCGTTACCACGCGGGCCTGGACACCATCACGCTGACCAAGAGCACGGTCAACCCGACGCTCGCCGCCGGTACGCCGGTGGTGGCCCGGGACCACAACACCAACACCTACGACGAGGGCAAGCCGGACGGCCAGGCGTACCACCTGGTCACCACCGCCACCGACGGCGCCCGGATCGACGGCTACGCCGCAGACGCGGAGGTGCGGGTCACCCAGAACGGCTACGGCGCCCCGATCGGCGGCACGTCCGGCTGGACGCTGAAGAAGCCGACCACGGTGACCACCGACGCGCTCGGCGCCAAGCTCACCACCACCACCCGCTACGACGCGCAGGGCCGCACGGAGGAGGTCCGGGTTCCGGGCTCCGACGTGGCGGACGCCTCGACGGTGAAGTCGGTCTACTACACGGCGGGGGCCAACGCCGCGAACGCGGCCTGTGCCAACCGGCCCGAGTGGGCGGGCCAGCCGTGTGTCACGGCGCCGGGCGCCGGTATCACCGGGGCGGACGCGGCGCGGATGCCGACCACGCTGCCGGTCAAGCAGGTCACCCGGTACTCGCGCACCGGCAAGCCCGAGGAGGTCGTCGAGACCAACGCTGGCAAGACTCGCAAGACCGTCACCGTCTACGACGCCGTCGACCGCACCGTCTCCGCGGAGGTCACCGGCGACGAGGGCCAGGCCGTACCGAAGTCCGTCACCGCCTACGACCCGGCAACGGGCGAGGCCGTGTCGACCACGGCGGGCGGCAAGTCCGTCACCACGGTGAAGGACGTCCTCGGCCGGACGATCTCGTACACCGACGCAGACGGCGCGACCACCACCACCGAGTACGACAGGTTCGGCAAGCCGGTCAAGGTCACCGACCCGACTGGTGCCACCACCTACACGTACGACCGCGCCAAGGAGCCGCGCGGCCTGCTCACCTCGGTGAACGACAGCCGGGCCGGCGAGTTCACCGCGAAGTACAGCCCGGACGGCCAGCTCGTCGAGCAGACCTACCCCGGCGGCATCGTCCGCAAGGACACCCTGAACGCCTCCGGCAAGGCCGTCGCCCGCACCTACACGCGCACCTCCGACGGCAAGACCGTCTGGGCGCAGAACCAGGAGGTCTCCACCCAGGAGCAGGTGACCAAGGACAGCAGCACCAACGGCATCAAGTCCTACACCTACGACCGCCTCGGCCGGCTCACCAAGGCCGAGCAGTCCACGGCCGCCGCCGGCTGCACCACCCGCACCTACACCTACGACGTCCACTACAACCGCACCGCCAAGAGCACCACCGGCCCGGCCGCCGACGGAACCTGCACCACCACCGGCGCCACCACGGCCGCGTCCACGTACGACAGCGCGGACCGGATCACCACCGCGGGCTACACCTACGACGCGTTCGGCCGCACGCTCACCACGCCGACCGCGGCCGTCGGCTACCGGGTCAACGACCTGGTCGCCTCCCAGGAGACCGCGACCACGAAGCAGACCTGGACCCTCGACCCCGCCGGCCGCCTCAACGGCAGCACCATCGCCACCAAGCAGGCCAATGGCGCCTGGTCCACCACCGCGACCCGCCTGAACCACTACAGCGGGACCAGCGACAACCCGAAGTGGACCGTCGAAGACGCTGCCAGCGCCTGGACCCGCAACGTCCCCGGCACCGACGGCGACCTCGCCGCCACCACCACCAACACGGGAGAGACCAAACTCCAACTCACCAACCTCTTCGGCTCGGTGGTCCTCACCACCGACCCGGCCCTCACCACCCCCGTCCTCCTCGACGCCGACGAGTACGGCAACCCGGCCACCGGCCAGTCCGCCACCCGCTACGGCTGGCTCGGCGCCAAGCAACGCTCCGCCGAGGCCCAGGACGGCATCGTCCTCATGGGCGTGCGCCTCTACAACCCCACCACCGGCCGCTTCCTGTCCGTCGACCCGGTCTACGGCGGCAACGCCAACGCCTACGACTACGTCTACGGCGACCCGCTGAGCCAGTACGACCTCGACGGCCGCTGGTGCGCCTTCGGCAAGAACCCGAACGGTTCCTGCCGTGGCAGCCGCAGCTGGAACAACAACAAGCAGACCATCGTCACCTGGGCTACCACAGCCGTTGTCACGACCGGCTGTCTGGTCGCCACAGGCGGGGCAGGCGCGCCAGGTTGCGTGTTGCTCGCTAGTGCCGTGGGAGGTGCAGTCGGTTACCGCCTTACCAACAACAACCGTACGTGGCAGGGCTACGCCAGCGCCACGGCCACCAACGTTATGACAACCGGCATCGGCGGCGCAGCGCTCTTTCGTTTCGTCCGCGGACCGGGCAAGCACCGCGGATTGTGGCGCTGATGACTAGAAGCACCTACCCGTTCACCTACCCTGGCTGAGCAGCTGACCTGCACGGCCACAGCACTCCCTGGTGGGCCTCCGCCCGGAGGCCCACCGGGTCCACCCCAGGTCAAGTGGCCTCCGCCCGAGGCCAATCCCTCAAACGCGGCACGAGATCCGGAGACACCACGATGATCCACTCCCGCTTGTCCAGAGCGCTCGCAGCGGTCCTGTGCTTTACCGTCCTGGTGGTGCTCAGCCTCTACTGGGTCGGAAGGCTGTCCACTACCTCCCTCGTGGGAACCTCGGCCCGGGCCGGAGTCGGGGGGGTGCTCGCCATGGCGACGATAGGTCTCCTCCGCTATCTGGCATCCCTCGTCCGTACGGGACGAGACGAGGGCAAGGAACCCGAGGATCCGAGCGCATCTGGCCCGCGGCTCGGCCCTGGGGTGAATCGGTTCTGGGCCTGGAATCGGGCCCTGGGTGGGGAGCGGCGCCCGACGCGAGCCCAGAAGTGGGTGGCCCGACACCCGATCGGCACCGGCCTCTGCGCCGCTGTGCCCTTCACTCTCTTCCTCTTCTCGCTGTCGCGCGAGGAGGAGCCAAACGATCCCCTGTTCGCTGTGATATCCGGGCTGTTCCTGGGGCTTGTCTTCGTTCTCACAGCGATCTCGGAACGGGTCCGGCAGCGTCACCTCAAGCGTCTGGGAATATGGGACGGATCTTGAAAGAGCTAGATCCCGAAGGAATGACTAGTCCTTGGCGCCGGCTGGTCGAACGTGCGTCGGCCGGCCTTGGCGGGTTCCTCTCAAGGGCTCAGTGGGGCCGGGCGCCGGACGCGTCCGGCCCACCCCCTTACTGATCGTTTCGGCGAGGTGCCAGTGGTCGGCCGCGTCGGGGCCAACGATCGAAGGCCAGTGGTCGCGCAGGCCTCCGCCGGCGGTACCGAGAGTCCAGCCGTGGGCGGCGACCAGGGCGAGAAGCACCTCCGCGAGGAACTCCGGCTCGCGCTGGCCACGGGTGCGGGGGCGGAGCACGCCGCGCCCAGCCAGGCCCGGATGCGGCGGCCCGCGACGGTGACCCGGTTGCCGCCCGTACCCGGTGGTCCGGCAGGGCAGGTGGCGCGGCCCGGGGTGAGGAAGAGCGAAGGGGAGGCCCGGACCGCCAGTGGCTCACCGACATGCCACGGCCGGGCTCCTCACTGGGAGGCCCGGCCATCGCGGTTCCGTGCGGGATTACCGGCGCAGCTTCGCGGGGTCGAGGTCGAGGGGGAACGGGTCGGTGAGCGGGCCTGGTGGTCGGGCTGGGTGGTCACCTGGTCCTCCTCCTGGGTGGCGGGCGCCGTGGCGGCGGTGCGCAGGGTCGACGGTAGCGGCCGGCGGGCAAGTGATGGGACGCTTCGGGGCACGCGGCACCAGTTCAGGGCAGGGGGCAGACGGACCTGCGGTCACGTCCAGGCTGTCTCTCCCCGAGCCCGCGTGCGGGGGTGATCCTGGCTCCAGAATGTGAATGGCATCGCTATCCGCTCCCCGCGCCTGCAGGGGTGACCTCTTGGCGGCTCCGGAACCCGCCGAGTGCCAGTTGCCCAGACCCACGGTGGTGCCGCGCGGACTGCCAACCTGGAGGAAGGCGTGGACCTGCTCCTGTACCACCGCACCGACAGCGAAGCCGCGGCGGCGATCCTGGCCGGCCGGCACATGATCTCCCACGATCCCTCCGGCCTGATCTGGTTCTCGGACCGACCGGACGACCCCAACGGCCTGGACTACGGCGACACCGTCATCAGCGTCCGCCTACCCGCTTCCATCTGCCGCCTCGAGCAGATCCTCCCCCGCGGTGAGAAGCACTACACCGTTCGACCAGACGATCTGAGACCACACCACTTCACCTAGGAACCTGGGGCCGCGCGCCCGCCGGGACCTGCGCCAGGAGCTGCCGGCCTCGCGCGGCCGACCGGGCGGTGCGTCGGTTCAGCAGGGGATGGCCAGGGCACCGATGAGGCCTTGGCCAGTCTCGGCGGCCTTCCTCCAGGCGGGCATGAGAGTGCGCTCTCGCCTGGCCCGCCGCGGTGCAGACAGTGCTGGCAGTCGCAGCGGCGGTGGGCGTACTCGGCGACGAGCTGGTCGTGCTCGGCACCCGGGTGGGCCCGCAGCGACGGCCACTGGCCGTCGGCACGTTCGGCGTCGACGGCGGCCTGGACCGCGGCGAGCATCTCCACGACCAGGCCGAGCCGGTGGTCGACGGCGTCCGGGCGCTCGGCGAGGATCGAGCCTTCAGCCTGCCCGTACCTGGCGCTCAGGCCGGCCGGTTTCCGGGTCGAGGGCTACCACGAACACCTGGCCGCCCTGGGTGGCCAGCTTGATCCGGTCGGGTCCGTCCCACTGCGCCGAGGTCAGTGCGTTGTCGGGGTCGTCGCCGTTGAAGTAGCCGACCGGCCACCGTCGTGCGGTCAGGCCGGAGCCGGCGTCCACGGAGACCCACCAGAGCGGATCGATCATCGCGGCGCCCTCGTGGACCACCAGGCTGCGGTCGGAGCGGCCGGGCGCCGGCCGGTCCGCGGTCTTGTGCGGCATGCTGCCGAAGACGAGCAGTGCGAGGGGCGAGGCCAGCAGTGTGCAGCCGAGGAACGGGACCAGCAACAGCGTCCTGGTCATCCGGGAGCGCATCCCGATCAGGACGGCGAGGACGATCAGCACCAGTACCGCGGCGCCGTACGGCAGCGGGTGGTAGAAGACCTCGATGAGCACCACCAGTCCGCCGTACCAAGCGGCTTGAGCCCCGGCGTAGGCCAGTGCGATGAGCAACACGGCCAGCGTGAGCAGCCCGAGCGCGATTGTCCGTCGCTTGTGCCGCGACCAGCGGGGCCGGCCCGGGGCTATGCGCACCTGCGGAGGCCGCGTGGGCCGTGGAGGGTGGGGTGGCGCCGTGGGCCGAGGGGGAGCGGGCGGCGGACCCGCCGCCCCCTGCGCCGCACTGTTCTCGGACACCGGTTTCCCGGCGACCAGGTCCTTCGTTGCTCGACCGCTCTCGTTCACAGCCCCGCCCCCGGTCATGACACCCCCGCCGAGTTGATCAACCTAGGGGGACAGGCTACGGCTCAGACACGCCGATTCGACAGGGAAGTCCAGGTCGCGCCGTCTTCAGCGCGGGCGGTGCGTGGGGTGGGGGCGTTGTCGTTGGTGCGGGCGGCCTGGCGCGCGGCGCGGTGCGGGCGAGATCGGCACCGGTGGTCGGGGGCATCGGGCGTTCACCGCCTTGCGGGCCGGGGTGGTGGCGGTCGAGCGGAGCTGGCTGGCGCGCTCGCGCAGCGCCCGCACGCTCTCCAGGCGCTCGAGGAGCAGGTACCGGGCGGGGGTGGCGCGGGCCTGGTCGGCATCGGCCTGGGCGGTGGGGCGGCTACGGGCGGCACGCAGGGCGGTGTCGTGGGCGAGGCCGGCTTCGGCGTCGGCCAGCGGGGTGCGGGCCAGCCGGGCGAGGGCGTTGGCGCGGTAGGTGTCGACGGCGTCCCGGACGGTCTCAAGGTCGGACCCGAGGGCGTCCTCGCGGCCGGCGCCGGCGGGTCGGGCGGCGGCCATCGCCGCGCGCAGCTTGGCCTCGGTGCGGCGGGCGACGGTGTTGACGTCGCGGTGGTCGGCGAGGTCGGCGGATGCGGCGAGGGCCAGGTCCACGCACTCGCCCACCACGGTCCGGATTGAGCGGGCGGCCCAGCACGACCCGCACAGCCCACCCGCGTGCTCGGTGCCGCAGTCCTCGCACGGCAGCGCGCGGCGCGCCGCTTCGGCGGCCTCGGCCTGCGCCCGGCGCTCGGCGCGGGGAGCACGAGGTGGTGAGGGTGACGACGTAGCGGGGCATCGGCTGACCCCCGCCTGCGCGGGGGTCAGCCGTAGCGGCCCTCGCGCGCCTTGAGCCAGAGGCCGTTCTCCCCGCGCAGGCGGGGGTCAGCCACCAAGCGCCTGTCGGTGCGGGGATTCGCGGCCGTTCTCCCCGCGCCCGCGGGGGTGACCCCGCCGGCTGCACCTGCTGGCTCGTCTTCAACAACTGCTCCCCGCGCCCGCGCCGAACAGCAGCAGGCGGTCGGCTGAGCGGCGAGAAGCCACCTGACCCTCAGTTCTCCAGGAATCGTCGGCGCCAATACCCGTAGGCACTGAACGGGGTTGCCAGGATGAGGTGAGAGAGGGAGACGGCCCTGCGGTCGAACTCGGCGTCCAACCTGGCAACGAGCCTGCCGAGGTCTTCCCGAGCACCAGGAGGAAGCCACAGCAGCACGTCCTCTAGAAGGTCTCGCGCCACCAGGGGATCACAGCACTCGCAGCCCATCACCGGATCCGGCAGAACGCGCCCTGGTTGTCCCAGATACCACCGGCACGGCCAGGGCAGCAACCACAGCCCCTGACCACAGGCGCTCTTCTTCCAACTTCCGGATCGCTACGCGAGTTGCCGCGGACACACCGCGGATCCGGCGAACCGCAACATCTCTTCTGGGCCGCCAACGCTCCGCGCGCAGCCCCTTCGGACGCCTACGCGGCATCAGCCTTTCGGATCAACATACCGTCATCTTGCCACGAGTGGCGCTGCCCCCGCACGGGACCACCAATAGCTCATGCCACGTCGAGTGTTCCTACTTCTCGCCGACATTCATGTGCTCTCGGAGGAACAGTGATGCCGAAACCCATCGACAAGTGCTCTCCGTTCTCACCTACGCAGCCACGGGGGAGACCGAGCCCGCCGCCGAGCAGGTCTGCGGTGCGTCGTTGTTGAGCGCCGACCGCCCCCTCCACATCGCCGACCACGCATCCACAGCACGGCCCCACCGACGTCTGCCAGGATGAGCGCTGTTCCTTGACACCGCAACAGGCCAGCCCGGATGACACTCCCATGCAGACTGGTCAAGAAATGGCAAAGCCGTCGACGCTCGCCGAGGAGACCGAGGCCCGCAGCAGCAACCATCAAAAACGCGACCAGCAAAGCTGCCGAAGCCGTCGGACAATTCGTTACCGGCTATACCGACGGCCTCCTGCTCGGACTCCCCTCGGCCCTCGACCCCAACTTCCCCGGCGACTCCTGCAACCCCGCATTCACCGCTGGCAGTCTCGCCAGCATCATCGCGCCTGGAGGCGGCGCGGCAAAGGGAGCGCGAGCATCACGCATTGCCCTCATCGGAAGCCGGGTCGACACAAAGGAAGTTCTCTACTGGAGAGATTTCGGCTACGACATCCTCCATGTGGCCGATGAGGACTGGACCCCTGCACTGAATGCCGAATAGATCAAAAAAATCATCGAGGATCGCGTCCAAATCTACGTCGGATCGCCGTTCAGCTTCGATAACATCTGGAACAGGGTCGAGAAGATGGAGCGGGTCTTCGCGACAGAGCTGCGGATGCTCACCGAGGCTGGCTACACTTGGGACGGCTACTACCTCCGTCCCCCGGTGAAGTGAGCGGCATGCAACTGACAAAGAAACAGGACCGCGCTCTGGACGCACGCAGGGCTGACGGATACGGGCCCAGCCCAATTCCGAACGACCGAGACAGGGCGATCCAGGAGGTTATGCGAGCCGCTTCCAACCCTGGCCAACTGGCAGAGGTCCTCGGAGTCATCAATCCGAATTCCTCAGGCGTCCTCGGAGCGTTCGCAGGGCGAATGGCAACTCTGGCCGTGCGCCTACGGGATATAATTGCTGCCCGTGACGGACTGGCCGCCGTGCAACTAGCCATGGCCACCACCCGGGATTCTCGCGAGGTCATCCCCATCATGGCACTTCTCTTTCGCGCCCTGGAAATCATCGGCGCTGACCCCGTAGCAGAGTTCCATCGAGCTCACCAGCCGCTTCCAGCTCCCCCGTACCACAATCTCATCGAATTTGCTGCGCGGGATCCGAAAAAGCGGTCACTGCAGAGCATGCTGTACCACGAGGAAGGATCGGGAACTGACTTCCGATTCGTTCGCGATAGCTGGTAGCACCACAGTCACGCGATAATCGCGTCGCGTTCCGTGAGGAACCCCTCTGGGCGGTGGTGTCACAGCCAGGCTGTGACACCACCGCCCGCACTCTCTCTCTGCACAGCGCTCCAGTCGGCGCGGTGCGCGGGCATGTGCGAGGCGGAGGTGCTGGGCGGCGCGTAAAGGTGTATTTCCCCTGCACCGGAGGCGGCGCCCCGGGCGCCGGCCGACCAGCTGTTTCGGCTGTTCCTCCGGCCGGCGATCGTGACGGTCGTCGCCTGATGGTCGAACAGGCGGGGCGTGTCACGCAACCCGATGGGGATGTGGCTGCAGCCGGGCAGTGAGGACCGTGTCGGCAAGGAGATCGGACCGGTCCATGCCCGCGCCGAGTCCTTCGGCGAGGCGGTAGAAGAGCCCGCGCAGTCCCAGTGGCCCGGTCTCTCCGGTGTCCGGTCGGGCGCCCAGCGCCAGCAGTTCGGAGTCGAAGCGGTGAGGGTCCTGGCCGGTGCGGTACTCGGGCTGGATGCCCCGGAGGGTGTCCAGGCCGGTCACCAGCTGGCCGTTCTCGGCATAGCGGAAGTCCACCATGGGCTTCTCGTTGGCGTGCAGGGCCAGTGCCGCCGTCCCGGCCGAGAGCTCGCAGAGCAGGTCGTCGTCCTCGACACACAGCCAACTGCCGTGCTCCCACACCCATGCCCACGCCCCATACTGGCCGGCGGTGACGACGTAGGCGCCGTCCTTGTAGAGGATGTCGCCGAAGTCCTCGTGGAACTCCTCCTGGGTCCGTTCGGCGAGCGTTGAGGGGTCCGCTCCCATCCGTTCCAGGAGCTGTCGCGCAGTGAGATCACGGGCGAAGGTGACGCTCACCAGCGGCAGGTCCGTCCCGTACATCCAGCCCAGGCCATTCATCAGTAGTCCTCCGCAGCATCGACCGACCTTCCCCGGTGAGGCTAGACGGCCGGTACGACAAAGCGAGTGATCCAGTCAGGGCCGGCCCGGCCTGGGGAGCTGATACGAGTCGGCCGGCCACTCACCGGGACGGGTGGGTGCCCGCGGGCAATGGTTGGCGGGCACCCACGGGCGATCGTCGCACGGGCCGCTGTCAGCTCCATGCCGGGGGTGCAGAATCGCTTCCCGGCCGGCGGAGGCCGTCGAGCGGATCCGGTTGGCGCGGTTGCGCAGCGCCCGCACGCTCTCTGGGCGCTCGAGGAGCAGGTATCGGGCGGTGGTGGCGCGGGCCTGGTCGGCGTTGGTCTGGGCGGTGAGGCGGTGGCGGTTGGCGCGCAAGGCGGTGTCATGGGCGAGTTCGGCTTCGGCGTCCGCCAGCGGCGTACGGGCCAGCCGGGCGAGCGCGTCGGCGCGGTAGGTGTCGACGGCGTCCCGGGCGGTCTGCAGGTCGGATCCGAGAACGTCCTCGCGGCCGGCACCGGCCGGTCGGGCGGCGACCATCTCCGCGCGCAGATCGGCCTCGGTGCGGCGGGCGGTCGCGTTGACGTCGCGGTGGTCGGCGAGGTCGGCGGATGCGGCGAGGGCCAGGTCCACGCACTCGCCTGGAGCGCACGGCCCGCCCGCGTGCCCGGTGCCGCAGTCCTCGCACGGCAGCGCGCGGCGCGCCGTTTCGGCGGCCTTGGCCAGCGGGCGGTCGAACACCTGCTGCTCGGCGCGCAGCATCGCGTGCCGGTGCAGGTGGGCGTCGACCGCGGCACGCCGCTGCGCGGCGTCGGTCCCGGCCGGGAGCTGGGCGACCGCTTCGTGGACCAGGGCCTGGCGCCTGGAGCGGCCGCAGGAGCTGTTGCCCGCAGGGTGGTGCGGGTGTCCCGGC
>NZ_JBEPAM010000086.1:0-17045 GCF_040298605.1 Kitasatospora sp. NPDC001527 | reverse complement strand
GCCGGCCCCCGCCGGGGCCCGGCCCCCCCCGCCCCCCCGGGCCCCCCCGGACCGGCACCCCCCCCACCCGGCCTCCCGCGGGGCCCGGGGGCCCGGTCGGGTGCCGCCGGGCCCCGGCGCGCTGCTACACCAACCCGCGGCGGGCCAGCAGCGGGCCGGTCTCCGGGCCGCGCCCGACCACCGCGCGGAAGGAGTCCAGCGCGTCCCGGGAGTCGCCGCGCGCCAGCAGCTCGCGCCGGAACACCTCGCCGCTCTCCCGCACGCCGCGGCCGTTGCCCTTGAACCACTCCACCGTGTCGGCGTCCAGCACCTCCGACCAGATGTACGCGTAGTAGCCCGCGCTGTACCCGCCCGCGAAGATGTGCCCGAAGTAGGTGGTCCGGTAGCGCGGCGGGACGGCCGCCAGCGCCAGCCCGGCCTTCGCCAGCGCCGCCGCCTCGAACTCCCGGGCGTCCGCGACCTCATGGCCCTCCGGCAGGGTGTGCCAGGCCCAGTCCAGCAGCGCCGCCGCCAGGTACTCGACGGTCCGGAAGCCCTGCCCGAAGGACTCCGCCGCCGCCATCCGCTCGACCAGCTCGGCCGGCAGCGGCTCGCCCGTCTCGTGGTGCCGGGCGTAGTTGGCCAGCACCTCCGGCCACACCATCCACATCTCGTTGACCTGCGAGGGGAACTCCACGAAGTCCCGCGGCACGGCCGTGCCCGCCACGTACGGGTGGCGGACGTCCGAGAACAGCCCGTGCAGCGCGTGCCCGAACTCGTGGAACAGCGTGCGGACCTCGTCCCAGGACAGCAGCACCGGCTCGCCGGGCGCCGGCTTGGCGATGTTCAGGTTGTTGTAGACCACCGGCCGCTGCCCCAGCAGGCCGGACTGGGAGACCAGCTCGTCCATCCAGGCGCCGCCGCGCTTGGACGCCCGGGCGTGGAAGTCGCCGAGGAACAGGCCGAGCGCGGAGCCGTCCGCGTCGAACACCTCGAAGACCCGGGTGTCCGGGTGGTAGCCGACGAGGTCCGGCCGCTCGGTGAAGGTCACCCCGTAGGCCAGGTTCGCGGCGAAGAACACGCCGTCGCGCAGCACCCGCTCCAGCTCGAAGTACGGGCGCAGCGCCGCCGCGTCCACCTGGTACGAGGTCTGCCGGACCTGCTCCGAGTAGTACGCCCAGTCGTGCGCGGCGATCTCCTCGACGCCGTCGGCGGCGGCGACCTTGGCCAGCTCGGCGGCCTCCCGGCGGGCGTTGGCCACGGCCGGCGGCACCAGCCGGGCGAGCAGCGCGTCCACCGCCTCCACGGTGCCGGCCGTCTCGTCGGCCACCACGTAGGCGGCGTGGGTGTCGTGGCCGAGCAGCCGGGCGCGCTCGGCGCGCAGCGCGGCCATCCGGATCGCCAGCGGGCCGTTGGTGTCGGCGGCGCGGTCGAGCGAGGCGGCGAGCAGCCGCTCGCGCACCGAGCGGTCGGTGAGCGAGGCGAGCTCGGTCTGGTTGGAGAAGTTCTTCAGGCTCAGCACGTACGTGCCCGGGTGCCCGAGCGCCCGGCCGTTCTCGGCGGCCGCCGCGATCTCGTCGGCCGAAAGGCCGGCCAGCTGCTCGGCGGAGTCCAGCACCAGCGCCCTGGCCTGCGAGTCGGCGGACACGTTCTGCCGGAACTCCGAGGAGGCGGAGGCCAGTTCGGTGTTGATCGCGCGCAGCCGGGCCTGCTCCCCGGCGCCCAGCCGGGCGCCGGCCCGGACGAACGCGGTGTGACGGCGCTCCAGCAGCCGCAGCGTCTGCGGGTCCAGGTCCAGTTCGGCGCGGCGGGCGTGCAGCTCCTCGATCCGGGCGAACAGCGCGGCGTCCAGGTGGATCGCGTCCCGGTGCGCGGCCAGCCGGGGGCTGACCTCGGCGTCGATCCGGTCGACCTCGGGGGTGGTGTCGGCGGCGGAGTGGTTCTCGAAGACCACCCGGACCCGGTGCAGCAGCCTGCCCGAGCGCTCCAGGGCGAGCAGGGTGTTCTCGACCGTCGGCGGCTGCGGGTCGGCGGTGATCGCGGCGATCTCGGCGAGCTGCTCGGCCATCCCGCGCTCGAAGGCGGGCAGGTAGTGCTCCGGCCGGATCTCGGCGAACGGCGGCAGTTCGTAGGCCAGGGTGCTGGGCCTGAAGAACGGGTTCTCGGTCATTTCGCCGACCTTACGCGCTGTCATCGGCACTGCCTACGGCCCCCACCCGGCAGCCGGGCGCTCCCGCCCCGCCGCGCGCCCGGGGGCCGCCCGGGCACCGTCCGGGCCCGCCGCCGGACGGCGCGGCTCCGCTTGTCGTACCCTCCCGCTACCGTCGACACCGGCCGCCCGTACGCCCCCGTGCGCGCAGCGGACGGCCCCGCCGATGACCGCCCGTACGAGAGGAGGAGCCCCCCCATGGCACCCCGGATCGCCCTCGCCCCCGATCCGCACGGCCCCGGCGGCCGGCTCCAGCCGCTCGACGACGCCGGCGCCCCGCTCGGCCCGCCCGAGGCCGCACCCGACCTCGCCGCCGCCGTCGCCCGGCGGGAGGCCGCCGAGCACCCCCGCTGGGTGTGGGCCGCCGCCGACTCCGGGTACGCGCCGCTGCTCCCCCGGCTGCCCGACCGGCTCGCCCGCTGCCACGACCTGCGGCTGGTCGAGGCGCTGCTGCTCGCCCACGAGGGCCGCTTCGGCGCCCCGCGCTCGCTCGGCGCCGGCTGGGCCCGGCTGCGCGGCCTGCCCGTCCCCGCCGACCTGCCCGAGCCGGGCTCGGCCGAGGCCGGCGACGGCCAGGACACCCTGTTCGCCCCCGACCGGCTCCAGCTGCCGCCCGGCACCGACCCGCTGGCCGCCGTGGTCGCCGTGCACGCCGAGCAGCAGCGCCGGCTCGCCGCGATCGCCGACCCGGCCGCCCGCTCCCGCTTCCGGCTGCTGGTCGCCGCCGAGTCGGCGGGCGCGCTGGCCGCCGCCGAGATGGCCCACGACGGCCTGCCCTGGAGCACCGACGTCCACGACCGGCTGCTCACCGAGCTGCTCGGCCCGCGCCCCACCGTGCCCGGCACCCAGCCGCGGCTGCTCGCCGAACTCGCCGCGGAGCTCCAGCGGGCGCTCGGCGGGCGCCCGTTCAACCCCGACTCGCACAGCCAGGTGCTGCGCGCCTTCGCCGACGCCGGCATCCCGCTCGGCTCCACCCGCTCCTGGGAGCTGAAGACCGTCGACCACCCGGCGGCCCGGCTGCTGGTCCGCTACAAGGAGCTGTCCCGGATCCACGTCGCGCACGGCTGGGCCTGGCAGGACGCCTGGGCGCGCGGCGGCCGGTTCCGCCCCGAGTACGTGGTCGGCGGCGTGGTCTCCGGCCGCTGGGCCAGCCGGGGCGGCGGCGCGCTGCAGATCCCGCGCATCCTGCGCCGCGCCGTGGTCGCCGACCCGGGCTGGCTGCTGGTGGTCGCCGACGCCGCCCAGCTGGAGCCGCGGGTGCTCGCCGCGCTCTCCCAGGACGCCGGCCTCGCCCGCAGCGCCGCCGGCGGCGACCTGTACGAGGCGCTGGCCGCCACCGCCTTCCACGGCGACCGCGACAAGGCCAAGCTGGGCCTGCTCGGCGCCATGTACGGCCAGACCAGCGGCGACATCGGCCCGCTGCTGGCCACCCTGCGCGGCCGCTACCCGGCCGCGATGGGCTACGTCGAGGCGGCGGCCCGCACCGGCGAGGACGGCGGCGTGGTCGCCTCCCGGCTGGGCCGCCCGTGCCCGCCCGCCTCGGCCGACTTCCTGGACCTCACCGAGGCGCCCGAGACGGCGGGCGACGCCGCCGGCCGCTCGGCCCGCGCCCGCGGCCGGTTCACCCGCAACTTCGTCATCCAGGCCAGCGCCGCCGACTGGGCGCTGGCCCTGCTGGCCGCGCTGCGCCGCCGGCTCGCCGAACTCCCGGTGGCCACCGCCGCCGACCGCCCGCACCTGGTGTTCTTCCAGCACGACGAGGTGATGGTGCACACCCCGGCCAACCTGGCCGACGAGGTGGCGGCGGCGGTCGACGCGGCGGCCGACGAGGCCCGCCGGCTGGTCTTCGGCGACACGCCGGTGCGGTTCCCGCTCAGCACCGCCGTGGTGGAGTGCTACGCCGACGCCAAGTGAGCCCTCACAGCTTGCGGAAGCCGCGCGCCTCCTCGGCCGCCGCCACCACCTCGGTGAGCGCCGCGCCGGTCGAGGCGGTCACCGCCGCGGCCACCGCCCCCTCCACGAACGGCGCGTCGACCAGCACCACCCCGGGACGCGGCGCGTCCTCCAGCACGGTCACCGCCGTCAGCACCGAACTCCCGAGGTCCGGCAGCACCGCGACCCCGGCCCCGGCGTCCGCCTCGGCGACGGCCCGCGCGATCAGCTCGTAGCTGGTCCCGAGCCCGCCGTCCTCGGTCCCGGCCGCCACCACCACCCGCACCTCCTCCGAGGCGAGCTCCGCCAGCAGTTCCTTCAACCCGGCGGCCAGCGCCGCACTGTGCGAGACCAGAACGATGCCCACGTGTCCACTCATGGCTCCGACCCTAGATCGAATGCGCCACGCGGGTGAGTCGTCTCCCGCGTGTCGGATTCCGTGCCCGGGACCTCCGTCTGGCGTAGCGTCGGGTCAGCACCGTCTGCCGAGGGGAGCGCGTACGCCGTGAAGAAGCTCATCAACGCCGCGGAGACCGTCCTGGAGGACGCGCTGGCCGGGCTGGCCGCCGCCCATCCGGAGCTGGCGGTCGACATCGCCGCCCGGGTGATCACCCGGGCCGTCCGGCCGGCCGCGCCCAAGGTGGCGCTGGTGTCCGGCGGCGGTTCCGGGCACGAGCCGCTGCACGGCGGCTTCGTCGGCCCCGGCATGCTGGACGCGGCCTGCCCCGGCGAGGTGTTCACCTCCCCCGTCCCCGACCAGATGCTGGCCGCCGCCAAGGCCGTGGACTCCGGCGCCGGCGTGGTGTTCGTCGTCAAGAACTACACCGGCGACGTGATGAACTTCGAGCTCGCCGCGGAGCTGGCCGCCGAGGAGGGCATCGAGGTCCGCACCGTCCTGGTCAACGACGACGTCGCGGTCGAGGACTCGACCTGGACGGCCGGCCGGCGCGGAACCGGCGCGACGGTCCTGGTGGAGAAGATCGCGGGCGCGCTCGCCGAGCGCGGCGCGCCGCTGGACCGGGTGGCCGCCGTCGGCGAGCGGGTGAACGCGGCCTCCCGCTCGTTCGCGATCGCGCTCACCGCGGCGACCGTCCCGGCGGCCGGCAAGCCCGGCTTCGAGCTGGCCGAGGACGAGATCGAGGTGGGCGTCGGCATCCACGGCGAGCCGGGCCGGCGGCGGGAGCGGCTGCGCCCGGCCCGCGAGCTGGTCACCGAGGTGGTGGAGACGATCCTCACCGACCACCACCTGACCGCCGGCGACGAGGTGATCGCCCTGGTCAACGGCCTGGGCGCAACACCGCTGATGGAGCTGTACGTCGTCTTCGGCGAGGTCGCCGCCCGGCTGGCCGAGCACGGCATCACGGTGGCCCGCAGCCTGGTCGGCAACTACGTGACCAGCCTGGACATGGCCGGCTTCTCGCTCACCCTCACCCGGGCGGACGGCGAGTTGCTGGAACTGTGGGACGCCCCGGTGGACACCCCCGCCCTCAAGCGCGCCTGACCGGCGGAACAGCAGAACAGGAGCACCCGAGATGGACGTCGACACCCGCCTCGCCGAGGCCTGGGTCCGCGCGATCGCCGCCGCGGTCGAGCAGGAGCACGGGCGCCTCACCGAGCTGGACTCCGCGATCGGCGACGGCGACCACGGCAGCAACCTGCGGCGCGGCTTCACCGCCGTGCTGGCCGCCCTGGACGCGCCGGACGCCCCGGCCCCCGCCGGGCCCGGAGCACTGCTGACCAAGACCGGCAGCACGCTGATCTCCAAGGTCGGCGGCGCCTCCGGCCCGCTCTACGGCAAGGCGTTCCGGGCGATCGGCGCCGCGCTGCCGCAGCCCGGCGAGGCGCCCGCCGACGCGGCCGGGCTCGGCGAGGCGCTGGCGGCCGGCCTGCGCGCGGTGCGGGAGCTCGGCAAGGCCGAGCCGGGCGACAAGACCATCGTCGACGCCTGGACGCCCGCGCTGGACGCCTACCGGGCGGCGGTGGCCGCCGGCGCCGCCCTGCCGGAGGCCGCGAAGGCCGCGGCCGAGGGCGCCGAGCGGGGCGCCCTGGACACCGTGCCGCTGCAGGCCCGCAAGGGGCGCGCCTCCTACCTGGGCCCGCGCAGCGTCGGCCACCAGGACCCGGGGGCCACCTCCACCGCCCTGCTCTTCCGCGCTCTCGCCGCGGTCACCGGCTGAGGCGGCTCACGCCGTGTCGGTCCGGGTGATCAGCAGCAGCAGCGCGTCGTCCCGCAGCTCGCCGCCGGTGTGCGCCAGCAGGTCGGCGTAGACCCGCCCGACCGCCGCCTCCAGCTCCGCCGCGGAGCGGGCCGCGCCCCGGACCAGCGGGCCGACCCGCTCGGCGAGCGGGTAGAACGCGCCGCTGTGCCGGTGCTTGGCCTCGATCACGCCGTCGGTGCAGAGCACCAGCACGTCGTCGGTGCCGAACGGCTGGTCCCAGGTGCTCGGCTCGCCGGCGGCCAGCCGCCCGAGGCCGAGCGGCACCCACGGGTCCGGCGCGTCCAGGACGTGCGCCAGGCCCTGCGCGTCCACCCGGATCGGCGGGACGTGCCCGTACTGGAGCAGCTGGACCGTGCCGGACCGGCGGAACTCCGCGAACAGCGCCGTGGTGAACTCGCCGTCCGGCACGTGCCGCTCCACGCTGGCCTCGATCCGGGCGGCCACCCCGCGCAGCCCCGCCTCGTCGTACGCGGCCTCCCGGAAGGCGCCGAGCACCACGGCGGCGGTCTGCACCGCGCCGAGCCCCTTGCCCCGCACGTCGCCGACCGCCACCCGGGTGCCGTACGGGGTCTCCAGGACGGAGTAGAGGTCCCCGCCGATCCTGGAGGCGTCGGCGGCGGAGACGTACCGCACGGCGAGGTGCAGCGGCCCGACGACCGGCCCGGGCAGCCGCAGCAGCGCGCGCTGCGCCGCCTCCGCGACCGAGCTGACCGCGGCGTACGCGGCGGCCCGGCGCATCCGGATCCTGGCGACCCAGGCGGAGAACACCGAGAGCACCAGGTAGCTGACCATCGCGCCCCACAGGAAGCGGACGTCGTTGAGGTTGTCGACCTGGTCGTAGTGGCTGAGGCCGAAGACGGCGAGCAGACCGATCGAGCAGACGCCGAGCAGTTCGAGCGGCCGCAGGGTGAGCGCGGCGACGCTCGGGACGACGGTCATCAGCGGCGCGAGGTAGCGGTCCTGGCCGGAGTACAGGTCGGCGATCCCGACCAGCACGATCGCGATCAGCGCCGGGGCGGCCCGCCGCCAGAACGGGATGTCGAGCAGGTCGACGGCGAGCAGCGCGTTGCGCCGCCGGGACGGCGACTGCCCGGCGCCGGTCGGGACGGACGGCGACTGGGCACGGCGGATCGGGAACACATATCGAACATAACGGACGATCAGTACGCCCACCTGCGCACCCCCCGCCCGCCGGCGGCCCCGGAGGCCGCCGGGCGGTGGATTCCGCCCGCGCGACGGCGCGGATCCGGGCGCAGCGTGCCCGGACGCCTACGCTCTGCTCTCGGGGGCGCACCGATGACGCCCGGGCGACCCACGGGCACCATCCGGAATGCGACCCACACCACACGATCCGTACCCCTACATAATACCCCTTAGGGGTATGGTGTGGTTATCAGCCGGGCCCGGGCGTACGCTCGCGGCCGTACCGACCTTCCGGAGGGCACGATGTCCAGCACCATCACCTACACCGTCACCGGCATGAGCTGCGGACACTGCGAGAGCTCGGTCAGCAAGGAGCTCTCCACCCTCAACGGGGTCACCGAGGTGTCCGCGGACGCCAAGGCCGGCACGGTCACCGTCTCCGCGGCCGCCCCGCTGGACGACGACCTGGTGCGCGCCGCCGTCGACGAGGCCGGCTACGAGCTGGTCGGCCGCGCCGCCTGAGAGCCCCCGCCGCGCGGCGGGGGCCCGGCGAACCCCGCCCCCGCCGTGCCCCTCCCCTAGGAGCTGATCAGCACATGAGCACCTCCACCCCGGGCTCCGCCTCCCCGGACACGGCGACCGCCATAGCCGGCCAGGAGGACCCCACCGCGGTCCGCGAGAGCGTCGAACTCCAGATCGGCGGCATGACCTGCGCCGCCTGTGCCGCGCGGATCGAGAAGAAGCTGAACCGGATGGCCGGCGTCGAGGCCACCGTCAACTACGCCACCGAGAAGGCCAGGGTCGCCTTCGCGCCGGACGTCACGGTCGCCGACCTGATCGCCACCGTGGAGAACACCGGCTACACCGCCGAACTCCCCCCGCCACCCGTGCCCGCCGCCCCGGCCGGGGCTCCGGCCGGCGCCGCCCGCCCGCAGGCGGCCGACCCGCTGCTCGACCGGCTGCTCGTCAGCGCCGTGCTCAGCCTGCCGGTGGTCCTCTGGTCGATGATCCCCGTCCTCCAGTTCACCAACTGGCAGTGGCTGGCCTTCGCCCTCACCGGCCCCGTCGTGGTCTACGGCGGCCTGCCCTTCCACCGCGCCGCCTGGACCAACCTCAAGCACGGCGCGGCGACCATGGACACCCTGGTCTCGCTCGGCACCCTGGCCGCCTTCGGCTGGTCCTTCTGGGCCCTGTTCTGGGGCGACGCCGGCACGCCCGGCATGCGGCACGAGTTCTCGGCCTCGGTCGGGGACGCCGACGCCTCGTCCATGCTCTACCTGGAGACGGCCTCCGCCGTCACCGTGCTGATCCTGCTCGGCCGCTACCTGGAGGCCCGCTCCAGGCGCCGCGCCGGAGCCGCCCTGCACGCCCTGCTGGACCTCGGCGCCAAGGACGTCGCCGTGCTGCGGGGCGGCCGCGAGGTCCGGCTGCCGGTCGAGCACCTCACCGTCGGGACGCGCTTCGTGGTGCGCCCCGGCGAGAAGATCGCCACCGACGGCGTGGTCGTCGAGGGCGCCTCCGCCGTCGACGCCTCGATGCTCACCGGCGAGTCCGTGCCCGTCGAGGTCGCCGTCGGCGACACCGTCACCGGCGCCACCGTCAACGCGGGCGGGCGCCTGGTGGTCGAGGCCACCCGGGTCGGCGCCGACACCAAGCTCGCCCGGATGGCCAGGCTGGTCGAGGACGCGCAGAACGGCAAGGCCGCCGCCCAGCGCCTCGCCGACCGGATCTCCGCCGTCTTCGTCCCCGTGGTGATCCTCATCGCGCTCGGCACCCTGGTCGCTTGGCTGCTGACCACCGAGAGCGCCACCGAGGCGTTCACCGCCGCCGTCGCCGTGCTGATCATCGCCTGCCCCTGCGCCCTGGGCCTGGCCACCCCGACCGCCCTGATGGTCGGCACCGGCCGCGGCGCCCAGCTCGGCATCCTCATCAAGGGCCCCGAGGTGCTGGAGAACACCCGCCGGGTGGACACGATCGTCCTCGACAAGACCGGCACCGTCACCACCGGCCGGATGGCGCTGCACGCCGTGCACACCGCCGAGGGCGTCACCGAGGAGGAGGCGCTGCGCCTGGCCGGCGCCGTCGAGCACGCCTCCGAGCACCCGATCGCCGCCGCCGTCGCGACCGCCGCCGCCGAGAGGCTCGGCACCCTGCCCGCCGTCGAGGGCTTCGAGAACGTCCCCGGCCTCGGCGTCCGGGGCGTCGTCGAGGGCCGCGCGGTCGTCGCCGGCCGCGAGGCCCTGCTGGCCGACCACGGTAGGCCGCTGCCCGCCGCCCTGGCCGGGGCCAAGCGCGCCGCCGAGGCCGCCGGGCGGACCACCGTCGCGGTCGGCTGGGACGGCGAGGCCCGGGCCGTGCTGGAGGTCGCCGACGCCGTCAAGCCCACCAGCGCCGAGGCGATCGCCGAACTGCGCGCCCTCGGGCTCACCCCGGTCCTGCTCACCGGGGACAACCGGGCGGTCGCCGAGGCCGTCGCCGCCGAGGTCGGCATCCCGGCCGAGAACGTCCACGCCGAGGTGCTGCCCGAGGACAAGGTCGCCGCCGTGGAGACCCTCCAGGCCGAGGGCCGGATCGTCGCGATGGTCGGCGACGGCGTCAACGACGCCGCCGCGCTCGCCCAGGCCGACCTCGGCCTCGCCATGGGCACCGGCACCGACGCCGCCATCGAGGCGGGCGACCTCACCCTCGTCCGCGGCGACCTGCGCTCGGCCGCCGACGCCATCCGGCTCTCCCGCCGGACCCTGCGCACCATCCAGGGCAACCTGTTCTGGGCCTTCGGCTACAACGTGGCGGCGATCCCGCTGGCCGCCGCCGGACTGCTCAACCCGATGATCGCCGGTGCCACGATGGCCTTCTCCTCGGTCTTCGTGCTCACCAACAGCCTGCGGCTGCGCCGCTTCCGGGCGGCCGTCTGACCCGCGTCCGCGCCCCGGAGACCGGGCAGGGCCCGTACCGCCGACGCGGTACGGGCCCTGCGGCGTTCCGGGGCGGCTCAGCGGCCGAGCAGCTCGCCGCCGTTGCAGTGCAGGATCTCGCCGGTGATGAACCCGGCCTCCGGCGAGGCCAGGAAGTGGACGGCCGCCGCCACCTCGCCGGTCTCCCCGATCCGCCCGAGCAGCGTGCGGGCCGCCCGCCGGGAGACCTCCGCCTCGTCCAGCCGCGGCCCGAAGAACTCGGTGCCCGCCACCGTCCCCGGCGCCACGATGTTGGCGGTGATGCCCGAGGTGCCGAGCTGGGCGGCGAGGAAGTGGTTCCAGGCGTGCAGCGAGGCCTTCGCCGCCCCGTAGGAGCCGGCCCCGCGCAGGGCGGCGATCGAGCTGATGGTGACCACCCGGCCGGAGCCCGGGGTGAGCCGGTCGCGGACCGACTCGGTGAGCAGCACCGCGGTCAGCACGTTGCGCTCGAAGTCCCCGCGCCAGCGGGCCAGCAGGGCGTGCGGTCCGGCGCCGATCACGGTCTCCCGGCTGCCCGCGTTGTTCACCAGCACGTCGATCCGCTCGGGCAGTCCGGCCAGCGCGCCCTCCACGGCGTCCGGGTCGGCGAGGTCGCACACCAGCGGGGTCACGTTCGCTCCGAGGGCCCCGGCGGCGTCCTCCAGCACCGCCCGCCGACGGCCGACGATCACGACCCGTTCGCCCGCCTCGGCGAACCGCCGCGCCACCTCGTACCCGATCCCCGTGCCACCGCCGGTGACAACCACGTTCCTGGTCATCTGCGCACTCCCTCCCCAGCTCCGCCGCCACGCTGCGAGGTGCGGGACGGTCCGTACCGGAATGCCACGATTCCTATCACGCTCGGTTGCCGTGACTGCGGGGAGGGTGACGTCGCGGCCGGTGGAAGGTGTGGTATGGGGGCGGCACCGCACGCACACGGAGCGTGGCGAGAGGCAGCTCACACCCCCCGGGCGTAACTTCTCACACCCTGATACGTCTTAGGTTGGTAGTGCGGCAGTTTTACGGTGGGCGGAGACGCGGCGAACGGCACAGCGTCGACGCGTGACCACCACTGCCGCCGACGGGGCTCCGGCGGGCCCCGGGTCGGTCGCCGACGGTTGGCGGCCTTCGCGCACGGCGCCGGGGTGTGGCGGGGTCAGGGACGCTTTGAGCGGCCGTCCCTGGTCCACAGCCGCCCCCGGAGTCGTGCGCCGGACGTTGCGGAGAAGCACGAGGGCCCGGCCGCGGGAGTGCGGCCGGGCCTTCGTGGCACGGTGTCAGGGCGTGCTGGTGACGTCAGTGCGGGCGCACGGCGTCAGCGGGCGTCGATCTCCACGTAGTCGCGGATCGCGGTGCCGGTGTAGATCTGGCGCGGACGGCCGATCCGGCTGGTCGGGTCGTTGATCATCTCGTGCCAGTGGGCGATCCAGCCCGGCAGCCGGCCGAGGGCGAACAGCACGGTGAACATGCTGGTCGGGAAGCCCATGGCGCGGTAGATCAGGCCGGTGTAGAAGTCCACGTTCGGGTAGAGCTTGCGCGAGACGAAGAAGTCGTCCTTGAGCGCGTGCTCCTCCAGCTTGAGCGCGATGTCCAGCAGCTCGTCGGACTTGCCGAGCTGGCCGAGCACCTCGTGGGCGAGCTGCTTGACCTGCGCGGCGCGCGGGTCGAAGGCCTTGTACACGCGGTGGCCGAAGCCCATCAGCTTGACGCCGGCCTCGCGGTTCTTGACCTTGGTGATGAAGGCGTCGACGTCGCCGCCGTCGGCCTTGATGCTCTCCAGCATCTCCAGCACGGCCTGGTTGGCGCCGCCGTGCAGCGGGCCCCACAGCGCCGAGATGCCCGCCGAGATGGAGGCGAACAGGTTGGCGTGACTGGAGCCGACCAGGCGCACGGTGGAGGTCGAGCAGTTCTGCTCGTGGTCCGCGTGCAGGATCAGCAGCTTGTCGAGCGCGTTGACGACGACCGGGTTGAGCTCGTAGTCCTCGGCGGGGACCGCGAAGGTCATCCGCAGGAAGTTCTCGACGTAGCTCAGGTCGTTGCGCGGGTAGACGAAGGGCTGGCCCATCGCCTTCTTGTACGCGTACGCCGCGATGGTCGGGAGCTTCGCCAGCAGGCGGACCGTCGACAGGTGGCGCTGGGCCGCGTCGAACGGGTTGTGGCTCTCCGGGTAGAACGTCGACAGCGCGCCGACCACCGAGGACAGCATCGCCATCGGGTGGGCGTCCCGCGGGAAGCCCTGGAAGAAGCGCTTGACGTCCTCGTGCAGCAGGGTGTGCTGGGTGATCTCGCGGTTGAACTGCGCGAGCTGCCCGGAGTTCGGCAGCTCGCCGTTGATCAGCAGGTACGCGGTCTCGATGAAGTCACCCTTGCCGGCGAGCTGCTCGATCGGGTAACCGCGGTACCGCAGGATGCCGTTGTCACCGTCCACGAAGGTGATCGCGGACTTGTAGGCGGCGGTGTTGCCGAAGCCGTTGTCCAGGGTGACCAGGCCGGTCTGCGGGAGCAGCTTCGAGATGTCGAAGCCGGCGTTGCCCGCAGTGCTCTCGACGACGGGGTATTCGTACTCGCCGTCCTGGTACCGCAGTACTACCGAGTTGTCGCTCACGTCTTCCTCACCGACGAAATGAATCCTCTTCCAAGGTGCCCTGACTGTCTCTACCATCCCCCATCCGGCGGACAGCCGCGCACCCGGGGTGACCCGAAAGGGCCCGCCCCTACAAAACCTGCCGCCGCAGCCGGTACGAACCGGACAAGATCGGCACCCCACCAGGCTCTGCCGTAAATCTCTTCACGTCAAGAGAACAATAGAGGCAACCATCCCTTGGAGAATCATCCAGACGCAAGCCTGTGGTCCAGCGCGGCATGCCTCCGACCTGCGCTGACGCTGCGAACCGCCTGCCCGATCGCTTTCCGTGACCCCACCAGCACGACCAGTTTTCGGGCCCTGGTCACCGCCGTGTAGAGCAGATTTCGCTGGAGCATCGTCCAGGCGGACATGGTGACCGGAATCACCACCACCGGGTACTCGCTGCCCTGCGAGCGGTGGATCGTCACCGCGTAGGCGTGCGCCAACTCGTCCAGCTCGTCGAAGTCGTAGGGCACCTCCTCGTCCTCGTCCGTCAGCACCGTCAGGCGCTGGTCGTCCACGCTGAGGGACGTCACCACGCCCACGGTGCCGTTGAAGATCCCGTTCCGCCCCTTGTCGTAGTTGTTGCGGACCTGCGTGACCTTGTCCCCCACCCGGAACGTCCGCCCGCCGAACCGCCGCTCGGCGAGCCCCTCGCGGGCCGGCGTCACGGCCGCCTGCAGCAGCGTGTTGAGGTTCCCCGCCCCGGCCGGGCCGCGGTGCATCGGCGCCAGCACCTGCACGTCGCGCCGGGCGTCGTAGCCGAACTTCTGCGGGATCCGCCGCGCCACCACGTCCACCGTCAGGCCCGCCGCCCGCTCCGCGTCGTCCTCCGCGAACAGGAAGAAGTCCGGCAGGCCCTCGGTCAGCGGCGGCAGGCCCTCGTTGATCCGGTGCGCGTTGGTCACCACCCCCGACTGCTGGGCCTGCCGGAAGATCCGGGTCAGCCGCACCGACGGGATCGGCCCGCCCTCGGCCAGCAGGTCCCGCAGCACCTCCCCCGCCCCCACCGAGGGCAGCTGGTCGACGTCCCCCACGAACAGCAGGTGCGCCCCCGGCGCCACCGCCTTGACCAGCTTGTTCGCCAGGATCAGGTCCAGCATCGACGCCTCGTCGACGACCACCAGGTCCGCGTCCAGCGGCCGGTCCCGGTCGTACGCGGCGTCCCCGCCCGGCCGCAGCTCCAGCAGCCGGTGCACCGTCGAGGCCTCCACCCCGGTCAGCTCCGACAGCCGCTTCGCCGCCCGCCCGGTCGGCGCCGCCAGCACCACCTTGGCCCGCTTGGCCAGCGCCAGCGTCACGATCGACTTCACCGTGAAGGACTTGCCGCACCCCGGCCCGCCGGTCAGCACCGCGACCTTCTCGGTCAGCGCCAGCCGCACCGACTGCTCCTGCTCCGGCGCCAGCTCCGCCCCCGTCCGCCGGGCCAGCCAGGCCAGCGCGGCCGGCCAGTCCACGTCCCCGAACCACGGCATCCGGTCGGTGTCCGCCCGCAGCAGCCGCAGCAGCTGGTTCGCCAGCGAGATCTCCGCCCGGTGGAACGGCACCAGGTACACCGCCGTGATCGGCTCGCCGCCCACCCCCGGCACCTGCTCGCGCACCACCCCCTCCACTGCCACCAGCTCCGCCAGGCAGTCGATCACCAGCCCCACGTCCACCTGGAGCAGCTTCACGCCGTCCGCGATCAGCCGCTCCTCCGGCAGGTAGCAGTGCCCCTGGTCGCTGCTCTGCGACAGCGCGTACTGCAGCCCCGCCTTCACCCGCTCCGGGCTGTCGTGCGGGATGCCCACGGCCTGGGCGATCCGGTCCGCGGTGAGGAAGCCGATGCCCCAGACGTCCGACGCCAGCCGGTAGGGCTCGTTCTTCACCACCCCGATCGAGCCGTCCCCGTACTGTTTGTAGATCCGTACAGCCAGCGAGGTCGAGACCCCGACCCCCTGCAGGAAGACCATCACCTCCTTGATGGCCTTCTGCTCCTCCCACGCGGCCGCGATCTTCTTCGTCCGCTTCGGCCCGAGCCCCGGCACCTCGATCAGCCGGCCCGGCTCGTTCTCGATCACCTCCAGGGTGTCCACCCCGAAGCGCTCCACGATCCGCTCCGCGAACCGCGGCCCGATGCCCTTGATCAGCCCCGACCCCAGGTAGCGCTGGATGCCCTGCACGGTCGCCGGCAGCACCGTGGTGTAGTTCTCCACCACGAACTGCCGCCCGTACTGCGGATGCGAACCCCACCGCCCGTGCAGCCGCAGCGACTCCCCCGGCTGCGCGCCGAGCAGCGCGCCCACCACCGTCAGCAGGTCGTTGCCACCCCGCCCGGTGTCGACCCGGGCCACCGTGTAGCCGGTCTCCTCGTTGGCGTAGGTGATCCGCT
The DNA here is from genome assembly GCF_040298605.1 of Kitasatospora sp. NPDC001527. Classification (NCBI taxonomy): domain Bacteria; kingdom Bacillati; phylum Actinomycetota; class Actinomycetes; order Kitasatosporales; family Streptomycetaceae; genus Kitasatospora; species Kitasatospora sp. NPDC001527. The sequence continues at coordinate 1,633 of NZ_JBEPAM010000086.1, read as the reverse complement.
CCAGCACGCCCTCGACCTGGGCCAACTGGCGCGGCGCCGCGTCCGCCCGGCCGGACCCGCCACCGACGGCGGTCCCCGCCCCTGTCTGCCTGGCCACCGGGCCCCCTTCACCGTGCGGGACGACTTCCGCTACGCACCGTACCGTCCGGGTGCGACACCTCGGGGCCGGGTGCCAGGCTGGAGGGACGAGGGAGGGACCGCGCACGCCGTCGAAGGGCAGCCCGCCATGCTCAACACCGCCTTCCACCCCGGCTCCCCCGTCTGGCTCGACCTCACCAGCCCCGACACCGCGGACTCGGTCTCCTTCTACACCGAGGTGTTCGACTGGACCTACACCTCGGCCGGCCCCGAGGCCGGCGGCTACGGCTTCTTCCGGCAGGACGGCCGGACGGTCGCCGCCCTCGGCCCGTTCACCGACACCCACGCCCGCCCCGCCTGGACCGTCTACTTCTGCACCCTCGACGCCGACCGCACCACGGAGCTGGTCCGCGAGGCCGGCGGCCGGGTCCGCTTCGCCCCGTTCAACGTCTTCACCAGCGGCCGGATGGCGGGCTACACCGACCCCACCGGCGCCGACTTCGCGGTCTGGCAGCCGCACGACGTCCGCGGCCTGGACACCGTCGCCGGGGCCGGCAGCCTCTGCTGGACGGAGTGCTACAGCGTCGACGCCGAAGCGGCCAAGGCCTTCTACCGCACCGTCTTCGCCTGGCAGGAGCAGGACGTCCCGGTCGGCGAGGTCATGTACACCGTGCTCACCCCGCCCGGCGGCGGCACGGAGGACGCCCACGGCGGCATCATGCAGCTCGGCCCCGAGCAGACCGCCGCCGGCACCTCCTCGCACTGGCTCCCCTACGTCGAGGTCCCCGACGTCGACGCCCGGCTCGCCACCGCCGAACGCCTCGGCGCGACCGTCCGGATCCCCGCCACGGACGTGCACGGCGTCGGCCGGCTGGGCCAGCTCGTCGACCCGCACGGAGCCGTCTTCGCCGTCATCACCAGCGCCCCGCCGGGCTCCTGACGCCCGATCACGCCATCCGGCCCTCCAGGGGCCTCCCAGGGCCTCCTAGAGTGTGATCATGACCGACCAGACCGACCTGATCATCCGCCGGGCGACCGGCGACGACCTGCCGGCCATCGTGGCCATGCTCGCCGACGACCCGCTGGGCGCCACCCGCGAGAGCCCCGGCGACCTCGCCCCCTACCGCACCGCCTTCGCGTGCATCGACGCCGACCCGCACCAGCACCTGGTGGTCGCCGAACGCGCCGGCCGGACCATCGGCACCCTGCAGCTGACCGTCATCCCGGGCCTCTCCCGGAAGGGCTCGACCCGCACCGTCATCGAGGCCGTCCGCATCCACGCCGACGAACGCGGCACCGGCCTGGGCGGCCGGCTGATCCAGTGGGCGATCGACCGCTCCCGCGAACTCGACGCCGACCTGGTCCAGCTCACCTCCGACGCCACCCGTACCGACGCGCACCGCTTCTACGAGCGCCTCGGCTTCGTCCCCTCGCACGTCGGCTTCAAGCTGGCGCTCTGACCCGGAAACGCAGAGAACCCCCGCCGGAATACCGGCGGGGGTTCTCTCACAATTTGTTCGGCGGCGTCCTACTCTCCCACAGGGTCCCCCCTGCA